>JAFURQ010000019.1 GCA_017471825.1 Clostridia bacterium
ACGTCCATATTGACGTTTTTGTTGGCAACCACCGACCCGAAGGTCTTGGTCACGTTTACAAGTTCTACTGCGGCAACGTTGTTCACGATGCACCTCCGTTTGTAGCTGAAAAATTGCGCAAAAAGCGCAGTTTCGCCCGCAAATGGGCTTTTTTGGGGGTTGACCGTTTTCTTTTAAAAAGCCTTTGGGGTTGCGCCGCAAAAAGCGGGGCAACCCCTTGATTGTTTCGGAATAACGCGATTAATACTTTGCGTTGAGGAACTCGATACCGTCGATGTTGATATCGAAGTAAGGAGCGGAACGGAACTCGGATTCTGCAAAGTAGCCGTCCTTGATAACCTGAGTATCCTTGGTGAAGGCTTCGTCATAGTCAACGTCAGCCGTGTACTCGGTCAGCTTCTGGCCTTCAACGGTGATGAAATCGTCCTTTGCCACGTCAAATACGTGCAGAGTGCCTGCCTTGAAGCCTGCGATCGCGTCCTTGATCGCCTTCTCGGTGCCCTCAGCGGCAACGTCCAGGTTGATGCCGGACAGAACCACGGAGCCCTCTGCGATACCGCCGCACCAGTCAGCCTCGATGGCAGTATCGGTGTTGGCGCACTTGATGATGTGCAGGAAGTAGGGAGCCCAGTTGATCGCGGAAGAAACGATAAAGGTCTCGGGGCAAGCGGCATAGGTGCTGCCGTTGTAGGAAACGTTGGGAACGCCCTTTACTTCGCAAGCGGTGGGAGCGCCCATAGAGTCAGCGTGCTGGCTGATGAGAACGCAGCCCTTGGAAAGAAGAGCCTCTGCTGCTTCCTTCTCCAGACCCTCGTCGTACCAGGAGCCGGTGAACTGAACCTTCATGGTCACGGAGGGGCAAACAGACTTTGCACCCAGATAGAAGGAGGTCAGACCGGAGATAACCTCAGCGTAGGTGAATGCGCCAACGTAGCCCATTACAGCCTCTTCAGGGGTGATCTTCTTTGCCTCGATCATCTCGTTGAGCTTCAGACCTGCAGCGATACCTGCAAGATATCTGCCTTCGTAGATGGAAGCGAATGCGTTGTGGAAGTTCGCCTGCTCAGCGGTGTGAGCCATGGTACCGGTAGCGTGGCAGAACTGCACGCTAGGGAATTCCTTTGCAGCCTGCAGAATGAAGGACTCGTGACCGAAGCTGTCTGCAAAGATCACGTCGCAGCCCTTGTTTGCAAGGTCAACTGCTGCCTCGTAGCAGTCGTTGCTCTCGGGAACGTTCTTCTTCATCAGAACCTGCTCGTCGCTCAGCCCCAGCAGGGTCTTCACGCTCTGCGCAGCGTCGATGAAGTTCTTGTCGTAGGTAGAGTTTTCGTCGTGCAGGAAGATGAAGCCGATCTTGAAATCGTCCTTCACTTCAAAATCCACCGTCAGCTCGGGAGCGGGCAGAGGGGATTCGCTCATACCCTTCAGATCTTCTTCGCCCTGGCAGGATGCAAAAATCATGCAAGCGGAGAGGACCATAGCAAGGGTAAGAACAAGAGATAATGCCTTCTTGAACATAGTTGTGTTCCTCCAAAAATAAAAATGTTTATATACAAACGGTGTTTCCGTATGTATCAGATCAAAGAGCCTCGTCGCGGACGAACTTCACACCCTCTTCCACGCTCATGGATGCCACGCGGGCAAGGGACTCCACTCTGTAGCCCTTTTCGCGCACGATCCTGCCGCCGTCCTGGTACGCCTTCTCAATTGCGATACCTGCGCCCACCACGGTCGCCCCCGCCTGCTCCACGATGTCAATAAGGGCAAGAAGCGCCGAGCCGTGGGCAAGGAAGTCGTCGATGATCAGAACTCTGTCGCCGGGGTTTAAAAAGATCTTGCTCACGATCACGTCGTTTGCCGTGCCGTGGGTGTAGGAATAGGACTTTGCGGTATACAGATCGTTGCTGATATTGCTGGATCTGCTCTTCTTGGCAAAGACCACGTTGCAGCCGAAATACTGTGCCGTCAGGCAGGCAATGCCGATGCCCGAGGCCTCGATGGTCAGGATCTTGTTGACGCCCTCTTTTTCAAACAGGCGGTGAAACTCCTTACCCATCTCGCAAAGAAACGCCACGTCGAGCTGATGATTGAGAAAGCTGTTGACCTTCAACACGTTGCCGGGTGCCACCGTGCCGCACTCCAGAATTTTCCGTTCCAAGGCTTCCATAAGATCCTCCGCATCATTTCCGCCCTCCAAGGAAAAGCGAAAATGTAAAATAAAAAAGAATAAAAAAAATCGTCCTTATTTTACACCTTTTTCGACAAAAAAGCAATACCTTTTTCGACAAAAACCATTTTTTTTATTCTCTTTCAGTGGGCAAACTGCACAAATTCGTTCTAAAACAAAAAAGGTGGGGCAGAGCCGAAGCATTTCGGCTCTGCCCCACCGGGCATTTATTCTCGTTTCTTCAAAGGCATCTTCCGCCAAGACGTCAGTCGGGCACGATCAAACCGTAATCACCGTCTGCTCTGCGGTAAACCACGTTCAGCGCTCCCGTGTCGGGATTGCAGAAGAGGAAAAAGTCGTGCTCTAAGAGAAGCATCTGCAAAATGGCGTCCTCGGTGGACATGGGCTTCACGGGGAAGGACTTGGTGCGCACCTTGAACTCGGGGTGCTCCTCCACCTCCTCGGCCGCATCCTCCTCGGGTACGGGCACAAACGCCCCCTCCTTCAGCTTCTTTTCAAGACGGGTCTTGTTCTTTCGGATCTGGCGAAGGATCGCCTCGATGGTCTCATCCAGCGCGTTGTTCATGGTCTCTGCGCGCTTTTCGGAACGGTAGAGCGTTCCGCCGCAAGAAATGGTCAGCTCCACGCTTTCCCCGTTTTTCTTCTTGTCGGTTTTGATCAGCGCCGTTGCGTCTTCCTTGAAGAATCTGTCAAACTTCTTCAGCTTACGCTCTGCCGCTGCCACGAAATCGGAAGTCACGTCCTGTCGTTTCGATGCGTATGTGATTTTCATTGAGATCCCACCTTACAAGTGAATTCGGATCGGACGGAGGGTCTGCCGGTGCTTTTCGCTCCACCCTTTCCGTACATATATTATATCATATATTTATATAAAAATAAAGGGATTTGACGAAATTTTTTCTTGTTTTTTAAAAAAATATTGAGCGGCTTTCGCCGCTCTCTTCGGCTTCATTTCGTCAAAACGACGAAAAGCGTTTCGTCGCAGAAAAACCTTCCCTTTTTTGCCGTATGTTCACAAAGTATTCACATAGATATGTTATACTGTCTACGTAAGCGGCCCTTTGCCGCAATCACCGAAAGGAAATACTGATTATGAAGCGTTCTATCTCTTTCTTTTCCCTGCTATGCTTGGTCTTTGCCCTGATCCTCACGGTCTGCGCATGCACGAGCAAGGGCACCACCGACGATAAAGCAGCTCCCGGCGAAAGCACGCCCGAAAGCATTCCCGGCGAGTCCGTCACCGACCCCAACCCCGATCTGCCCGCAGGTGCCATCACCTTCAACGGCGGCAGCGTGGACGTGGGCTCCACCGGTGCCACCTTTGAAAACGGCATTCTGACCATCACCAAGGCGGGAAGCTACGAATTAACGGGCAAGAGCGAGACCTGCGGCATCGTTGTCAACGTTGACAAGAGCGAGCAGGTGGAGCTGATCCTTGCGGGTGTGGAGCTGACCAATCCCGTGGGTCCCGTGATCTTCTGCGACAGCGCAGACAAGCTCTTCCTCACCGCAAAGGAAGGCACCACCAACCACTTGAAGGACGGCGTGGACTACCCTGCCTCCGCAGCAGTTGACGGTCCCAACGCCGCCATTTATTCCGACGACGACCTGACCATCCGCGGAAGCGGCAGCCTGAAGGTCACCGCCCTTTACAACAACGGCATCTCCAGCAAGAACGACATCAAGATCAAGGAAGTGACCCTGACCCTGGAAGCCTATAACACCGGCATCCGCGGCAAGGAGAGCGTGACCGTTTCAAGCGGCAAGATCACCGTGAAGGCAGGAAACGACGCCATCAAGGCAAGCGAAGAGGTGGAAGAGGGCAAGGGCTACGTCACCGTTGAGGGCGGCGAGCTGACCCTGACCGCGGGCGATGACTGCCTGCAGGCGGCGACCGTACTGACCGTTTCGGGCGGTAAGATCACCGCGTCGGCAGGCGGAAAGCTGACCAACGCCCCCACCGAAAAGGTGACCGAGGGCATTATCAACGGCTGATAAAACGGCTTGCTTTTTTAAAGATATTCCCTTCCCCCGTGCTTGGGTACGGGGGAAGATTTTTTGTAAAGTTGCCTTAAAAAAGGGCGAAAAAGAGTGTCTTTCCCCCAAAAAACAAGGATCATTTGAAAATTGCAAAAAGAGAAAAAACGAGAAAAAACGAGATTTTGCAAGATTTCAAGAGATAGTAAAGGTGTAAACCGATTTTTTGAGATTTTTTTGAAAAATACTGTTGACAAACGGGGGTCGGCGTGCTATAATATGCAGGCTGTCAAAAACAAGACAAAAAATACGAAGAAGAAAAATAACGGAGGAATCCCGAAATGTCTACCTATATGGCTAAGGCAGAAACCATCGAGCGCAAGTGGTACGTTCTGGACGCGGCAGGCAAGCCCGTCGGCAAGACCGCTGTTCTCGCTGCCAACATTTTAAGAGGCAAGCACAGACCCGAATTCACCCCCCACGCTGACTGCGGCGAATTCGTGATCATCATCAATGCAGAAAAGGCGATCTTCACCGGCAAGAAGCTGACTCAGAAGGTCTACTACCACCACTCCGGCTACATCGGCGGTCTGAAGAGCGTTACCGCAAAGCAGCTGATGGAAGACAAGCCCGAGAAGGTGCTTGAAATGGCTGTGAAGGGCATGCTGCCCAAGAACACCATCGGCGCAAAGAGCCTGACCCGTCTGAAGGTCTACGCAGGTCCCGAGCACAACCAGCAGGCTCAGAAGCCCGTTGCATACGAAGGCTAAGAAAGGAGTAAACGACAATGACTTATACCAGTGCTAAGCCCTATTTCTACGGAACGGGCAGAAGAAAGAGTTCGGTTGCAAGAGTACGTCTTGTTCCCGGTACCGGCAAGATCACCATCAACGGCAGAGACATTGACAATTACTTCGGTCTTGAGACCCTGAAGCTGATCGTAAACCAGCCCTTCGGTGTGACCCACACCACCGGCAAGTTCGATATCATCTGCCTTGTAAACGGCGGCGGTATCTCCGGTCAGGCAGGCGCAATCCGTCACGGTGTTGCAAGAGCCCTCATCAAGAGCGACGAGACCCTTCGTCCCGCTCTGAAGAAGGCAGGATTCCTGACTCGTGACCCCAGAATGAAGGAAAGAAAGAAGTACGGTCTGAAGGCTGCTCGTCGTGCACCTCAGTTCTCGAAGAGATAATTACAAACAAACAAAAAGCCTTGTATTTGCTCGGTTTTCGGGCATTTACAGGCTTTTTCTTTTGCTTTGATAGGGCGAAAAATCAACAAAAAATCAACAGGCATAGCGGAATACGGCTCTCAAGCTGTGTTTGTGTAAAAATATATATGTCCTATGCTCTCAAAAGCAGTACCAACAGTACCGTACTATAATTTGAATAAAATACGCTCTAATATGAGCAAATACACAACGATGCAACAGGCAAAAAATGGTACATAACCTCAGTACCTCTGTAGTGCCATCGCCACTCAATCAGTACCGTTCCGATCGGAGAGCGTGAGTATTGGTGATTTTTCCTGCGCTCTGAGCCGCTTTGTTTTTCCTTGAAAAAACAGGGGTGAAAAAAATATTTGCTCAAAATAATCTAATTCAAAACCAAATATAAAAAATGTGAAAATTCCATATAAAATCCTTTTAGACGGAAAACAGACTCAAAAGTCCAACCTTAACCACCTTATACAAATAAAAATAACGCTCGGCTATTACACCGGGCGTTATCTTGTTTATTTCGTTCTCTTGACTAACTCAGCCAATACCACAAAAGGAATGACTATAATACATAAAATCCAAAACATTATTTTTCCTCGCTTTCTCCATCAACGATGGCACAATATAACCGCTCTGCTAATTCGGCGGCGATCGTCAACGCTCCGGGCATTTCCTGTAGTGCTGTTTCGTTTTCGGGATCTGTTGCAGACAATACCTTTAATAACTGCTTTAGGTGTAATGCCTGTTCCTCCAAATGTTTCATACTGTTTTAACCTCCCATCTTGTTTCCTGTATCAAAAATTTTGTTATACTGATATTGACTGTAATGTGTCGCTGTTTCGGATAGAGGATGTTCCTTGACACTATCAAGTGTCTTTTGTTCATTGGCGATACTGCTCATATTACCCTCTATGCCTGTTTTCTATTGTATATGGCATCTGCCAAAACTTCATTGGCTCGCTGTTGAGCCTCCTCATTAGCGTGGCTATAAACGTTTAACGTGATTGATGGCTCTGCGTGTCCTAATTTCTCGCTAATGCTTACAATGTCTGCACCGTTAGCAATGCTGAGCGTAGCCATCGTGTGGCGTAAAGCGTGTGGGTGAATACCGGGCAAATTGTACTTTTTGCCAAACCTACTCAAATAGGAGGTGGGGGCTTGAGGATTCATCATTTGTCCATTGTCCTGAGTGAAACAAAAGCCATTATTGGGGATTCGCTGACTAAAATGTAAAAGTGCCTGTTGGCGTTTCCACTCTGACAGTACCGCTAATACAGGGCGATTCAAATAGATAACTCTGTTCTTGCGGCTCTTGGGTGTGCTGATATATGTACCTTTCCCGGCTGTATATTGAGCATTACGGCAAATATTTACTCTGCCTGTTCTAAAATCGACTTCCTCCCATTTTAGCCCGATAATTTCACCTCGGCGGCAACCGCTGTCAATAGCGAACATTATCAGGGCTTTCCATTTCAAAGGCTCTTGATTTAGGCACTCTATTATATACTGTATTTCCTTTTCGGTATAGACAACCGCCTCTTTGCTTACCTCGTCTTTGCGTGGTTTAGGGCGTTTCATATTTTGCATAGGGCTAAAGGGGATAACCTCATTTTCAACGGCATTTTCAAAGAGAGCGTGTAATACGATATAATGCTTAATGATCGTCTTATGTGCAAGAGGCTTTCCGTTAAAATCGTTAGTACCATTATTCTGCAAATCAATGATATATTGCTTGACCCTGAGGAAATCAATCTCCTCCATTTTCAGATCACCGAAAACAACTGATGCCTTTTTCAAAACATTGCGATAATTTTCAAGCGTACCGGGAGCAAATGAGGCTGATTTTTCCCTCATAAAAATATCAATGTACCTATTGAACGTGGGCTTACGCTCTGCCTCCGCTTGTAAGCGTTTTTTCTCCTCGATCTCCCTCAAGGCTTTCTCTCGCTCTTGCTCTTTTGTCAAAACCTCCCCACGCTTACACGCCGCCTCAAATTCGCCCATAACCTTAATCAAATCCCTCTCAACGGCTTTCTTGCTCCATCCCTCAGGCGGTATGTATGTCTTAGTAAATGGTGTCAACTGTTTCCCGGTCAACTTATCCCTGCCACGAGTAACTTTTATTTGATAACTGATTATTTGTCCGTTTTTATCTTTTCTCGGGCTGTATGATGCCATCTTAAAACGCTCCTTTCGTTTTGCTATGGTTTAATTATACACTATAACGCAACGATTGTCAAGAGAAATTCTCTAAATATTTGTAAATTTTTATTTATTATAGTGTAGAGTGTTGCATTTGAGTGTTTTTTGTGTTATAATCTACCTGTATTATAATAGGTAGGGGTATTATGCTAATGAATAATAATGCTATTAGAAATGAAATAAAATCATATATCGCCGCCTCGGGGTGGTCATTGGTGGATATTGTATCCAAAATGAATGAATCACGCCCGGAGGGAGAGAAAACAACTCCTCAGAACATTTCAAACAAACTGACCCGGGGCACTATCAAATATAGTGAGGTAAAAGAAATAGCTGATATAATAGGTTTTACTATCACTTGGGAAACTCGATAACAGGCAAAGAATGGAGGCTCGGCGTAATGACAGCAGGTATGCTATTATTTATATTCATTGTTGGTGGTGCATTGTTTCTGATATTTAACCATCCCGTTATATTTTGGCTTGTTGCTGTGCCTCTTGTCCTTTGTCTGATCATCGGGGTTATTAGATGGCTGAAAAAATAAGGTGCAATGGCGTGGGGCAATAATACCTCAAACCATTGCACCGTTTTTTATATTACTGCTCTGTGCCTCGGCTACTCATATCGATTATTTCTTGAACGTACTCAGCATAGGGAGAAACAGAGAGCATTTCGACACTTTCAGGGTGCTTGCTGATCACCTCTTGAGTGCGTTTTAGTACCTTAATTTTGTTTGCCTCATTGCTCATATCAAGCCCGAGTAAATCCCTGTAGTAATACTCTACCTTTATTCTTTCCGTTGGCGTTAACTCTGTTTTCGCTGTCTTACAATCCTGCAACTGAGGTACGGTATCAAACATATCGATAAATTCAGAGTAATAAGGGTCAAACTGTTTGTTCGGCTCTGCATTGTTAACTGTGAAAAATGCTCGATACCTCATATCACTCTTATCTTTGCTCTTGTCAAGCTCATCGCAAGCCCTTAAAAGGTACTCGGTAACCTTATCAACATTTTCAAACATTGCTCGGCAATCCATTTGAGAGGGCATTGAGAGTGTGACACCGTTCTTTTTACTGATCGTCTGTAATACTTTCATTGCTTGATAATTATCAAAGAATGTGGGTAAAATGCTGTTCAATTCTACAGTATCAATATCATCTCTCATTTTCAAAGCCTCAAGCAAATGGAGCTGTGATTCTGTCGGTGCTGTGGCTAACATGTCAGCGATCTTTTCTTTCTTATGAGTAGCCAAATTTCTGACAGCCTGTTTTTGAGCGGTAATAATCTCTGTGGTAAATGTTGAAAAATCTTTTGTGAGCTTGTATCGCTTTTCCTCGATCACTTTTGCTGACCAAGTATCGCCCAACTGTTTAAGCTGTTGTTCGATTTCCGCTCTCTCATTGCTGATAAAGAATTTGAGCCTCTGCATTTCCTTTTGAACTCCGGCATAAGTAGTACGCTCGTTTTTATCCATTGTGGCGGCTTTCCATTTTTCGCCCAATCTCTGAATACTCTTTGACATTTCGTCAAATACTCTAAAATCATTTACATTCATTGTATTATTCCTCCTCGTTACTGTTGCTATCGTTTTTGATTAAAGCATCGATCACATCGACTGCATCAAAATTATGTCCTTTTACCGCCGCATTTCTCAGGATAGAGAGAACAGCGGGGCGATTTTCAAATTCCTTGATAACCTCGCTTTGAATATCGGGATTGAGGCACTTGTTATCACTCAGCAATCTAACGGCGTTAGCGATAACATTATCGGTATAGGAAAGAGTAACAGCAGGGGGAGGATCGATCGTATTGAACAACTGCTCGATCTCCGATCCCGCTCCGAACAGATCCTCAAAAATATCGGCTTGAGAGTAATTTCTAAGTGTGACTTGTGCCGCATATTCAATGCTGTTCAGTGCGTTCAATTCGACCTCATTACCCGAAAATCTAACACCTAAATCAATCCCTCTCTCCTTTGCGTGCAACAAAACCAACTGTACCATTGTGGGATTGTTTTCGTTTCTGTTAATGATAGAAACAAGCTCTTTTTCGCCCAAATTGTACTTGAGCAATTCAGCATCAGCCACAATATCAGATCCACGCATAGCAATTTCATCCTCTAAAGAACTACGCATAACATCAATATGCTTGCTGAGCGTTTTGAGGGTGGCTGTGATTGCATCGTCACTCTGCTTGGAGAGGATATTTATTTTCTCTCTCAGCTCGTTAACAACATCCTGAGAATATCTGCCGGAACTAATCTCAGCCTTAGCCTCTGCGATCGCTTTATCAATTTTCTGCAACGTGTCAAATCCCTCTTGGATGATCTCAATCATACCTTTGTAAAAATCTCGTCTTTTCATATCTGTGTACCTCCTAAATTAAATAAATTCCATCTCTATGGCATAATCTGCCGCTAACTGTTCAAGCCTTTGTCTGATTTTGTAACTCACGCATTTATACATTGTTTGATTGCAAGTATAGAAATGCTCGATAATATCTCTATCCTCTGTGGAGAGGGTATTGAGCCATTTTGTGGTATTTCTATGCCATTGCTGTGACATTCCACCTTGTATTTGCTCATATCTCAGCCTAACGGCTAACCTGAAATTATGCTCTACAAGCTCAATATAAAACGGTCTTTTCATTATTTTCCTCATCCTCCTTTATATCTGTCAAATATCGTTTTCTTATATCCTCCGCACTATAATCAACCGTGTCAATATCTCTCGCATTGGGAGTAACCACCAATTCGGATGTTTCACGCATCTCATACAATGCTTTATTGAGGAAAATTGCCATAATATTATTGGCGTTATTTTTAAGTGCCGATTGGCTGAGAATATCCGCACACATATCATTGAATATTTCAAGCCATTGTGCCGTTTCTGTGTTGGGCTGTTTGCTTCTCCAATGCCTCAAGGCTCTGTCAGAATAACCGAGAGAACGTGCAAGCCCCAACGATGAGGGAAATGTGCCTGTTTCTTGACACGCTCTCAGATAAACAACAGAACGCTTTTTGACCTCGTTCACATCCTCAAGGGCGATTCGCTCTTTTGTTGCAACCTCACCCAACTCGTTGAGATTCAAGCCGATCAAATCTTTCAACTTTTCCTCTTGATATTCTCCCGATTCCTTTTTATAAATGCTTTGCCCTCTCCGGGTACTCAAAGCCTGTTCTTTTGCCTCGCTCATCGTATCAAGCATTTCGGGGAGGCTCTGAGCCTCGCTGTGACCTTTTTTATTCCCCATTGTATGTAACCTCCTCACTTTCATTATCGTTGAGCACATCGGCTCTAAGCCACAATAGGCGTGGGCGTTTGCCTTGTACTCGCTTTGTTTTGGTATTTTGCTCTTTGTCTTTTTCTATTAAACCGTCATCGGCTAACTGTTGAAAAAGAGCGGTTTTCCCGAGTGGGTAATTTTTATCCTGAGCAATATAAAACTTCTTGACCTCGCTGTAAATGCTATCGGGATAGAAATAATAAAAATCTTTATCTCTGTATCCTATTACATTGATATTGCTGTTTTGAGAGGGATTGTCCAAATCAAAAATATTGATCGTCTTTCTATCTCTCATTTCTTTAATAGCATCAAGAAACAATTTTACAGGCTTTTCCTCTGCAATGCGGCGATTTTGAGCCTCTGCAAGTGCTACAAAAATATCCCACGATTTTCGTTGTATTGCGTTAGCCTCAATATCGGTGATAATTTTTTCGTGCCGTAACCATTCGCACATTGATACAATACCGATCTGTAAATGTGCCACACATTCGGCAAGCCGACCGTGACCGCCGCTCTGAGCCTTGTTTCTGAACTCCAAAAACATAGGCTTTGCACGTTCTGAGATACTCTCCCAATTTGAAATTACCCACTGGATATAATCTCCCATACATTGATTTAGGTGTGTTGCTCTTTGCTGTACCTCGGTCAACTTTGACAAATCCACATCTCCGGGCTTTAGCTCAACAGAGATAGAGCGTGCTATAGCGGACTCTCCCACATTTGAAAATGATTCCTCGGCGGTAATGATGAGATTACAATTCGGGCGGTATGTGGCTCTCAGCGTGCCATCAGCGTTCATTCTTGCACGCCCTGATCTATCACCGATCTGTCGTGCTACGGCTTGCTCCATTGCCTCCATTTGTGCCTTTATTTTGGGCGTGGTGGATGGGATTCTGTCATCAAGCAACATCAATGTAGAATCGGCAAGAGCAAACTTTAACTCTACGGCATTTGTGGTATCTCTGAAACTCGCCGGAGGAGCTGTGCCATTATCGTATGTACCGAAAAAATTTAGAATCAATTTTGCCATTGTTGTTTTGCGTGTGCCTGTCTTTCCTGTAAAATACAGAATAAAACACGGCTCTATACCAATATCACGCAAGAGAGAATTTAACGGCGTGAGAAACGCAAGCCCTAAGCCTGAATAAACAAGCTCATTGGATGCTACAGAGGGAAACATTTTCAAAAGCGTGTCAAATCGCTCTGCATCTCGACTTTCCACAAAGCGATAATTTTTCATTTGCTCAGGGAGCGATACATTACATTTGTTTGTAGTACCGTCTTTTCCGATCGAAAAATCACCGTTCAAAAACACTCGTTCACCGTCAATATATGCATATCCTGTATGCTGATAAATAACGGCGTGGGGAGCATTTTCACATTGAATTTGCATCGCCTCACTATACCGGGATTTAGCCCCTCTCCCTAAGGTAATACGGCAAGCCGCACCAAATTTGAGATTAGGCGTTTGGCTGTAAACATCATTCTTGAGAGATAGGATGGTATCAGCCCCTCGACTGTAATTCCTGAGGGCGTTGAAAACTAACTCCTCCACCGTTTCAATACCATTATCAATAGTGCGGTATTCTTTTAACAATGGGGTGTGATTGGCGATCGTGGAGCATTCCTCATATACTACGCCATTTTTTCCTTGCTTTCCCTCCACATAATAAAGCGTTCCATCTTTAGAATACCTGTAATTCTCAGATATACAGGTAAACTGTTCGTTATTCGTTTCCATAGGATCACCGCCTTATTGAGATACGGCATTATGTGAGATTTGATTCTCTAACTCCGTAAGCAGAGAGGGGAGGTGGATCAGTATTTTGTTACCGCTATTGATATGAGGGATTTTGCCATCTTTAAGCCTTCCCCTCAAAAAATACTCAGATAGCCCGGTATAACGTGCCGTGTCTTTGATCGATAGATAAATAGGCTGAAATTCTTTTGATTCTGTCATATTTACTCGCCTCCATTCGCTTTGATTCGCTTTTGCTTTTCGTAGTATTTTTGATTGGAGCGTTTTATACTTTCTTTGTTTTTGCGCCTCCACTCTGCCTTATAAGCCCTACGCTCCATTAGCACTTTTTCTCTAATGGCTTTTTCAAAATCGGCTTTTTCCTGTTCTGTCATACTCATTCCTTGTATGCTCCTTTCGATTGAAATTTGCAAACAAAAAAAACGCACTAACTGAATGTTTGAGGACTTAGTACCTCTCCCGATTACGGGACACACTCAGTTAATGCGTATATGCTCCAATACAATATATACATAAACCATAACTTTGACGGCTATAATCAAACTGCGGCAATTCGTGGGAAATTGTAAGGAGTGTATCGGCTTATTTATGCCTCATTCCTCAGCCTGTTACCATCAAAGAGCGTACAAAACGCTTTTAATAAAACCATTATTCAATTAGCACAGATTCTTTATCTGCCCTATTATTATACCACGAGAACTCTCAAATGTCAAGAGGATTTCTCGAAAATAATACAATATATTGATTTATTTTTTTTTTGAAACGGCACTATATACAGTACTATATAGAGAAATACTCCGTAAAAACTCCTTTTAGTGATTTTCGGGATTTTTAGTGATATGCTCCTGATATTGCAATGGGTACTGTTGGTACTACATCGGTACTATTCGCTTGTACCATAAATCAACCTCATTCACTTATCGTAGCGTATTGAAACAGGCTGTAATACGGTATAATTTATCTATATCAATGAATGGTACTAATGGTACTGTAAATATCAATATAATGGCTTTGTAAAACTCTCTTTGTAATTGGCGGCTATTTGAGAGGGTAACTCCTGCTTATATCGCCGCTCTATATCCCCCTCCGGGTGGCGATCGGATGAGAGCAGAAAATCAACAGTAAATCAACACACTTTGAAAAATGGTGATTCAATTCTTTGCACAACAATACAGCACGATACAAACAGCACAATAAGAAAGAAAATGCCGTAATGCCTGATAGATAAAGGGCTATTCTCACAACAATAATTCTCAATTCATCACGATACAAAATGATAAAATAAGAGCGATTGATAACTCGAAGAGATAAGCTATTATTTCTCATATACAAAAAGCTCTGCTTTGGCAGGGCTTTTTTGTGTTTCGGGCGGTTCAATTTGTAAAGAATTGAGCCGTCCTATTTACTTTTTGCCGTTTTTATGGTATAATCTAACTAATCGATAAACTTGAATTTGACAGAGGAGGCTATTTGTATGAAATGTTTTTGTGTATTTCTTTCCCTACTTATGCTCATTGGGCTTGTAAGTTGTAACGATGTTGAAAATGCAAACCAAAACACCGTAACCGAACTGGATATTACGGCTTTCGCAGCATGGCTGGATAGCGAGGGGTTTGTCCCCGCAATGTCCCAATCGAAAATGCTGCAAAAAATGGATAACTACACCTATAACGATGTGTCGGTAAAAAAAGCTACCGTTGGCTATTTCTATGACGGTCAATATGGTGGCGGTTATTCCTCTAACGGTGAGAATTTCGGTTTCCACAACAACTACACAGCATCCCAAAACGGAGAGACCGCGGATTATAGCAATTCTTTCTACACCCAGGTGCCACTTGACGGTCTCACGCTTCCTTTCGAAATTGAATTTGGTGATACCCTCCGTGATGCGTTGACAAAAATGGGAATTTCCCAAAAGCTTCCCTCCGACTTCACTCCTGATAAGGGTGAGGATAGTGCAATGACTCTCTATTCGGACGAGCGTTATACACTTGTTTTCAATAATTTGAATCTTTCCAAAGAACCGATTGAAACAGATGCTCCTTATGAGTTGATTTTTACGGAGAATTATATCTTCACACGTGGAAATGGCAAAGAATCCAACGTAACACGGACAATCAAATTGACATTTACAGCCGACCAGAACGAGCTTCACGAATTCCATTTGCAGATTAGCGAAAACTACCCGCTGAAGTAAGCTTTACAAAAATCCAATAATTACTTTGGGTAGTTATCTACTCGATAAACTTGAATTTGAATAGCAAGATTTTTTGAGATGTTATTGCTTATTCATAACACACAGTAAAATGCTCTAAAACCGCCTTAAATAAAGGATTTTCCGCAAACAACTCACATTTCATCCCACTATACGGTGTTACGCCGTTTTACCCTTGTCCCGACGGATTATAAGGGCAAAATCAAGGGCAAGAATCATCAAAATCTTATGTTTTAGATTTGGGAAACGAACTGTTGCAATGTGAATTTACCAATGAATTGAGGAATCATCGTGAAGAGATCCAAATTATTTGCAACGCAAATTGCAATAGCAAGTTGCAATAGTTTCCAAAAACGTAACAAATCGTAGTAGAACAGCGTTGGCTAACGGAAGGAGGGGCGGAGCCCCGAGTGGAGGGAGCCAACGTCGCGCGGCGCCGAAAGCGGCGATC
>JAFURQ010000020.1 GCA_017471825.1 Clostridia bacterium
ATAACGAGTAGTGAAGCGCAGTTACCCCAACGCATAATAAAAATACCTCCTTGAATTAAGAATTGGCGCGGCTCGTCCAAGGTGGTATTCTGGAAGATGACCGCGTAGATGTTAGTTCATCTCTTTTCGTATGAATATTTTGACTCTCATTCTCATAATGTAGAATGGGAGAGTACGGCTTTTTATGGTGCAAAAAACGGCGAGCTTTAATAAGCCCGCCGCGCTTATTTGCTTTTGATTAAGTTATTTGTTTTCGGAACACAATTCACAAGTTCCGTATAAACTCCTTATTTTCACTCCACCCGGTAAACCGCAAGCCGTTAAAGCGGTTTCCGTGTCAGCGTCCATTAAATCAATTACCCGCCCACACTTCTCACAAGCAAAGTGAAGATGATCGGAGCAGTTCGCATCGTACCGTTCCCGATTGTTCAGGGTACTAACCCGAATCACACGCCCCGTTTCCTCAAGCTGCTTGAGATTGCGGTACACCGTACCAAAGGAAAGTGTGGGATTGGTCTCCCGCAAATCAAGGTATATCATTTCTGCGGAAGGGTGTGCCTTCGTTCCGCAAAGATATTCATATATGCTATTTCGGGTAGCAGAGTTCCGCATTTTCTTGTCCGTAGATGTCTGCATAATTTTCCTCCGTAGGAATATTTTTCTATATTATAGCATATAATTTCTTTCTTGTCAATAATGTATTATTGTTATTGACAAGAAAATATCTACATAAAATGACAAAAAGCGGCAAACTACGTTTTTCGTAGTCTGCCGCTTGAAGTATTTATTCCATATCGTCAAATTTATTTTTATCTTTTTTTCGTGTGATTAAGATAAAAGCAACCGAGGCAACTGCATATAGAATTACTACGCCGAGTGCTATCCAAACGCACAGGAGTTGAAGCTCGGTTAGTATGCTGCCCAAAATAACAATACCAAAGATAAGCGCGAAAGCAATAATCGTAAGTATGAGCAACACGGTAAATTTCTTATCTAAACTCATATCGTTCCTCCTTTAGAATAGGCGGCAAGCGGAACTCACCGCCTATTCGTTAGGGTTATTACTTTTTGAATATTGCTATTAAATCAGCAAAGCTCTTTTTCTTGATAACAAACCAGAAGAGAGCGAAGCCGCCAATGCCGACTACTGCAACAGAGCCGATTACGATACCTACAATCGCGCCTGCACCGAGTCCACCATCATCGTCGGTAGGAGGATTGTCTGCAGGAGGCGTTGTTCCGGGATCATCGGGATTATCGGGAGTGGTACTCATCTGATATTCGCAAGTATCGCACTTGCCGTCATTGTTGCTATCGGTATGAGCTGCCTTGTTTGCCTTATCTCCGCAAGCACACTCGTTCCAATGCTCATTTGCATCGGTTTTCCATTCAGAGCCGTGGCTGTGAGCTACGGTGTTACCGTATGCGGTGTTACAGGTTGCACATACTGCCTTTTCGGTGCAAGTAGCAGTACCGCCACTATGAGCCGCCTTTTCAAGCTGCTGTCCTGCGCATCTCGTACATTCTTTCCAATGGTAT
>JAFURQ010000021.1 GCA_017471825.1 Clostridia bacterium
AGGTGGACACACCGATTTCTGCGCCACGAGTGTTATGAAGAATGCCTGTAGGCTGAATATCACCCTTGCCGTTTACATAGGCGGCATCTTCCATAGCACCGAAGCTTTTGGCAATGCTGTCAATGAGGTGGTTTTCGATATCAAGACCGATATCGCTCATATAAGCCTCGTCATATTTAAGAAGCGTTCCGAGTTTATGCGACTTAATATTATATTCGGTGAATTCACCCATACTATTGCCAAAGGTATACATTCCGTTTTCGGAAGTCCAGCAACCCTCTTCAACACAGTGCTTTGCGAGAATGATGCCACCGTGGTCTCTCATATAAGCAATGGTGGCGAGAGAACGGAATACGCTTTCTCTCTTAAGAGCTGTGGTCATTTTGGAATTAGCCTGAAGAGGAAGGTATGCACCGCCTTCATTGGTGATACCTTTTTTAAGTTCGTTTGCATTGTGAGGCTTACGCTTTGCCGCATTCCAAAACGCATAATCGTATTCGGGCATCGCCATAGCGTAGCGAGTTGAGAAACCGAAGCTTATAATGATGAAGGAGTGTCAAAACAGCTATGGCAATTGGAATTAAAGTAAAAAAAGCCCCTGAGGGCTACGATCCGGGGGCGTCCAAGTTTTTCGGCGCACCTGCCGTTCCTTCGGCATGGGAGGAGGATTTCTATGATGATGAGATCTTCTTTTGCCAAATCAAGCTTGCCGATATTGCGCACCTTGACAAGGACAACAGGCTCCCACACACGGGGTACCTTTACGTTTTCCTTCACACCGAGGACGGTAACTACAACCTGCACGCCGACGTGCGCTACCTTGACGGCGAGCCCGAGCTTGTCATCGACGATTTCAATGCCGCGGTCGAGGGGTATGAGAGGTTTAACGATGCCTATCTGATGAAATTTTACGAGGTAGACGAAAGTGCCGACTGCACGCGCCTTCTTGGCGAGCCGAGCGATTGGAACTACGAGGATGAGGCGCCGAGGCTTCTTATGCAGTTTGATCCGTTGGATTCGGAGATGGGATTCTTGGATTTCCTCGACGGATTTGTGTATTTCTTTTTCGGCGAGGATGAAAACGATCTTGAAAGCGTTACCTTGGTAGAAGAATACAGTTGATAAATTCCGAATTGTTTGTAAAGGAGAGGCGACACAATGCTGAAACATGATCCCATTGAGGACACCCCTGAATTTCAAGCGATTAAAGACGAGCTTGAAAAGAAGATCATTGCAAAAATTGGTGAGAACAGCGGTATGGGATATTGCTACCTTTATTGGGCGACCAAAAGGGATATTCTGAAAAAAGACTACGGCATAGAATGGAGCTCTCCGGCGGTGCTGAATCCGAGGGTGCGCTTCGACTGATATGAGTAAATTCAATAGGCTAAAAAAGCAGGAGAGGTTATCTCCTGCTTTTTCTATAGGTTAACGGGCGGCAGCCGCACTTTTTTTGAAACAGATTAGAAAAATAGTGAATATCGTTGTATCCTAGCTTTTGGGCGATTTCGCCCACCGACATCTGCGTATCCGCGAGCAGAGATTTGGCTATCTGCATTTTGCGCTCGAGCTGATATGCGTACGGAGTGACGCCGAGCTCTCTTTTAAAGAGCTTCTGGCAATAGTCCTGCGAGCGAAATATTACCCTTGAGAGCTCCTTGGTTGACACGAGGCGGTCGAGGCTTGAATCGAGATAATTTTTCAGCCTCAGTGCCTCATCGCTGTATCGGGTTTCCGCGACAGAGAGCGAGAGCCTTGATATTATTTCGAGAAAGATGCCCTGAAGCACCGCCTGCATTTCGCTCTCGGGGATATCCGAGCGGATTACCGAGTCGATTTTTTCAAATGCGGGCTTCAAGCCGTCACCGTCGAAGAAATGCTTGCCCGATATGCCGTAGACCAAAGGAAGATGCTCGCAGAGGCTGCCCGATAGATTAAGAAAAATTTTCGTGAAGGGGTTGTCGCTGTCGGAATAGTAGTTATGCCGCGCGCCTCGGGGGAGAAAATAAATCATATCCTTGCAAACGTGATGCGTTTTGCCGTCATATACGACATAGCCCTCGCCGTCCAAAATATATTCGATTACCGACACCTCGGAGTCGGCACGGGTTATGTGATAGGCGGGGTCGGGGTACGTGACACCCGCGAGGGTTATTTCAAGTGACATTTTTCTATCAAAGCAGGAAAATGACCTTAAATACTCATTCAAATTGTTTTCCTCACTTTTTTGCTTAAAATATTCATTTAAATCGGTTATATAACTTATTATAATATAATCGTAATTAAAAGTCAAGGAGGGGCTACGCTATGAAAATGCGGCCGCCGGCAACGCCGATTATAAACATTGATCCATACTTTTCCGTCTGGAGTGAGGAATCTGTACTGAAAAACACTATTCACTGGACAGGCAAGCCCAACAGCATATCGGGAAGAGTTATTATTGACGGGGTGGAATATCATTTTCTGGGGCTGAAGGCTCACGGTGAGCGCGATATACCCGATATGACGGTTGAAAATATCGAAATAGACGCCTTCTCCACGGTGATTACGTACACAGGCGGCGGTATTCGCCTTACCGTGCATTTTACGTCGCCTATGCTAGTGGACGACCTCTATTACGCCTCTCGCCCTGTGGCGTACTGCAAGACCGCGTACGAGTCGGTTGACGGGGCGGCGCACAGTGTAGCCGTGAGGCTTACTGCAAGCGAGGAGCTGGTTCTGAACCTCAAGGGCGAAGGAAGAGCCCTTGCCTTTCCTGCCGAGGTTGACGGTGTTACCGCCATCAAGATGGGAAACGGCGTTCAGAACGTGCTTTGGCGCGGAGATGATGACATTCGCATCGACTGGGGTTATTTATACCTCGGTGTCAGGGGCTGTGGCAGAGTTAACCACACCGTCCTCAACGGTATGTACGCTATAAGTGTAGAGGCTGACCTTGAGGACGAGGCACTGTTCCTTTTTGCATACGATGATATTGACAGTATTAAATATTTCGGTGAAAATCTGAAGGCTTACTGGAAGAATGATGGCAAGACTATCGAGGAAGCGATAGCAGAGGCGGCAAGCGAATATGATGCGCTTCTCGCGCGCTGTAATGCACTGTCGGATAGCATAAAGCGCGATGCCCTCGCCGCAGGAGGCGAAAAATACGCCGAGCTTCTCCTGCTTTCCGTAAGGCAGATAATGGCGGCGCACAAGCTGGTTGTGGATAAAAACAGCCGCTGCCTTTATTTCTCAAAGGAATGCCACTCCGGCGGCTTCGCGGCGACGGTTGACGTAACCTACCCGTCCTCGCCCATATTCCTTCTTTATAATCCGGAATTGCTCAAGGGTATGCTTCGTCCGATAATGGACTATGCGGCTATGGATGAGTGGTGCTTTGATTTTGCACCGCACGACATGGGTATGTATCCCTTGGTCAGCGGTCAGCTGTACGGCGTTAAGCGCGACGCGAACGGCAAGGCAGATATAGATTTCAATATGCAGATGCCTGTCGAGGAGTGCGGAAATATGATAATTCTGTTTGCCGCTATCTGTGATGCCGAGGACGACGTATCCTTTGTAATGCCGTATATTGACACTATCCGTCAGTGGAGCAAATACCTTATCGAGTATGGGCTTGATCCCGAAAATCAGCTCTGTACAGATGATTTTGCAGGGCATCTTGCACACAACGTGAATCTTTCTATCAAGGCTATAATGGGTATTGCGGCGTACAGCCGTATTCTGCAACGCCTCGGCGAGAGTGACGAAGCCGAAAAAATGATGCAAACTGCGCGTGAATATGCCGCTGAGGCAGTCAAAAACGCGGAAAATTCCGACGGAAGCTACAGGCTTGCTTATAACAGGCCCGAAACCTTCTCGCTCAAGTACAACTCCGTCTGGGATAGGCTCTGGAATACCAAGCTTTTCCCCGAGAAATTTTACACGGGTGAGGTCATTCGCTACAAAAAAGAGCTTCTGCCCTACGGAGTACCGCTCGACTCGCGCGAAAAGTACACGAAATCGGACTGGCTCGTATGGGCGGCATCACTCGCCGACAGCCGTGAGGATTTCAATTTATTCATTGATTCTCTGTGGTCTGCGTACAACACGATGCGCACACGCGTGCCTATGACAGACTGGTACTACGCTGACACCTCGCACATGTCTATGTTCCGTCACAGAACCGTGCAGGGCGGCTTGTTTATGAAGCTTATGTTCAAATAACTCTCACGTCCTCTGTGGCATATAATGCTACGGAGGTGATAAAAATGTACAGCTTTGTTTACCGCCCGAGTGCAATAGCATATATACAGGGCGGCAATATGGCTCCCGATTTGGTCGGAGAGGTTAAATTTTATCAGAAGCGCGATTTCGTTTTAGTCTAGGTCAGAGTGTCAGGTCTGCCTGTGGGTGGGGGCTCGGGATTCTTCGGCCTGCATATCCACGAGGGTGCCAGCTGCTCCGGCGAGAGCTTTTCCAAGACGGGCAACCACTATAATCCCACGGGCGCACCGCACCCAAGACACGCAGGAGATCTTCCGCCCCTATTACTGTGTAACGGTGGGGCGCACATGGCGGTCAAGACCGACCGTTTTCGCGTAGAGGAAATAATCGGGCGGACGGTTGTAATTCACAGCGGCGCAGATGACTTTAAATCCCAGCCGTCGGGCAACGCAGGTGAAAAAATCGCGTGCGGAGTTATTCGTCACAGATAAATTCCCCTTTCGGATAAAAAACGCTAATTTTTCATTTAGTCCGGGGGCGTGTAACAAAAAAAGAGGCTTTTGCCTCTTTTTTGTTTTTCGTATGCTTATACGTCCTCGTCCGGCTCGAGATGCTTCTTAGAGGCGCGGTATTCGGTTGGTGTTTTCCCGTGGTGACGCTTGAAGAGCTTAGAGAAATACTGCACGTCCATAATGCCGCAATGGAGAGCCACCGTCTGCACCTGAAGATTCGTGGTTTCGAGCAGATACTCGGCGTATTCCATTCTGCGCGTGCGAATATATTCCGAAACCGTTTTGCCCGTTTCCTTTTTGAAAACCGAGGAAAGATAGCCGAGGGTTACGCCAAGCCCCTCTGCGATAACGCTTGACGATATATCTGCCGAAAGGTCGGCATCAATTACGAGCATCGCCCTCTGGACGACCGAGGAAAGTCCGTTTTGCGAATGCTTCCTTACAAGAAGGCTATACGCGCGGAACATTTCGCTCATCAGGCTGAAGTTTTCCGAGATTGCCGACATATTTTCGATTTTCAGGGCGAATTCTGACGATATTTGGTCGAGATATATCGGATGCACTCCGCCACGCTCTGCCGATTTTCTGAGCAGGGTGTTCATTATGATACCGTAATTTTTCAGGTTACGCAGAGGATTTGCCGCGCGCCTTTCAAAAATATCGGCTGAAAATGCGGTGCTGAAGCGGTTTTCAAGCTGTGGCTGTCCTTGTGCAACGGCGCGCATCATATCGTTTTCAAAGGCGTACCTTTGCTCTATTGCCTTCATATTTACGAGTGTATCGGCAATGCCGAGGTTGCGCATGGTTTTTGTAAACGGGGCGTCTGCGCCGACGCTCTCCTCGCTCGTATCCTTGACCGCATACGCCTTGGTGTGCCATACCGTCTCACAAAGGGTGCTTAGCATCAGAAACAGCGGTGAGTCGTCAGGAATAACGGGTATCGCGCTGTAATATTCCGCAAGGTAGCGGTGATTCTCCGGCGAGATGCCGTTTTGCTCGCCGATTTCGAGAAGCCTTTGCGAGAATATCGGTGAGGTAAGATACGGTCCGATGAGAAGAACGCATCTCCCCTGCTGTGAGGGTAAAAGCAGGTATCGGTAGCTGCATTCGTAACCGTCCTTAACTATGTAAAGCGTCTGGTGCGTGAGCGTGGCACCGAGCCCCCTCAGAAGTGCGCCACTGTCAAAAAGCGATGAGCCGTTCTCCCGAAGCTCTTCAACAAGCTCCGCCTGCTCTGCAATTCTTACGGCGAGGTGACTTTTTCTGAAAACGTCACACAAAAATGACAGCTCGTTTTTGTAAAGCACTGCTTCTCCCTTCTGCCGAAGCTGTTTTCATTCGGCATTTTTTTCATTCTTACACTTACATTATAATACTCTTTTTGTAGAAAAGCAACATACATTTTTCAAAAAATATGAAAAAAATACAAAAATACATTAAAATATTACTCACGCCATTTGTGCCTATTAAACTATAATATATTTGTACACAGGCGCGAGTGCGCCAAAATAAATTTTTACAAGAAGGAAAAAGGTATGAAAAAAGAACCAATTCTTGACGCTAACGGCAAGCGTAAATTTGGTATGCTCGACAAGTTTGCTTATGCTGCAGGCGACTTCGGCTGTAACATGAGCTTCTCGCTCAAGAGCACCGTACAGACCTTCTGGCTCGTTTATATGATGCTTGAAACAGGTTTGCTTTCCGCCCTTCTTCTCGTAGTACAGATTTGGGATGCTATCAACGACCCGATGATCGGCTCCATGATCGACGCTGACAGAAGAAAATACAAGATGGGCAAATTTAAGACCTACATACTTATAGGCGCGTGCGGACTTCTCGTTGCAGGTGCGCTCGTATTTATCCCGGCTCCGAATGCGGCAGTATGGCTTAAGGCTATCCTCTTCATCGTCGGCTACATCATCTGGGATGCCTGCTACACCATCGCAAACGTTCCCTACGGCTCGATGCTCTCACTGGTTACCGAGGATGCGGGCGAAAGAGCTCAGCTCTCAACATGGCGCTCTGTTGGCTCCATGGTAGGTAACATTCTTCCCAACGTTATACTTCCCTTCCTTATCTGGGAAAAGGTATTTGACGAAAACGGCAATCCCGTTCTTGATCCCGATACCGGCAAGCAGGTTCAGAATCTTCTCGGTGACCGAGTGTTCTGGGCAGCTCTCATAATGGGCGTTCTCGGATTTATCGGCTTCATATTCATGATCAAGAAAATCACTCTCCGCGTTGACGAAAACTCAATTAAGGTTAACGAAAACGAAAAGTTCAACGTTTTCAAGGCTTTCGGCAACTTTATGAAAAACCGCCCCGCGGTTGGTGCTACCATCGCCGCTATGGGTATGTTCCTCGGTATGCAATCTGCTACCACCGCAAACACCATTATGTTTGCCACCTATTTTGAGCAGCCCTCGCTTTCAGGTGTCGTTATGGTTGTCGGATTCCTTCCTATGTTCTTATTTATGCCCTTCATTAAGAAGATCGTAAACAAGTACGGCAAAAAGGAAGCGAGCGTTCTCGGTACTATCGTTTCTCTCGTTGGCGGCGCTCTTATGTTTGTATTCCCTCTCTGCGAGAACAAGAGTGTCGGTCTTATTATATACATGATAGCTCTCGTAATATACGGCATCGGTATGGGTGTCTACACCTGCGTATCGTGGGCTATGATGGGTGATGCTATTGATTATAACGAGTGGAAATTCGGAACCCGTGAGGAAGGCACCATCTACTCACTTCACTCCTTCTTCAGAAAGCTGGCTCAGGGCATAGGTCCCTCGCTCGTGCTTCTTGTTATGGGTGCGCTCGGATACGTTGCAAAGCTCCAGACACACGGTCAGTCACCCGAAACCGCTTACAATATGTGTTGGCTCGTTGCGGCTCTTTATGCTGTGAGTGCAATTCTTCAGCTTATCGGTCTTGCCTTTGTTTATAACCTTGACAAGAAAAAGCTTGAGCAGATGACAGCTGAGCTTGCTGAAAGACACGCAGCAAACGCTGAGGCAGAGCCTGTTGCAGCTACCACTGAGGCTGCTGAATAAGCTTTATCTGCACTGTGCCCGACTTTTTTCAACCGGTCGGGCACTTTTTTAAAGGAATGTTTATTAACAGTTCATTTTTTTGAGTATAATTATACTGTAATCTTTTTTATAGGAGAAACACCTTGAGAACTATTATCAACTTAAATGAAAATTGGCTTTTTGTCAAAGACACCGCAGATATTGCGGCTCGTGAGGGCGAGAGAGTTAACCTGCCTCACACCTGGAATGCAACGGACGGTCAGGACGGCGGCAACGATTATTTCCGTGGCTCCTGCCTTTACGTAAAGACGCTTACCAAAAGCGAGCTCCCCGCGGCAGAGCGCTATTATGTAGAGCTTCGCGGCGCTAATTCCTCTGCTGACGTTTACGTTGGTGGCAAGAAGCTCGCACACCACGACGGCGGATATTCGACCTGGCGCGTGGACATCACCGAGCATATTACAGATACGACCGAGCTTGCAGTTGTTGTTGACAACTCCGCGAACGAAACCGTATATCCGCAGATGGCGGACTTTACCTTCTACGGCGGTCTTTACAGAAACGTAAATCTTATCGCGGTTGCCGACACTCACTTTGACCTTGACTATTACGGTGGCCCCGGCATTGCCGTCACACCTCTGGTTGAGGGCACGAAGGCAAGCGTTGAGGTTGAGGTTTTCGTAACCAACCTCAAGGAGGGTGACAAGATACACTACGTTATCCTCGACAAGGAGGGCAACACCGTTTGCGAGGCTACCGCATCGGAGCTTAAGGCAAGCTTTGATATTGAGAACGTACACCTTTGGCACGGCAGACGCGATCCCTATCTTTACACCGCGAAGGCAGAGCTTGTACGCGGCGAGGAGGCTATTGACTGCGTTAGCGCGAGATTCGGCTGCCGCAGCTTCAAGATTGACCCCAACAACGGCTTTATCCTCAACGGTGAGGAATACCCCCTTCGCGGAGTATCGCGCCATCAGGACCGCCTCGGTATAGGTAACGCACTTCTTCCCGAGCATCACGAGGAGGATATTGCGCTTATTATGGAAGTTGGTGCAACCACCATTCGTCTTGCGCACTATCAGCACGACCAGTATTTTTACGATCTCTGCGATGAGAACGGTCTTGTTATCTGGGCGGAGATTCCATACATTTCAAGACATATGCCCACGGGCCGCGAGAACACCATCTCGCAGATGAAGGAGCTCATCGTTCAGAATTACAATCACCCCTCTATCGTAGTATGGGGACTCTCCAACGAGATATCCATTGCGGGCTCGGACGAGGACCTTCTTGAAAACCACAGAATCCTTAACGATATGGTTCACGAGATGGACAAAACCCGTCTTACCACCATCGCGGCAGTATCTATGTGCAAGATGGACGACCCCTATCTCCTCATTCCCGACGTTGTATCCTACAACCACTATTTCGGCTGGTACGGCGGAAACACGGATATGAACGGTCCTTGGTTTGACAAGTTCCACGCTACCCACCCCACCATTCCGATCGGCTGCTCCGAGTATGGCTGTGAGGCTCTCAACTGGCACACGAGCGATCCCAAGCAGGGCGACTACACCGAGGAATATCAGGCTTACTATCACGAGGAGCTTATAAAGCAGCTCTTCTCCCGCAAATATATGTGGGCGACCCACGTATGGAATATGTTTGATTTCGGCGCTGATGCAAGAGCAGAGGGCGGCGAGAACGGACAGAACCACAAGGGTCTTGTTACGATGGACAGAAAGTACAAGAAGGACGCCTTCTATGCTTACAAGGCATGGCTTTCCGACGAGCCCTTCGTTCACGTTTGCGGCAAGAGATACGTCGACAGAGTTGAAGACGTTACGAAGGTAACCGTTTACTCCAATCAGCCCGAGGTTGAGCTTTTCGTTAACGGTAAGAGCATTGGTAAAAAGACAGCAGCAGACCACTTCTTCTACTTCGACGTGAAGAACGAGGGCGAGAGCGTTATCGTTGCAAAGGCAGGCGAGCTTTCCGACGAGAGCAGAATCAGAAAGGTTGCCGAGCGCAATATGGACTACGTTCTTCGCGAGGTTGGCGCGGTACTCAACTGGTTTGACGTAACCGAAATCGAAGGAAGATACTCTCTTAACGACAAGATTTCCGACATTATGCTCTCGAAGCGCGGCAAGCTTTGGTTCATCGGCTTGGGACTTAAGCTCAAGAAAAAGATGAATGCAAACAAAAAGGCGGCAAAGGGCGGCGAAAAGAAATCCGGCGGATTTGACGTGGATCTCAAGGCTGACAGCGGTCTTATGGAGATGATGGGCGGCTTTACCGTTCTGCGTCTTTCAAGCATGATGGGAATGATGAACATTTCCTTCACCAAGGAAGAGCTTCTCAAGATGAACAAGCAGCTTAACAGAATCAAGAAGCCCAAGAAAAAGGCATAAGAGTTATATAAAAAGGGACTGACCCACAAGGTCAGTCCCTTAATTTTTGATTATATTTTTGTAAAGGTGATTGTCGCCGCATCCTCGGTCAATTCGTCAACCGTGAAGGTATACGCGAGCGTATTGCCGCTGTCGTCGGTGACGGTGGGAAGGCTGTCGCCAACAACGAAGGTGTAGTTACCCTCGTCCGAGGTGACGAGCTCTATCAGATTGTTTTCGGTGCCGTAGTCATCCGAGGGGGATGTGTTGTTGTTATATACGTCGTAATAGGTTTCGCCCTCGTAGTCCTCTTTATAGAGCGAGGCGTTGACGTGATAAACCACCACTCCGTCACGGGAGAAATATCCCTCGTCCTCGGGATTCAGTCCGCCGTTCGTATAGTAAACGAGAACAAAATATTCCTGATACGCGCCGAGGGTCGAATCCCAGTTGTTCGCTATGATTATCGTGTCTCCGTTTTGGGAGAAATCCTCAAGGGTGAGGGTGACACTCTCCCCTGCTACGACAAGGCGTGAGGATGTGATCCAGCCGAAATTGAACTTGGTGTAGGCGTTGTGATCGCCGAGCATTGAATCCATAATATCGTATCCGTCCATGGGTGAGCCGACGTAGGCGGTATCGTAATAGTCGTCTGCGCCGAGGACGTGACCGAACTCGTGAATATAGGTGTAGGTATTCATTGCCGACTCGTCGTCATAGCTTACGTTGCCGTAGCTGTCAGAGGTTTCGTAAAGGAACTGATAGGATGCCCAGAGATAGTCGTTTGCGCTTACGTTATCGTACTCGTAGTAATATCCGTCGGCATCGGTGTATATGTTCCAATATCTGTACGCCCACTGAAAATCAACGCCACTGTCAATATCGAGCGTATTTATAAGCACTATGGAGTCTATTATTCCGTTACCGTCGGAGTCGAAGCTTGACAGATCCATTATATCCTCGAGATATGCGAGCGCCTCGTCCATAATCATCTGGTCGCCGACAAACGTTTCGGTGCCGTAGTAATCCATAGTGACGTCTGCGTAATGAGAGCTTGCAAACTCGGGTCTGAACCAGAAATCGAGAACGGTTATGTCGAGGTCGAGCTGACCGTAGCTGGATATGTAGTAATAGTCGTGAACCGAATAGTAATCGGTGGTGCCGTCAGCGCCCTTGAAGGCGTTTACTATTGACTCTACGGTGTAGCCCTTGCTTTCCGCCGTGATGTCGCTGAAGTCTACGGGGATAACGAGAACCGCGGGAGAGCCCGTGGTGGGACAGCCGTCAAGGTAGTATCCCTGGTTAGTAACGTTCTTTACGTTGGTTGCCTCGGTGAAATCCACGTCGTAGACACCGTCGGAATCGGTGGGGAGTCCCTTACCGTCGTTGATTATTACGTCCGCATCGGTCTGCGAGCCGCCCTCGTTGCCGCTACCGCCTTCTCCGCTTCCGGTGTTGCCGCCCTCTGTATCGGTGCTATCGTCTGTATCTGTGCCCGTTGACTCGAGGGGATATGCGTAAACGTCGACTATGTACTCACCGTCGTAGAGGTAGTAGGCGACGTCAACGCCAAGGTTGCCCTTCTCATAAAAATACCAGGTGTCGCCGTATTCGTCAACGTCGGTGCCAACAAGCTCATAGTCGGTGAAAAGCGCACGGTAAGCCGCAAAGCCGTCGGCGGTAACGCCGTATGCGTAGAAATTCACAGCGTCGGCAAGAACATATTCGTCGTAATACTGCTCAACGTAATATTCGGTGCATGGCGCAAAGGGAATAACCTCTCCGACGAGCTCATCAAGGAGCGCCTTTTCGGTTGCGGTGAAGTCGGTGTAGGTGTTCCCTGTCGAGCCGCCCTCATTCTCGTTGTCGCCCGAGTCCGTTGACTCGAGGGGATATGCGTAAACGTCGACTATGTACTCACCCTCATAGACGTAGTAGGCGAGGTCAACGCCAACGTTGCCCTTCTCGTAAAAATACCAGGTGTCGCCGTATTCGTCAACGTCGGTACCAATGAGCTCGTAGTCGGCGAAAAGCAGAAGATAGGCTTCAAACTCTGCCTCGGTGTTGCCGTAGGTGTAGAAATTCACAGCATCGGCAAGGACGTATTCGTCGTAATACTCCTCGGCATAATATTCGTTATTGGGAATAAAGGGGATAAGCGCACCGAGCAATTGCTCAAACAACGCCTTTTCCGCAGTGGTGAAATCGGTATAAAGGTAGGTCGGCTCCTCGGGAGTTTCGGGTTCTTCGGGAGTCTCGGGTTCTTCGGGAGTCTCGGGCTCTTCGGGAGTCTCGGGCTCCTCGGGGGTTTCGGGCTCTTCGGGAGTCTCGGGCTGCTCGGGGGTTTCGGGCTCTTCGGGAGTCTCGGGCTCCTCGGGGGTTTCGGGCTCTTCGGGAGTCTCGGGCTCCTCGGGGGTTTCGGGCTCTTCGGGAGTCTCGGGCTCCTCTGGAGCTTCAGGCTCCTCGGGGGTCTGCTGCGAGCTGTCGGGATCGTCGGGGATAAAATCCTCAAAATCAAAGCTATCGCAAGAAACCATCAGTGACAGAGCGAGCAGCACTGTCAGTAGCACTAATAATATTCTTTTCATTACAATCTCCATTCTGCCGCTATTAAGCGAGCTGATAAATATAGCTGTATTCTAATATAAATATAGCACATATTTTTAAGGAAATCAACGAATTTTTTCACTTTTTGTCACTGTGATACTCAGAGCAATAAAAAAAGGGGCTCCCGCCCTTGATACTTTTTATCGGAAAAATAGAAATGACCCTTGACCGTATCTTCACTCATACGATCAAGGGTCATTTCTGTTCACTCTTAGTATCTAACATCTTTCTTAATCCTCACTTTCGTTTTGCTACCCTTCATTACTTTGAACAATTACAACTGCAAATACTCAACTTTCTTTTTGTTCTCTCTGTGAGAACTACACATATTTCGATGTAATTTCATTTTACAAAAGGTGCGATGCTGTGACTTGCTTTTATGAAGGCCTTGTTTTTCGATTTGAACTAAACCTCTTTTCAATTTCTGCCAGCTGATACGGAAATTGAGTTTAATTTTTCATCCTTATTACAAATCTATATAAAGCGTAACACCGCCGTGTTTTTGTTTGATCTTCACTTCTTCCAAAAACAGTTCAAATCGCTTTACTTAAATTTGCCTTCATATAAGAGTCGGTAGGTTTAATTTCTCATTGGACTGTACCTTCCTCTCTGTGTCTATAGTATATCACAGAATAAACGCCTTTGCAATTCGCAAATTGTAAAAACTTCACAATATTTTTTTGTGCAAATCGGAGAAATTGTGACTTTTGCACATTTTTCTCTTTACAAGCGATTTGTATTTTGATATAATAGATTTGTGAGGCGCTCATTTTAGAGCGCCGTTTTTCTTTTTGGGATATAAAAAAGGAGCGCGGTGCGCTCCTTTTTATTTTTTAGAAGAATACGTCTCTTGCCTGCTCCTTAATTTCTGCGGATGCGGCAAAGGGAATTCTGGTGGTGTATCCGCTTCTTGCGGCAACTATCTGCTTGGTGGGCCAAGAGAATATATCTCTATTCCAAGCGTTTACAACGTCGTTGTATCTGGTTCTTGCCGCGGTGATCTCGCGCTGGAGATAAGTATTCTGCTTCATAGCCTCCTGGATCTCGTCGTGTGCCTCGAGATTGGGGTAGTTCTCAAACGCGATGTTCACGCTTCTCGAGATGTTGTCAAGCTCGCCTGCCATCTGATTGCGCTCCTCGCCGCTTGCAACTCCGCCGCCGCGGTACATAGCGATTTTCTCAAAGGTGGACTTGTCGAGGTCGATTGCCTTGTCAAGAAGTCTTGCGCAGTTTTTAAGAATAACAACTCTCTGCTCAAGGTAATTATCTATCTCGGATGCGGCCTGCTGAATTTTCTGCTCAAGCTGCTGGAAATAGTTTTTAGCCTTGATCTTCTTGAAAAGAAATACTACGCCGGGGATAATGCCAAGCACCCAGAGAAGTATCTCAAAAAGAGTCGAGCCGAAGCCGACGGTTACGGGTATCTGCTTGTGAATTACGTTCACGTCTCTGCCCTGGGGATTAACGTCAGCCGCAGAGGTTTCGTCTAACATATTTGCCATTGTTTTTTCTCCTTTATATTATATTTTATTGTATTATCTGACATTTCCGAGCACGCTTGCAAGGGCGAGCAGGCCGTGGAAGCAGGACGCGCCCTCGGGCAACGCTCCGTTCTCCCTCTCGTAAGAGGACTCACTCATATTTACGCCCTTAACCGACATTTGAGTGCTCTTTTGCACGGGTATGTATTCAACCCACGGCACAGGAACGTTGTGCCAGCGGCCGTCGCCGCCGTAGACGGAGACGTAGTCCATTCTCTCAATACCGTTGAAGGAATGCGCCGTGACGGTTACGGTGTCGGTGCCGTTATCCGACCTCACTCCGCTTGTTTTGAGGATAACCTCGGTATCGGATGAGGGGTGAGCGAACGCCCTTCTGCCTATGCGGTTGGCGAGCGCCTCGTGCTCCTTCGAGGTGTAATTGGTGCTGTGGTTATCGTTGTAATCCTCAAGAGATTTCGCGGGCTCCTCGTGATATGCGGGAATAGCCAACAAGGGTGCGAGGTCAAAATAGACCGATTTGAAGAAGTCGTTATTGAAGGAGATGAATTTGTCGCGGATAAGACCGACGCCGTATGAGGCGTAGCTCGCCACCGAGGTATCCATACACCAATTCGCCGCGTGCTCGCTTGCGATTATGTTATGCTTGTTCCATTTTGTGAAATAGAAATCGTCACCGTAGCCACTGCCCGAGCGCATGAGGTCAATCATATTCCTCTGTGCGAGGGGGGTGAAAAGGACTCTGAACTGCACCTCGTGGTCGCGGTTAAGTGCGCCGAAGAGGACGTCAAATTCACTGTTGCCCATTTCGGTGAAGTTCGTGGTTTCGTCGTTATCTGTAAGCGCCTCGCGCGCTTTTTTGGCGAGCTTCTTTTCACCGGATTTCACCTTACGGTTAAGCGCTTTTTCACCAAGGCGCTCCGAATGAGTAGGCTGTCTGGAAAAGGAGAGGTCGGGTGCCGCCTGATGTCCGTAGTGCAGAAGCGTTTTCGTTTCGTAGACGGGAATCGGCTTTGCGACGCTGGCGTGGAGAGTTTGCGTGCGGTGAACGGTGCGCGTGTTTCCCTTGCTGTCGCGCTCGACGCTCACCCAATGTATCTGGAGTGAGCCGTGATAGGTTTTGGTTCCCCAATCCTGATGCAGATAGCGCTCGAAGAAGAAGGGGTTGCCCATAGCCTCGCCCGAGAGTGTATCTATAACCGATATATCCTCGCTCTCGATGTCGGTGTAGGAATAGTCGGATATGAGCTGGTCGCGGCGCGGATGGCTCCAGAAGCGGTCAAATTTGATTTCGGGGAGGGTTTTCTCCATAAGCGTGAGGGTATCGTTGTCGTCGAAGAGCGCAAGAAGGGGCGCTACCTGCGCGGTTGCCTCAGCGAGAAGCTCTCTTGCTATTGCCTCCTCCTTTTCAAGAGTTGAGTGAAAGCTCTTTATTACCCTATTTATCTTAACGAAAATCAGGACGAGCATACTGACGAGCAGTGCTATGCCGAGGAAGCCGAAAATAAGCTTCGGAGCGAGCTCCATCTCTGTGGAATTAAAGCAAACGAGCGCCATAATCGCACCGACAACGGCGGTAATTATCATCATCACGCGAAGAAATTTGAAGCGCGAGATTTTTTTACCGAGCTTTTCGTTTTTGGCAAGCTGGGCGTGATATTTGTTTACAGTTACGGTATTCTGCTGCTCGTCAACTCCCGAGCGAGCGAGGAGATCTTCAAAATGCGCACGGGCGTTGTCCTCGTGCTGTTTTTTTGCCACGGTTTCGTAATATCGAAGCGGCTCCATTAAATCAGCATTCATACACTTTCCCCTTTCTCTGCGGTCCTGACACAGTAGTATTTATTTTATGGTATCACAAAATGTGACAGTTGTCAACAAAAAGCTTTCAGCTTTTATACTTTTCGATAATAGAAAGCGCTGTGCGGACGCCGTCAACGGCGCTTGATACTATACCGCCGGAGTAGCCCGCTCCCTCGCCCGAGGCGTAGAGCCCACCGATGCCCTCAATTTCATAGCTTTCGCCGCGTAAAAGTCGCACGGGTGCGGTGCTACGGGTTTCTGCGCCCGTCAAAACGGCATCGGGCAGGGAGAAGCCGGGCATCCACTCCTCAAAGTCGGAGAGCGATGCGCGAAGGGAATCGGTTATATATTCGGGCAGGTATTTCTCGGGGGCGCAGGGCGCGGTGCCAACGGGATAGCTTGGGCGCACGGAGCCGAGGGTTATGGCTTTGTCAGATGCCGAAAAGGCGGCGAGCGTTGTCACGGGGGCACTGAAATTTTCACCTGCCGAAAGGTATGCGGCGCGCTCTATTTTGCGCTGGAGCTCAATGCCTGCGAGGGCGTGCGTGCTACCGAAGTCCTCGGGGGTTACGGACACGAGCAGTGCGGCGTTTGAATTTTCACCGTTGCGCAAAAGCTCGCTCATACCGTTAGTTACCACCCCACCCTGCTCACTCGCGGCAGGAACGACCGTGCCGCCGGGACACATACAGAAGCTGTAAACGCTTCTGCCGTTTTTGAGATGGGTGACGAGGTGATAGCTTGCGGTTTCGAGGCGAGAGTCGTAGCCCTTGCCGTAGACGAGGTTGTTCATATACTCGCGTGGATGCTCGATGCGCACACCGATGCCGAAGCCCTTGGGAACCATCCTCACACCGCGAAAGAGGAGAGCCTCGTAGGTGTCCTTCGCACTGTGACCGGTGGCTAAAATCACGTCTGTCGCGGGAATTGTATGCTCCTCGCCGTTCTTCATATAGGTTACGGCACTGACGCAGCCATCTGCCGTTTTAAAATCGGTGAATTTCGCGGAATATATAAATTCTCCGCCGAGGGATATGATTTTATCGCGCAGGGCGGCGACTATTGCAGGAAGTCTGTCGGTGCCGAGGTGCGCCGTTGCGGAATAGGTTATATCGGGCGTGGCACCTGCCGCGACAAATTCCGAGAGAACCTTCATTTTATATTTATCAAGGCTACCGACCTTCAGCTTGCCGTCGGAATAGGTCCCTGCCCCGCCCTCGCCGAATTGGACGTTGCACTCGGTGTCGAGTATGCCGAGCCTTGAAAAGAGGCTAACCGATTTGGTGCGCTCCTCTACGGGCAGGCCGCGCTCAATAACTATCGGCTCGGCGCCTGCTTCAGCAAGGATTAAGGCGGCGAAAATTCCACACGGGCCCGCACCAATGACTACGGGACGGGTGCTGAAGCGTGCGAGGGGAAGCTCAAATGAAAGCTCGGGGGCGGCGCTGACAAACTTGCGCCTGCGGAGCAGATTTGCCTCTCTTTCCGCGCTGAATGAGAGTCCCACCGAGAGGCGATATTTAATATCCCGTTTGTCCTTCAGGTCGAGGGTGGCGCGTAAAAGACGGAGCTCCTTGATTTCGTCGTTTTGTATGGGGAGCCGCGCGAGGACTGCGGCTCTTACGTCCGACTCCGTATATCCGATCGGGACGGTAACTTCTGTTTTTATCACGGTGCGGCTCCTTTCCTTCTTTTTTAATATATTGTAGCACTTTTGGTGCGAAATTGCAACAGGTGGAAGAAATTTGGCAAATAATGAATAGCACGGAGCGTTTTTGAGGAAAATGTAGATATAAAAATTGGAAATGGAGATAGATATGAACCGGATAATTGCACTATTTTTGATTATTGCCGCCGTATGCGGCATGCTCGTCGGCTGCGGATGTCAGCGCGAGGGAGAGGTTTCGGTGTTCTATTATACTTACAGTGACACCTATATATCAGGGGTCAGGAGCTCGATGGACAAGATTCTATCGGAGCGCGGGATTCCGTATCACAACTATGATGCTAACAGCGTGCAGTCCACTCAAACCGAGCAAATCGACACCGCAATTGCGAAGGGCTCGACTATGCTTATAGTCAATTTAGTTGACACGGGGTCGGACGATGCGGCGAGAACCATAGTTGAAAAGGCGCGCGCCGCTAATCTTCCGCTTATATTCTTCAACCGCTCTGTAAGCGAGGAAATCGTGAATAGCTACGACAGATGCGTATTCGTCGGAACCGATTACGAGATGGCGGGACGGATGCAGGGCGAGCTTATAGGAAACTATCTTGTCGAGAACTACGCAAACGCGGATATAAACGGTGACGGAAAAATATCCTACTGTCTTTTCAAGGGACAGCAGGGCAACGCCGAATCGGAGGCGAGAACGAAGTATTCTGTCGAGGTGGCGAACGAGATTCTCCGGCGAGCAGGCAAGCCGCCGCTCGTATTTTACGATTCGCAGAACACGAACGGATACCTCGTGGACCAGGACGGAAACTGGTCTAACGCGGCGGCAAACAATTATATGAAAACGATACTGTCGGCATACAGCGAGCGCGGCGGAAATATGATAGAGCTCGTTATAGCAAACAATGACGAGATGGCTCTCGGTGCCATTGCGGCGCTTGCCGAGGCGGGCTACAACAAGTCGGGTGCAAGAGTTATTCCCGTTTTCGGAGTTGATGCGACCGCGGCGGCAAGGGAGAAGATAGACAGCGGAGTTATGACGGGAACGGTGAAGCAGGATGCCGATGGAATGGCAGCGGCGATAGTTCAGGTGCTCGAAAACGTTATGGGCGGAAAATACCTGCTCGAAGGGATTGCCACCGAAAACGTTATCGGGGATTGGCGCATAAACGTTCCCTACTCTGCTTATACGCGAACGGAAGGTGAAGGTTAAGTGAGCTTTGATAATGAAAATGCTCTGCTCGTGATGGAGGATATCACCAAATCCTTCCCCGGTGTTAAGGCACTCTCCGAGGCACAGCTGAAGGTGCGCGGCGGTACAGTACACGCGCTTATGGGCGAGAACGGAGCCGGGAAATCGACGCTTATGAAATGCCTGTTCGGTATTTACAGGCGGGATGCCGGCCGGATTCTCTTCGACGGTGAGGAGATAGAGTTTTCAAGCGCGAAGGACGCGCTCGAGCACGGCGTGGCTATGGTGCATCAGGAGCTGAATCAGGCGCTGAAGCTGTCGGTGATGGACAATATGTTCCTCGGCAGATTTCCGACCGTTCATAAATATATCCCCCTTACGAGCGAGAAGAAGCTCTACCGAGCGACAAAGGAGATATTCGACGGACTGGGAATCGACATAGACCCGAGGCGCAAAATGGAGGAGCTGTCGGTATCGAAGCGGCAGATGATAGAGATTGCGAAGGCGGTATCGTACAATGCGAGGATAATAGTCTTTGACGAGCCGACCTCGTCGCTTACCGAGGAGGAGGCTGAGAAGCTCTTTGCAATTATCCGTATGCTGAAGGAGCGCGGGTGCGGCATAATTTATATTTCGCACAAGATGGACGAGATACTGCGCATCAGCGACGAGATAACGGTTATGCGCGACGGAAGGTATATAACAACGGCGCGCGCCGACGCGATTACTATGGACGAGATAATTCGGCTGATGGTTGGGCGAACGCTGTCAGAGCGGTATCCCGAGAAGGACAGCACACAGGGGGGCGAGCTTTTACGTGTTGAGGAGCTCACCGCAGAGCGAAGCAGGCTCAGGGATATATCCTTTTCCGTGCGTGAGGGTGAAATACTCGGCGTTGCGGGGCTTGACGGTGCGGGGCGGACAGAGCTTTTAGAGAGCATATTCGGCTTACGCAGGATTGATTCGGGGAAAATATACCTCGGCGGCGAGGAGATAAAAAATCAATCCCCTGCCGAGGCGAAGGCAAACGGATTCGCCCTCGTGAGCGAGGAGCGACGCGCGGACGGAATATTCCCGATACTCTCTATCCTTGAAAATACGGTAATATCAAGCCTCAAAAAATTTAACACGGGTCCCCTCTTATCGCACAAAAAGATGAAAAAAGCGACCCTCGACAGCATTGAGCGATTGAGAATCAAGGCGCCGAGCGAGGCTACGAAAATCGAGAATCTGTCGGGCGGAAATCAGCAAAAGGTTATTATAGGGCGCTGGCTCCTGACAAATCCAACGGTAATGATGCTCGACGAGCCTACGCGCGGAATTGACGTAGGTGCGAAGTACGAGATATACAAGCTTATTATAGAATTTGCGAAGGAGAAGAAGGGTATAATTATGGTTTCCTCGGAGATGGGCGAGCTGCTCGGTATCTGTGACAGAATAATGGTTATATCCGGCGGTCGCGTTTCGGGGATTCTCGACGGCGGCGAGGCAACGCAGGAGAAAATTATGGAGCTTGCCGCAAAATACGTTTAGAAAGAGAGCTATATGGGCAACAGAATAAAAAATTATTTCAAGGGAATGGCGGAGTCGGCGCGTGACGGCTTTAACAGCTTTTGTGAGCTTGACCGCGCTGAGAGGCAAGGGAGGATAAAGAATTTTATCTTTGATAATGCTATGTACATTATCATAATCACCGCTATTGTGGTTATCGCTTTTATAGAGCCGAGATTTCTTTCGGCATCATCGGTAATCAATATTATTTCTCTGACTGCCGCCAAGCTTCCCATAGCGCTTGGAATCGGCGGCGCGATAGTGCTAAGCGGCACTGATATTTCTGCGGGGCGCGCGGTTGGTCTTACTGCCTGCATTGCCGCTTCCCTTTTACAAAGCACTGGGTATGCGAACAAAATGTTCCCGAATTTACCTACTGTCCCGATACCCGTGGTAATTTTAGCGGTGCTGGCGGTAGGTGCTGTGATAGGCTTGCTCAACGGATTTTTCGTAGCGAAATTCAAGCTTCACCCCTTTATCGTTACCCTATCGACACAGCTTATAATCTTCGGTGCGATACTTCTGTATCTTCAGATAGGCAACAACGGCGGACAGACGCTATCCGGGCTCGACCCGTCGTATATTAGCTTTATAAGCGGTCCTCTTTTCACGGTTGCGGGGATACCCGTGCCGAAATACGTTCTCTATTCCGTTATCATAACGGTGATTATGTGGATTATATGGAACAAGACCGCCTTCGGCAAGAATATGTTTGCGGTTGGGTCAAACGAGGACGCGGCGCGCGTTTCGGGGGTCAACGTTTTTGCGACGGTGCTTTTGGTTTTTATGCTTGCGGGAATTATGTATGCGGTGACGGGCTTTATTGAGGGGGCGCGAATCGGCTCTATTGCCTCGTATACCGGACTTAACTACGAGAGTGATGCTATCGCGGCGTGCGTTATCGGCGGCGTTTCTTTCGTTGGCGGAACCGGTAAAATCGGCGGAATAGTTATCGGAGTTTTGCTTTTACAGATAATTTTCGTCGGGCTTAATTTCCTATCCGTCGACCAGAATATGCTGTATATAATCAAGGGACTTATAATACTACTCGCCTGTGCGGTGGATATGCGAAAATACTTGAAAAAAAGATAAAAAAAGAAGCCCATACGGGCTTCTTTTTTTATAGTTAGTCGTTTCTGATATGCACGTCGAGCTGATTGTAGGGCATCTCTATGCCTTCTCTGTCGAAGGCCTCCTTCACTGCGTCGAGGACGTCGAAATAAACCGTCCAATAGTCGCCGCTGTTTACCCAAGCGCGAGCTATGAGATTGATGGCGCTGTCACCGTGCTCGCTTGCGCGAACGGTGATGTCCTTGTCCTTCAGGACGAGCTCGTGTGCGGTGAAGATGTCGGTGATGAGCTGTCTTGCCTTCGCATAGTCGCTCTGATAGCCGATGGAGAAATTGAGGTCGACACGTCTTTGGTCCTTTTCGGAATAGTTCACGATATTGCCGCTGGAGAGGGGGCCGTTGGGTATGTAAACCACCTTGTTATCACCGGTAATAAGCTTGGTGTTGGTGAGGTGAATGTCCTGAACCGTACCCGAATATCCCTGTGCTTCGATAAAGTCATCAACCTTGAAGGGTCTTGTTACGAGAATAAGCACACCGCCTGCGATATTGGAAACTGCGCCGTTTACAGCGAGACCGATACATACACCGAGAGATGCGATAAGCGCGGTGAGCGCACTTGTGTCAATGCCGAGGTAGCCGATAAGACAGATTGCAACGACACATTTGCCGCCGAGTCTGGCAAGATATGCGAGGGTACGCATTATCGTCTTGTCGTGATTGGGCTTTTCGCCGAGCTTTTCGATTTTTCTTGTAAGCCAATTGATAATCTTGAAGCTTATGAACATTATAATAAGAGCTATAATGATCTTAACGCCGACGCTGGTTGTCCACTCAACGAGCTTATCGAGGAGTGCATGCCAATCCACGATGGGCTGCTCTGCCGTTTCTGTCAAAAACATTTTAAAAAGCATTGTTCTTCTTCCTTTCTATGATTTCCAAATATTATTATATCAATATCGACGACCTTTGTCAACAAAAAAGTCGGAGCATTTACATGCTCCGACTAAAAACGATTTTTTATAATTATCCGACAAGACCGGAACGCTCAATACCCTGAACGAGATACTTCTGACAGAACAGGTACATAATTACAAGCGGGAATATGATCATTATTGCCGCGGTATTACGTATAACGTTCTCATACAGAGCCTGACCGGCGAAGCCCTCGACCATCAAGGACGGAGGAATGGTGTTTACAAGGTCGGGCATCAGATACATCTTATCAATATTAACCATAAAGAATATCTGTGTATAGAAGTTATCAGTCCACTGCCACGAGAACGAGAAGAGGAAGATCGTTATCATCATAGGAACCGAAAGAGGCATTATGATGGAGAAGAAGGTACGGAAAACTCCGGAACCGTCAACGTATGCCGACTCCTCAAGCTCATCGGGAACGCCCTTGAAGAACTGACGCATAAGGTATATGTAGAGTCCGTTCTTGAACGCGAGTCCGAAGAGTGAAAGAATGATTAGTGGCCAGAAGGTGTTTGAAAGGTCGAGCTGGTTACCGCCGAGGATTATATCTATTATTCCGCGATAATCCCACGCATTTACCTTGAGGAAGTCAAAGTCGGTGAAGTGCTGAATGAGTGACATCTTCATAGTTCTATGAGGAATTATCATCGTAAGCACAACGGCGACAAACAGTACATTGTTGCCCTTAAATTTGAACTTCGCAAGGCCGTAGCCGATAAGGCAGGCGATAAGCGTCTGAATTATTGCACAGAACAGAGAGATAAGCACCGTGTTAAGCAACGCCTCGAAGTAGTTGTTCTCTGTTATCATATATTTATATATGTCGAGAGTAAAATGCTTCGGTATGATTGCAACGGTGGCGTCAACGACGTCCTCCTTCGTCATAAAGGAGCCTGCGATCTTCGCAAAGAAGGGATAGAGAATTACGTAGGAGACACCAAGCATAAGAATGAAGCGAAGAATGTTAATCGCAACCTTGATCCAGGTATTCGACGCTTTAAGCTTATTAAGGAATCTTTCTTTAAAGGAGAGCTTACCTTCGTAATCAACGCGGATCGTCTTTTTGGTTTCTTTGGTTATTTTAGTTGTAGAATCCATGTTGTTACCTCCTTAATCTCTTCTTTGATAGAATATGAACGAGGATAGTATCGCGGCTACAAGCAAGATTATCAATACAACAATCAAGAAGAATATCCACGACATCGCGATTGAGGCGTTTGTTTTTACTGTCTCAATGTACGACATAACTATGTTCGTCGGACGGGTAAACGAGTCGATAATAGTATATGCGGCGTTTACAAGAATCATCGGAGATATCATCGGGAATGTGATTTTCCAGAAGGTTTCCCAACCGGTTGCACCGTCTATCGTACAAGCCTCGTAAATAGCGGGAGAGATAGACTGAAGACCTGCAAGGAAGATAAGCATCTGAACACCGGAGTAGTTAATGATATTATAAATATCGTTAACCAGCTTTACGATGTACCCGATAATATCGGAGCCGATTTGCATATCCGCGAACAATTCCTGAACGTCCATTACGGATATGATGCCCGAGTCGCTTCCTGAACCGTCGTTGATACCGCCCTCCATCATATCCTGCATATTATCCGTTGCGTTTATGGATTCCATAAGACCCGTGGAGATAATAACAGGGACGAAATAGATGGCACGGAACACCGCTCTACCAAGCATCTTCTGGTTAAGAACAACCGCTATGAAAAGCGAGAAGATGATGATTGCGGGAACCTCAAATATAAGCTGCTGAAGTCCCGAGAGAAGAGCGGAGGTGAAGTCGGAGGTCTGGAATGCCTCCTTGTAGAACTGCATACCTACGAACTGAATCTCGGTTGTGGGCATACCGTTTACGGTATCGCCCGCAACCTCCTGGTTAAAGGAAAACCAGATAGAGTCAAGAAGAATGGGAAGGTAGATGAGGAACACGCCGAGAATGAACGGGAGTGTGAAAAGATAACCTGCACGAGCTCTTCTGGCATCGAGAGAGGCTTTTTTCTTAGGAAGTTTCAATGAAAGCTTCATACTATGCGTCTACCTCCAATTCATTAAGATTCTGATACTGATACTTGTTGAGGGTCACTATCTTGCCGTCAACGTTTACGTTTACTGTGTAAATATTGAAGTTAAGAAGGAAGCGAACCTCCTCGTTGCCCTTCTTATAGGTTACGATAACAACCTTACCGTTATCAAGAGTGTAATCGGTATAATTGTATTCATCGCCTGCGAGGCAGTCGGATGAGGTGGTGTAGCTGTACTTGGACTCGTAATTCGGGTCGTCAAGGCCTGCTATGGCTATCGTTGCGTGGGTTGCTCCCTCTACCTCGGGATACTCTGCAACGTAGGTTGCAACGACCTCATCAAGCTTCTTCGCAAAGGTTTCGGCATTGAAGGTAAGACCCGTTGCCGCCGCGATTGCGGAGAACTGCTCTGCTACCTTTGCGGTATCGAAGGTAACGTTAATTCTTGTGGTGTAATCCTGCGCGAGCTTCAATTCATCAAATTTAGCATCAAGCTTTGCATCAAGCTCTGCCTTGAGATTTGCTATATACTCATCTTCTATATCGTTATAGTTGCTGAGCAGCTCGTCAGCTTCCTTCGCACGCTCTGCGATAACCGTCTGGTGATTTACAATCTCAAAATCCTGAAGACCTGCGAGCTCGGAATTAAGCTGGGTGTAGGTGATGAGCATCTGTGCATACCATGCAGAGTAGTTAACTCCGTAGTAATCGTTGAGAACCTCGTCGTCCTTGAGGTGAGAGGTGTTCTGATAGCAAAGGATGAAATAGGGTGCCGCACCGTTTTCAATCGAGCGAAGAACCTCATACTCGAGGGAGCCGCTGTAATTGAGAGGAGTGGAGGCGTAGTTTACGTGACCGTGGAGAATCATACCGACGAAGGGAACCGAGTAGGACGACATCTGAAGGTGGCTGGAGTCGGTAGCAACGTTAAGAATGTGCGTCGCGTACTTAACCGAGTAGATGTTACCCTTGTCTATCATAAGCTCGTAGCCGTCGGTGTTTGCCATTCTGTCAAGAAGGGCGATTACGTTTTCTCTGGACTGGTCGCGGTTGATGGAATTATCCTTGTCGAAGTTGGAGTTTATGTCTGAGCCGAGAGTTGATACGGAGAGAGTATCAATATCGTACTTTCCGTAATCGTCAAGGAAGTCGGAATAAAGCTCGTCGAGCGAATCGGAGGAAACAACCATTGTGAAGAAGGATTCATAGGCCTGAAGAACCTCGTTATAAACCTGCTTCGATGCGTAACGGTTGTCAACCATTCGTGAAAGCGACTTATTCTTGCTTATACCGTCAAAGGGAGCGGTATTGGTTACGTAAAGGAAATCAAACTCAGGGAATACCGAGAAGTTGACGTCCTTCTCCTTGGAGATTTCGTTGCTTACGGAAGCAAGGTTTGCAAATCCCTTCTTGCCGCCGCAGGCTCTCTCCCACTTAACCTTTGAGGGATAGGTGTAATACATACCGTCGTTTGCAAAGCCGGTAAGCTTGAAGTTGATATTGTTGATCTTCTCCTGAACCTTGGTGAGAAGCTCCTCGTATTCCGCGATCTTCTTTGCGGCATTTTCTCTTACCTCTTTTGCAAGATCGGGCTTATCGTCCTCCTCAAGCTCCTTTGCCTCCGCCTCGGAGGTTGTACGGCAGCTCTCTATAAGGCCCTCGATATGCTCCTTCGCATTTGAGATTTCGTTATACATCGTTATAACGTCATCAAATGAGGTGAGAGGAATGGATTTTTCAATCGGGAAGGTGAGGATTTTTTCGGTTATCGTCATAGAGCCGAGCGATTCTATGTAAAGAGGAATATCATCGCTTACAAGCTCGATAGCCGAAAGGGTTCCGTCCGCCTTGAGATAATTGCGGTAATAGCTTGCCATACCTACGTATGAGGTTTCGTAGTAGTTGCCCTCGCCGTAGAAGGTGCCGCCGACAGCCTCATCCATAAGCATTGTGATTCTGGTGATGTAGGAGCCGGTGTATTTCGATTCCGCAACGATGGTATACTTTTTCGCATCGCCGACAGAAAGGGTCTGGGAAAGGTCGTATTCATCGGAGGGGTACGGTTCATATGCCGCGTAAACGCTTCCGAACTTATGCTCGGGGCCGCCGGACGAATACTGGAGATTTGCGAGCGAGGCGCCCTCTTCAAGTATTGCGAAATATCCGGTTTCGAGCATTTCGTTATCGGTTATGCCTGCCGAAACAAGCGCCGATTTCGTGGTTGCGTTGGTATTGCTCTCGGTTACTACACCGTATACGGGCATCGTGATCTGCTCACGGTGACGTCCCGAAAGGGTTGCATAGCAGTAATCGTGACCGAAAACGTTGGACTGAACGCTAAGAGGAATTACTCTCTTCTCGTCCTCATTGTGGAAATCGTTGAAGTTGATTACGGTACCGCTACCGTCGGGGAAGAAGATAAATCCGTCGGTTGTCATATCGCCGTAGCCGAAATACTGAAGGGGGGTTACGGTTTTGAGTGTGTAGACAGATTCATCGAAGGAGATGGAGTTCGCGGGGAGGCGAACCGAGAGAGTGCCGTCCTCGTTGAAGGTGTATTCAAGAGCGCATCTTACAACGAGCTTCTGCTCATTTACGTGAACGTATCCGCACTCCTTTTCGTCCTCGTACATTGCAGTCATGCTGTATTCGGGACAGAAATCCTCTATGAATCCCTCGTGCTGTCTTTTCTTCGCATTGTCGGTGTTCATATCGTAGTACCATACGGGAACGCCTTCTGCGAGGATGGGGTATTTCTCCGCCATTTTAGCAATGTACTCGGGAGATTCACCCTCTGCGCCGGGATCGAGGAAGGTATAAACGGAGATCATCGTTTTAAGAGGAAGAATGTAGTTATCGTAGAACTTATCAACCTTATCGGTTGCTGCCTGAACGGTGTTCAGATAATTCTCAAGTCTCTTAGGGTCGATGTGTCCGTCCTTCTCTATTCTATCGTAGAGGTTATTGCCAAAGAAGCCCTTGTACTGATCCTCAAGAACTGCTTTTTCAAACTCCTCTTCGAGAGTGAGAATCATGGGTGTCAGGATATCGGTGGTGAAATCCTTGGCGGTGATGGCACCGGGGAGAAGGAATCTCGTTGAGGTATCACCGAGAGTGTAGCTGACACGAAGGCCGCCCGATATTGCAGATACGGAGATCTGACCGAGCTTTGCCGCCCATTTTACGCTATTGTAGTTGTGTTTGTTCGAAGATACGGAAACCTCTTCAAGCTGAACGCTTATCTGGCTCATAATATCCTCTGCGGATGCAAGAACCTCGAGGTTTTCGGGGTCGGTATTCTGGTAACCGGGATTGATGGGGTTACTCGTGAGAATCTGGCCCGAGAAGTTGTTGCGGTAGTAGAGGAAGCCGGAATAACGGTTTACGTAAATCGAATACAAGCCGTCTGCCGTGGTAGAGGAATCAAGATAGCCCTTTTCAAGCTCGTAACTCAGCATTTCCTCTGCCGTGGAGAAGTTGTAGAGAAGATATTCATTGCTTATATAGTTCTGAATCTCTTCAAGTGACATATCCGCTTCTGATACCGAGGTAGATGGGGTATGTGCTGCTGAAGCCTCAACCGGTGGAATAACAACGGCTATGGCAGTGAACAGCATTACCACGAGCAAAGCAGTCGATAAAATCTTTTTCATATTCATTTTTATTACCTCCTGCCTTTACATTCGGTTTCCGATTTCTGTGAAAATAGAAACCACGAACATTACCATCTTTGCCACAAGGCTGAAGAACAGGACAACTATGAACGCGATTACGAGCATAGCAACTATTGTTCCGAGAATGGTAATAAAGTTTTTGCCCATTGAATAGTCGTGAGTGACAAGAGTTCCGAAGAACAGAAGTATACCCACCCAGATATATCCTATAACAGCTACCATATTTACGATTGCCTGCGATTCGATAGCAAGGACGTTCGTAAGGATAGTGGAAAGGATTATAAACAGAGGCAAGGGAGCAAGCGAGTAGCCCGCCGCGATATAGATATCCTTAAAGCTTCCCTCACCGTCAAAGAGCGTTGTGAGACACCAGTTGGAGATACAGAACAGCATAAGCGGTATTCCAACGAAGCAAATCTGAAGGAGAATGTTATTGGACTCTCCTCTGGGGTTGAACGCATAGCCTCTACCGATTGACTGATAGAAGAATGCTACTATGGTGAGGGCGAAGATTGTACTTGCCGCTCTTACCGATCCACGCTTTTCGTGCTTCAAATCCCAGAAGCCGTCGAAGGGGTGGAATACAAGGTGGAATGCAAAGAGGAGCTCCTCCCAATAGGTCTTCTTGCCGACCTTGAGCGAGGTTTCCTTGTTCTTTTTCTTTGCATAGCCAAGGAATTTAACGAAGAGAACTATTACTGCGATAACAAGAACTACAACGAGAAGCATCCATTTGGACATAAAGGATTTGCTGTTTGCGGAGCTTGCCTTCGACCAATAGGTCGTTTCGTAAGCTGCCTCGAGGTATTCCATTGCTTCCTCGTACTGACCCTGCTGGTAAAGTGCCTTACCTATACCGATGTATGCAAGGTCGAAGTTGTTGTTAAGAGCGAGAACCTCCTCCCATTTCTTCTGCGATGCGACGTAATCGTGGTCGTTCTCGTTTGCGAGAGCCTCGATAATAGCGTCACAGTAGGGAGTGGGGTCATAAACGGTGATTTTCGGTCCTACGCTACCTATGGAGTCGAGAACTACGAGACGGTAAACGTCCTTGCCGTTTTCCTCAAACACCTGATAGGTTATACCAACGAAGGTTGCGCCGTTACCGAGCTGGTCGCCCGTATCGCCGAAGGCGAAAAGAAGGTTACCCGATTGGTCGTAGGTGAAAAATCTTGAGCGGGACTGGTCAAGAATCGTCCAAGAGCCCTCTGCACCGATTGCTACGTCCTTTATCTGAGAGACGGTATCAATATCAACGGCAACCTCTCCGCCGGGGTCGAAGAAGCCGTTACGCTTCATTATCTCGTCACCCTGCGAGTTAAGCTTTTTAACAGGGGAGTTGGTTGCAGCCTTGGTTTTAATAGCGCTGAACTGATTCTTTTTATCCTCAGCCTTGGTTGCGTTAGTTGTTACGTAAACGAAGCCCTCGTCATCAACGGTGATGTTGTTGTAGGGGGTTGCGAGCTTACGCACCTGAGTGCTACGAACCTCTTCGGACTGGAATTTGCTCCAGATTATGTCGATGAGGCTGTAGGAAACCTCCTGCGCGCCTATGAAGCCTGTGAAGTCGCCCTCACCCGAGAGAACGATAACACCCTCGAAGGCTGCGGGAGATACGACGAATATTCTTCCGTAAATGTCTACTGCGATTGCGGTAGGCTTAAACGCTTCTTCAGTAAGAATATTGCTCTTAGGCTTTACGATAGTTCTTACGTAGTTGTATTCACGGTCGAAGATTACGATTCTCTTGTTGCCCGTGTCACAGATGTAAATGAAGCTCGAGCCGTCTGCGGTTTTGTTGGGGTCTGTAACGTAAATACCCGAGGGCTCGTTGAAGGTTTGTACCTCGCCGTTTTCATCCGTGTAGGTGGATAATTCTTTTGTTGCCTCGTAGAACTTATTAAGAACTACGATTCTGTTATTACCCTTATCTGCTATATAAAGGTTTGCGCTTTCATCACTTACGATATCGCTAACCGTTGCGGAGAGGGTCGCATTACCGCCGATACCGGATATCTTCATATCGATGGAATCGAAGTCGTCTATCGCGGAATACGCTGCGGGAGAGCGAAGGGGATCGCCGTCAATGGAGTAGGTGTAAGTGTTGTAGGGCTCTGCTGCGGAGGAAGTAACCGTGCCGAAGAGCAATACAGCCATCAGCGCAAAAATCAACACTTTTGCTAATTTTTTCATATTTCCTCCTTTTAGTCTTTCATACCCGAGGAGCCCATCGTTTCAACTATCTGGCTCTGGTTAAGAACGAAGATAAGTATGGGAACTATCATCATTACAACCGTAGCGGCAGCACCTGCGCCCGAACGGGCGATACCACCTGTTACTATCTGCTGGATAGCGTAGTTGAAGGTCTTAAGCTCTTCTGAGTGAATGTAAATTGATGAGCCGGAGTTCCAAAGTCCCTTGAAGCACTCGATAATAAGAGTCATCCAAGCGGGCTTAACCATTGGCATTGCTATTGTGAGATAGGTTCTGAACTCGCTTGCGCCGTCGAGACGGGCGGATTCAAGAACCGTGTCGGGAACCGACGTTTCCATAAACTGCTTCATAAGGTAAAGACCCATGGTACCTGCCATCGAGGGTACTATAATGGAGAGGTAGGTATCTATCCATCCGAACGAGGAAAGGATAATGAAGTGGGTTACCTGGTTAACGGTTGAATGGAACATAAGGGACATTACTATGATCTGGAATATTACGTTTCTTCCGGGGAAACGGAGCTTTGCAAGCGCGTATGCCGCCATAGAAGCGAATACAAGGTTACCAAGAGTACCGCAAATCGTGATAAATACAGTATTGAATATGTATCTTGAGAAGGGCACCCACGAGTCACCCATAAGGGTTACGAGATCCTTGAAGTTATCGAAGGTCGGGTTTACAACGTAGAACTTCGGGGGGAACATAAAGAGCTCGTCAAGGGGCTTGAGCGATTGCACTACAACGTAGTACATCGGAAGGAACATGAAAAGACCAAGTATCGTGAGCATTATGGTGATACCGGTATCGCCGCCGGCCGAACGGTTAAGTACGACCTTATGGCCTCGGGTTCTTAGCTTTTTCTCTTTTGCCATACTACTCACCTACCTTTGAAAGTGCTTTCTTTATAATAATATTGGAAGCAAACATTATTACAAAGAGGATTACGGCTATCGCGGAGGAATAACCGATCTCAAAGCGCTGTCCACCGTAGTCATTCAGGTGGTGCATTATTGTGTGCGCCGCGTAGTCAACCGAGGGGAAGCCGCAAAGAGCATCAACGACGGTACCGAAGCCGAAGGAGTTGGTGATGGCAAGAACCGCACCGAACATCAGCTGAGGACGCATTGTGGGAAGGGTTATGTACCAAAGCTCCTGCCAACGGTTCTTAATTCCGTCAACGGCAGCTGCCTCGTACATTGAGCGGTCAATCGTCTGGAAGCCGGCAATGAACGAGAGGAATGCGGTACCGAGAGAGGTCCAGAGCGCAACCACGATACACAGGGGCATTACGTAGTCGGCATCCTCGAACCAGAGGATAGGGCTTGTGATAAAGCCCATATCTATCAGCGTTGCGTTCGCCCAACCGTAAGAGTCAGACGAGAAGAGGGTTTTCCAAATGAGGTAAACCTGACCCGAGATAGAGGGTGCGTAGAATATAAGAGTTACTACGGCACGAATCTTGGGGGGCAGCTCATTGATAAACCAAGCTATCAAAAGCGAGAGAAGGTAGGACACAGGACCCGTAACTGCGGCGAAAATAAGAGTATTCTGGCACGCAAGAAGGAAGATTTCGTCCTCCAGGAAGAGTCTTGTAAAGTTCGAAAGGCCCTGCCAATTCGGCATCTGAAGCATGTTGAAGTCCGTAAGGCTGAGAATCATCGAAAGAAATACAGGGAGAATGGTAAATATGATAAAGAGAATGAAGAAGGGCGCAATCATAAAGTATGCTGTCTTGTTTCTCTTCATTTCTTTCCATGTCCACTGAAGCTTCGACATTTCAGAGCGCTTTACCGGGCGCTTTGTTTCTGAGGTCGTTTGTGACATCATTCTTTCTCCTTACTGTATTAGTTGTCTTCTACGTACTTTTCGCCGTCATAAATGTATCTGACGCCGTCATTGTCGATGTATGCGAGGTTAAATTCCTGACGCTTACGTGTGATTTCAGCGTTCATTGTGTCGATGTACTGGCTGAGTGCGTCGATGGGGTTCACGCTGTCGTTTACTGCCTCAAGGAATGCGAATTTCATATATCTGTCCTTGATATAGGAGCCGGGATAGTTAACGATGGACGACATATGCTCCATCTGATCCTCTATCACCTCGCGCTCGCTTGCGGTCCAGGAGAGGTTCTTTATTGCATTCTTGTTAGCCGCCTCGTATTTTGCGGAGGGACCAATGAGGGCAACCATCTTGTTACCGTAGTTTGCCTGAACGTCTGCGGAGGTCTGCCACTGAAGGAAGGACCACGCTGCAGAAAGGTTCTTACAGCCGTGAAGCATTACGGTTGCGGTTACGCTTGCAAGAGAGTTATAGTTGATTATTTCGTTGCCGTCTGCATCGTACTTACCGGTTTCGGAGCCGGGAAGCGGACAGAATTCCCACAAGCCGTCAATTTCGGTTGCATAAACGGTGAGGGTGTTGTAGGTACCGATGTAGTCACCGATTATGATGGGCATCTCACCTGTTCTGAAACGGTTGGATGCGTCATAGCTTACGGGGAACGAATAGTCTGTGAAAAGTCGGCAAACGAAATCAAAGGATTCGTATGCTATGTTGGAGTCGAGGTCGATCTTCGCACCTGCATAGAGGGGATCGTCCTCATATTTCCAAAGGCTTCCGCCCTTCTGATAGAGCATGAAGTCGAGGGCGAGAATGTAGCTGACACCCATCTGCATGTTGTTGGACTGGAGGGTGGGAAGAAGCGAGAGGAGCTGACCCCACGTTTCAGGAACCTCCTGACCGATTTCAGCGAGAGCGTCCATACGGTAGAACATCATTGCGAAGGACATCGTCTGGGGAACGCCGTAAACTATACCGCCGAGCTCAAGAGTGTCGGTTGCGGCAGAAACGTAGTTGCCCTGCTCGACGTCGGTAAAGCTCTGTGAGGTGAAGGAAAGGTTCTTCGAGGCATCATAGACGTCCGTCCACTCGTAGGTGTCGTTTTCTGCATTATAATAAATGTAATGCTCTTTATTGAACACTGCTTTATCGGGGTTATTGCGGAATGCCTGCGCCTCTGCACCGTCGCCGGTGGAGCCAACGCTCATTACCGCGTCACGAATAGCGTAGTTGATAACCTCGCCTGCGCCAAGACCCATATAAATATCGGGACCCTTACCTGCAAGAATCGAAGGAAGAAGAGTACCGCCGGTAACGAGCTTAAGGTTAACGCCGTAGCCCGTCATATCGGTGAAGCCGTTTTCCGCGTCGACCATTGTACGCCAGATGTTAGACTGGTCACGGCCGGTTGCGAGCCATACCTGAACGGATACGGTATTTTCATCGGGCTCTGCGGTAAGTCCCATTGCTTCGTAGTCGATAAAGAATGAATATATGAAGGAGGTAATCTCAAACCAGAGCGACTTAAAGAATCCCGCCTTTGTCTTCGGAAGCACGGAGTCGTCTGAGTCTGCGGGACAGATGGTTATGCTGTCCACGATGAGTGTTCCTTTTTTGGAGTCGTTAATCCAGGTACCGAGAGTACCGAGATAGGATTTAAGGTTAGAAAGGTTAGCGGCGATATCATAGCCGTTGTTCTGACCCATCTTGTTTACGAGAATTGCGACGGTTTCAAGGGTCGCAACGTGAGAACCGTTGGTTCCGCAAAGAGCGATAAGCTCTTCCTTAACCTTCATGAGCTCGCCTGCCTGCTCGATGAGGCTGACAAGAACCTCGGGCATTACGCCGAAGAAGTCGTAGTCGGTGTACTCGTCGGGCGATGAGCCTGTAAGCTGAAGGATGCTGAGGTAGTTCTCGTTAATTATATTAAGGCTGTTCTCTACTCGCTGAATGAGGTTCTTAAGAGAGCCGAGAGAGCACTCGAGGTAAAGGGTGTATTCAACGCCTGCCTCAAAGTAGAGCTCAAAGGCATCTATATTACCGTCGCCGATGTAGTTCGACTGCCAATCCTTGTCGTAGTTGAACTGTGCGTTGTACGCCTCGGTAAAGGGAGCAGAGGGGGTTCCGTCGGAAAGACCGTAGTCACCGCCCGAGAGCTTGATAGCACGGCAGATATACATACCCTGAAGAGCGCTCTGGAGGTATCTCATACCTATCTTGTAGGTACCGCTCTTGTTTACGGTAAATTTATAAGCCGCCCACTGTCCGAGAGCGTTATAGCTGTTCTCACCTATTACGTTGTAAACCTGAGCATTTGCCTCCGAGGGATAGGTCGCGGAGGAGCTGTTGTTGTTCGTAGCGTAAACAGAGGAGTCCGAAACGATATCGGGGAACTCTGCCTGGAGGGTGATGATGCTGCCGCCGGTTGCAGGCTTATAGTTGTTCTTCGCGTACTGAGCCTGAAGCTCTGCGTACGAGGGGAGAGCGATTTCGTTGGATATGGAAACACCCTCGGCATCTATCGCATCGTCATAGCCGTAAGGAACAAGCTCAATAGACTTGACGATTACGGGCTCGCGCTCTGCAGCAAGAGTAATCTGGTGAGATCCGTTGAGAAGATAGAAAAGGAAATAGCCCTCGTGGTATCCCGTGGAATCCTGACAGTAGTAGGTGTTCCACTTCGCCGTCTGAACAGCATTGGGAAGCATCGAGTTTCCGTTAATATCCTCGGAAATCGTGTATATCTTTTCGGTTTTCACTCCATCCTTGACAACCGTCACTATCTTGCGATAGCCGGTGTCACCCTCGTGATCGTAGCGGACGTCGGTGTAATCCTCCTCGTCGGTTGCGGTCACGTTTTCAGTAAGATAGCTGAACTCCCAGGACTTGTTGAGCGTTATGTAGCTCGCCTCGTCGAAGGGGGCGGCACCGTCGATAAGGAGCTTACGCTCTATCGAGCTTATGCTGCTCTCCGCTGTGGAGCAGTTATAGTACTGAATGCGGATGTAGTAGTAGGATGCGGCTCCGTCGGGCACCTGGAAATTCCAGGTCGTCTGACCCTGCGCAGGAAGATAGAGCGAGGTGTCGGCGTTCGCTTCTTTGTCGAACTGCTCCCACGCTTCCTTCTCCTTTTCCATTGAATCCTGGCATTCTTCATTTACCGAAGGGGTCTGGGCATTGCTTCCAAGAACCATATCCGTAAGGTCTACGGAAATGACGGGAAGTCCCGCAACCGCACTCGGTGCGCCGTGCTCTTCTATGTACTCGGCATATGAGGACACGCCGACAAGCGCCTGCATTTCCTCAAGAGACGATGCGGTATCGCGGTTGGTTCCGCGCTTTTGATCTGCCGCGGAAGCCGTGATGCCTATAACACCGAAGAGCGTTGTCGCAGAAAGAATAAGACAAAGGACTTTCTGTAACAAAGTTTTTCTCATGACTTGATTTCCTCCATTTTACTTTTCGCAAAGTATATTATATATAACTTATACGCAAAAATTATATCACAGCGGCCAAAAAAAGTCAATAGCGCTAAAATCTGCACACCCCCGAATAAATCCCCGTTTTTGCGTTTGTATACAAAGGGCTTTTTTGCAATTGTAAACTTTTGTTTACTCGGCGTTTTTCAAAATGCAAAATTATTTTGAACAAAGTAATTTAAATTCAACATTTTTATCTTGTTTTTGCGCTTTTTTGGCTATAAATCGTATAGTAGGTAAATTTAATTTACTTTTTTGTCGCTTTTTTGACGGGCTAAAAATCAAAAAATAACTTTTGTGCAATGTTTATAATTTTTGATTATTTTTTTCTACACATAAATTTTGCGTAAAAAAGCAAAAAAGACAGAATCAGGGCGCTTTTTTGCCTCGTTTCTGTCTTTTGTCTGTTATTCTGTTCCGTCTATAAAGCCGCCGAGAGCGAGCACGTCACCCTCGTACAGCACGGCGGATTGTCCCGCGGTAACCGAGCGTACAGGCTCGGCGGTCTGTATTACTGCCCTGCCCTCTCCGAGATACGTGAGGGTGCAAGGCACCGGCCTTGACTGATACCTTATCTTCACGAGAAGCTCCCTGCTCTCTCCCACCGTGGGCTCGGGAATACCCGAGAAAACCGTGCCGGATATCAGTATTTTATTTCCGTTTTTCGCGTCCTTACTCAGTGTGATGCGATTTGCTTCGGGGTCTATTACGGTTACGAAAACGCGCTCGCCGAGAGCTATGCCAAGCCCCTTACGCTGACCGACCGTGTAATGAATTATACCCTTGTGTCTGCCGAGCACCCTGCCCTCATCGTCCACGAAATCTCCGGGGAGCGAGGGACCCATTCTTTCCTCTATATATGCGGCGTAGTCGCCGTCGGGTATAAAGCATATCTCCTGACTGTCGGGGCGCTCTGCGGCGGACATTCCCATAGCGGACGCCTCCTCGCGCAGCTCTTCCTTACGGCTGTTACCGAGGGGCAGGAGCAGACGGGAAAGTATATCCTGCGGCAAGCGCCAGAGCATATACGTCTGGTCCTTGGCCGTATCTTCCGCGCGGCATATGGCGTAGCGTGTGCCTGCGGCGGTGCTTTTTTCCACTATTTTGGCGTAGTGACCGGTTGCTATACGGTCGAAGCCGTGCTCTGCCGCGTAGTCGGCGAGAATGCGGAACTTCACCTCGCTGTTGCATATAATGCAGGGGTTGGGTGTGCGTCCGCGGGTGTACTCGCTCATGAAATTTGGGATAACGCATCTGTTGAAGGCATCGCGCGCGTCAATTATATGAAGAGGGATTCCAAGCGAGTCGGCGGCGTCCTTTGCCTCATCTACCTCTGTGTATTCGTGCATTGCGATAACCGCGCCCTCGACCTCGTGCCCCTCCTCTATAAGCTTAAAGGCGGCATAGGTACTGTCAATGCCGCCGCTCATTCCAATAAGTATTCTCATCGTTATTCTTCGTCGTGCTCGGTGGGAACCTCAAAGTCTATCGGTCTGCCGATTCTGGTATAGTAGTCGGCAACCGCGCACTTTACCGCCTCCTCCGCAAGAACGGAGCAGTGAACCTTCACAGGCGGAAGTCCCTCGAGAGCCTCTACTACCGCGGAATTGGTGAGCGCGAGAGCCTCGCTTACGGTTTTTCCCTTTATAAGCTCGGTTGCCATTGACGAGGTGGCGATAGCCGCTCCGCAACCGAAGGTTTTGAATTTACAGTCAACTATGACGTCGTTTTCGTCTATTTTGAGATACATTTTCATTATATCTCCGCATTTTGCGTTACCAACCATACCTACGCCGTTTGCATCCTCGATTTCGCCAACGTTACGGGGGTTGGTGAAGTGGTCCATTACCTTTGCGCTATAATTCATAATGTTTTCCTCTCTTATTTCTGATTCTTTACTACGTCTTCCCACAAAGGACTCATCTCGCGCAGACGGTTGACGATGCCGGGGACCGTTTCGATAATATAGTCGATATCCTCCTCCGTGGTGTCGTGAGAAATGGACAGACGGAGTGAGCCGTGTGCCTTTTCGTGAGGCACTCCCATTGCCAGAAGCACGTGCGATGCTTCGAGCGAGGCAGATGAGCAGGCGGAGCCGGTTGATGCCTGTATGCCCGAAATATCAAGCCACAGAAGCAGGCTTTCGCCCTCTATAAATTCAAATCCGATATTGAAGTTGCCGGCAAGCCTTTCGGTTCTGTGACCGTTGAGCTTGGAATAGGGGATTTTTTCGAGATTTTCGATAAGCCTGTCGCGCATTTTTGCGACACGGGGTAGGTCGTTCAGCTTTTCCTTGGCAATTTCAAGAGCCTTTGCAAGACCGAGAATATAGGGCAGGTTTTCGGTGCCTGCACGTCTTCTGCGCTCCTGTCCACCGCCGTCTATGAGGTTACCTATAACCACACCCTTACGGATATAGAGCGCTCCTATTCCCTTGGGTGCGTGAAGCTTATGTCCCGAGAGCGAGAGCATATCGACCTTGAGCTCGGCAAGGTTTATATCAACGTTGCCGACCGCCTGTACCGCATCGGTGAACATAAGCGCGCCTGCCGCGTGAGCGATTTCGCATATTTCGGCGATGGGCTCTATCGTTCCTACCTCGTTGTTGGCGTACATAATTGCCACGAGGGCGGTTTTATCGGTTACGGCGGCACTAAGCTCGTCCATTTTTATAAGTCCGTCGGAATCAACGCCGACGTATGTTACTGTGAAGCCCTCCTTTTCAAGAGCGGCGCAGGTGTTAAGCACGGCGTGATGCTCTATCGCGCTGGTTACTATGTGCGTTCTTCCCTTTGCCTTCATTCTCTTCGCCGCACCCTTAATAGCCCAGTTATCAGACTCGGTGCCGCAGGAGGTAAAATATATTTCATTAGGCTCACAGCCGAGCACCGCCGCTATGCGCGCTCTTGCACCGTCGAGGAGCTCCTTTGCCTCTCTGCCCCTTGCGTGGAGGCTCGAGGGGTTGCCCCAAGCGGTTTCAAGGGCGGGCATCATAGCCTGTATGACCTCGGGCGAAACTGCTGTTGTTGCCGCGTTATCGGCATATACGTTTCTTGCCATTTTTTCTCTCTTTTCCGTTAAAATTTTACTGTTATTTTTAAACCCGATTTATTCTATACCTTTTTTGTGTATTTTTCAATAGCTCTAGCTATTATAAATGTTAATTTTTTGTTAACATGCGCATTTTCGCGCCGTAAAAACTGAAAACTTAATATTTTTTTAAAAAATAGTTTATTCTTTGTTATTGAAGCGGCTACCGTTTTGAGGTAAAATATAATCATTATAATGGCTAGTTATGAGGATTTTATGTCAAAGATTATTTCCTTTTTGCTTTCGCTGACGTTGGTTTTCGGTTCGGGAGCAGCTCTTATATCATGTAGCTCCGACCCGGACGACTCGACCGTTAACGAGGGGCAAAATCCCACACCGACGCCGGACGCGCCCGAGGCAGAGACTATAATCACCCCCGCATTCAAGGATTACGGCAGGCGCACGGTGGATTTTGAGGATATTACTTATACGCGCCCCGACGTTGACGCTCTTATTGCGGCGATAAGCGCCGTAACCGACGTTATCAGTGAAAATACACTTCCCTTCGACGGGCAGGTAGCCGCGATTGAGGCAATCGAGCCGTCATACGAGCATTATCTGTCTATGTACTCCTATTCCAATATTATTATGTCGAGAGATTCCTCCGACGAATACTGGTGCGGAGAATACAATTTCATCTCATCCTCTGCTCCCTCGGTTTCCAAGGCGGTTGAGGATATGTACGTTGCGGCGGCACAGTCACCGCACGCCGAGAGCTTTGAGAGCGAATATTTCGGCGAGGGGCTGATTGAGGAATACGCAGACGGCGGCGATATGACCGAAAGGCTCGTTGAGCTCTTTGAGGAAGAAACCGAGCTTGAAAACCGCTATTCCTCGCTCTCTACTGCGAGCGTTAAGGTAACCTACAACCTGAAAACCGACACAGTTGACAATATTCTTGCCTTTTACGAGGAGTTTTACGGCAAGGAGTCGCAGTCGTACAGCATGGCGTACGAGAAATGCATGGAGCTTTACGCTCTGGAGAGTGCAAAAATATCGCGTGAGCTTTTCGTTGAGCTTGTAAGGCTTCGCCGTCTTATTGCAGACGAGCTCTCGCTGACGAGCTATTCCGACTATGCCTACGGGGCTATCTATCACGACTACTCGAGCGCGGATATGCTCGCATACCTTAAGGATATTGCGCAGTACGTAATTCCCGTGTACGTTCAGCTTAGCAACCACGTTTTTGCACCGCACAACTATTCGTATGAGAGCACGGTCGAGGTCAGCGCGGTTGATATAGTGAACGGATTATATTATACCTTCGACAGTATGGACAGCGAGCTCGTTGAGGTGTATTCGTATATGCTTCAGCACGTGCTGTACGATATTGCTCCGTACGGTGCAAATCGCTTCGAGGGCTCCTTCTGCACCTATATTGATGCCTACGATGCGCCCTACGTTTTCATTTCGAGCACCGCAGAGACTGACGATTATTGCACTCTGGCGCACGAGTTCGGACATTTTGCCGACGCTTACGTGAACTACGATTCAAGCACGTCGCTCGATTTGTCCGAGGTTTCAAGCCTGGGTCTTGAATATATGACGACGCTGTTTCTCAACGGAGAGCTATCGCTCGAGGAGCAAAAGCACCTCACCTACTCCCAGCTTGATTCTGCATTTATGACCTTTATCTATCAGGGCTTCTACGCTCTTTTCGAGCACTACGCCTACGGGCTCGATTATGATGAGATAACCGAGGAAAATCTGATTGCAGAGATGAAAAGAGCGGCAAGGGATATGGGGCTTAACTACGAGATATTCACCACCCTCGATTACGTGCTAATTCCGCACATTATGCTCTATCCGCACTACGTTCAGTCCTACTGCACCTCCACTGCGGTGGCACTCGAGCTTTATTACGTTGAAAAGCTTGAGGACGGTGCGGGAATCGCGGCATATCTCGAGCTCATAGACAGAAGCGACGAGCAGCTCACCTTTGAGGAAACGGTGGTAAAGGCAGGGCTTACCTCCCCCTTTGAAAAGAACTATTTGCGCGGTCTTGCCGATATGATTTATTACGATATTCTCGGCTCGCATTTCTATACCGATACGAGCTTCGGAAACGCCGCGTAGACTGAATCAAATATAAAAAAGCGAGAATGTGAAATTCTCGCTTTTTTGTTGCTTTTTGGGCTAAAATGTAAATTTAAATACACATTTTTGCACTTACGGTGAAGTTTCCGTTTGAATAGCGGACGGTTTTCACCTCGTGCTTCGAGAGGGTTATTTCGGCGCTCTTGTCCATCACGCGAAGGGTGGTTTTCTTCTCCTCGGCGGTGGGGTTATAGAGCCTCAAAATATAGCCGTCGCCGTCGCGGGCGGGCTTGATAACCGAAAGGACTATATCGCGGCTCGACGAGCTGACGCTCGCCTCTCTTTTGCCCTCGCCGGTTGGGAACACGTTAACGGCGTATGGGGGCTGATTGAACAGCTCTGCCTCAGCTGTAACCTCGGCAACGCTACCGCGGAAAATTCTGAAATTGAATACGTACCTTCCCGAATCTATTCTCGGCAGATACCTGTTCTGCGGATAGAGCTCGCGCTCTCCAATCGGGTGGAAGCAATAGCCCGCGCCGCGAAGAAGGGTGAGGTATATATATCCGTCCTCGGTTTTGCCTGCGTAGGTGCTCTTATTGATTACCGAGAATATCTCGCCGCACGCCTCCCTTATTCCGTACCATTTCTGGAAGCTTGCCTCGGCTGAGGTCGGCTTTTCCTCTACCACGTAGGGTCCGTCGCCTACCGGAATGCCGCGAGGTGCGGGGATTTTAAGGCGGACAAGGCGGTTTTTATCGGCAAATTCGAGCGTTAATTTAATATCGGTATAGGGCTTATTCTTATAGAATTTATACTCTATTGCGGCGTTAGTATTGCGGCAGGTATAGCAGCCCTCCACAGCGGTGTATATATCTCCGTCCTCTACCGTGTGTATCGGCTGAAGCCCCTCACGCACCGCGCAAAATTCTGCCACCTCGGCGGTTGTCATAAGGCGGAAGGGCTCGGGATTTTTGCCCATTGCGAGAAGCTCCGCATCACTCATTCCCCACGGGTCAGCCGTGTCCTCATAGGACTCGAGGGTGACGGGCGCCGTAAGCGGCGAGTGCGTGCTCTCGATAAGGTGTTCAACCGTTAGGTCGGGGAGCTTATTTTCCTTTATCGGAGTTTTATGCACGTATGCGCTGAAGCGCGTTACCGACAGGGGTGCGAGTGTTGCGTCAAAGACGATTTTCTTTCTCCAGTCGAGATTGAGGGTGGACTCCTCCTTGATAACCTGCGAGGGAAGCTCCTCGCCGTCAAGATAGACCGTCGGAGTGAAGTGATATTCCTCGCTCCAGTTCTGGTCTGCGAGTGAAAATTCGACCTCTACGGGCGTTTTAACCTCGTAGGGCATATAGTTAAAGACGAATATCGGAAACTCGCCGTCTGCGGCGGCTTTTTCACCCATTACAAGATAAAGGAAGGCACCCGTGCGAAAATCTTTGAGTATTTTACGTGCCGTAGCCAAAAGCTCAATACCCTCGCTTTCGCCGTCGGGAACCGACGTTCCGGGGAGAATATCGTGGAACTGTGCGAGCATCAGCCGCTTTTCCGCAACGGTCATATCCGACGTGTCAGCGCCATAGCCTGCGAGGGTTGCAACGGAGAGCATTTTCTCGGTTGCAAAATACAGGTTTTCGGTCTCTCTGTGCGCTCCCTTAATTTTTGCCATTGTGGAATAGCAGCCCGGCATAACCGTGACAAGCGAGGTGGTCATCTCGCCGCCGACCTTGATATTGTCGGCAAAAAGGCGCTCGGGGGTGCTGTGGATTATTTCAACGCCGTCGATTTTGAGCTCCTCAATGTCGCGAAGGTCCTTACGCGAGGGACCTCCGCCGTGGTTGCCCACGCCCCACAAGACGTAGTCGACGTCGAGTGATTCGTTGGCACCCTTGTTACCTCTCGTTTGCGAGCCGAGCATACCTGACCCCTGCCCCGAAAGCTCCTTTTTAATTTTTTCAGTAACCATACCGAGTGCGGAACTGTACGAGGCGCTGTTTGAAACGATAATACTGCTTCCGTCGGGGGACGTCCATTTGAAAAAGCGCGAGGGATAGGTTATCTGGTCGTCCTTACGCGGACGGCAGATGAGGTATCCGTTGTAGCCGCATTTTTTCATTATCTGAACGAGTCCTATGCTGTGACCGAAAGAGTCGAAGTTTGTCGCTACGGTGGGGGTGACTCCGAATTTTTCCTCAAAGTATCTGTGCCCCTCGCATATCTGGCGGACTATGCTCTCACCCGAGGGCATCAGCGCATCGGGCTGAAGGTACCAGCCACCCGTGATTACCCATTTCCCTGCCTTGACGAGCCGTTTGATTCGCTCAAAAAGCTCGGGGGCGTTCTTTTCGACCGCCTCGTAAAGCAATGACTCGTTGTGGCAGAATATATAATCAAACTCGTCAGCGAGGTCTGCCGCGCTTTTAAACGTAGCGAGCGCCGCAGAGATGCCCTCGTCCCACGACCACTGCCATATAGGGTCGAGGTGAGCGTTGCATATAAGATGGAGTTTTTTCATTTTCTATTCCTTATTTTGCGTCTATCCAAGCGGTAACGGTAGCGGCGGGCTCGTTCCACATTGCTCCCGCAGATGCATAATCAGTGAGCTTGAGGGTGTTGCCGTTTGCGAAGGTTGCCTTGATTGCACTGCGGCACTCGAAGTCCTTTTCACACTCGGAATATTCGGTAATTTCTTTACACGCCCCCGCATTAACATCCTGATTTCTCTCGTCGAGAGCATAGGTTATCGCGCCGCGGCTGACCGATATTTTTCCGTTCAGTTGAAGGGTTACAAGGGGCATTGAAAGCGTGAGGGTAATCGCACCCTCGCCTGCTATCGCCATTTTGTAATATCCGCTCGACTCAGGTCTTATATCCTGTCCGTCAACGCTTGCCGAGGCGGCAAAGGCAGGGATTCTCAAAAGAAGGGTTACGGGCTCACCCGAGGTTTTCCAGGTGATATTCACCGTATCGGCGTAGGGGTATTCCGTGCTCATTTTAACGGTTATCTGCTCGCCGCTCGGGGTAAGTGTGGTTACGGTACCCGACATATAGTGGTTGATGGCAATGCCGTCCTTAGTGAGCATCACTGCGCTTACGGGAAGCAGGGCGGTGCCTGCGGAGCCTATACAAGCGCAGCAGCCGTATGCGGTGCCGCCTGCCATAACCTTATATCCGCCGACAAGACGGTTTCTGACACTCTTATAAAGAGGTGAGTAGCTGTCGAAGGGCAGGCCACCCAGGGCTTTCATAAACTCCTCGGTTTCCTTGAAATTCGGGTTGGGACTGTTCTTATCGTTGGTGCCGGGGTAGACGTTTTTGTTGAAATTCACACTGCCGAGCATTGCGTTATAATAGGTCTTTTCGATTGCGTCGGCATATTTTGCATCACCAGTGAGGCAGAGCGCCTGATACAAGGTTTTCATCCAGGTTACGCTCACGCAGGTTTCCTGCATTACCTGCTCGCTCGGCTCTGTCTGCATATTCGCGCTGTTGTCAAAAAGCTCGTGGGTACAGCCGCAGCAGCCGATAACCGTGAGGTCGGTTTTTATTACTCCGTCAATAAAGTTGAGGAATGCGGTGCGGCATCTGTCGTCACCCGTTACTCTGTAATACTCTATCACGCCCTCGAAGAAGGACATAGTTTCATACGCCTTGGTTACGGGGTACTCGTAGGGCATTTTCTCGCCTGCGAGAGCGATTTCAAAAACGTTGCCCCATTCACAGCCTCCCGTGCCGATTATGTACTCGGCAAAGTCGAGGTATTTTTTCTCCTTTGTGATATTATAGAGCCTTACGAACGGCTCGAGAATGGAAGCGGAGTTCATACCGCCCCAATAGTTAGTCGTGGTGAGGATATTGATTTTTCCCTCTCCGTCACCGATTTTCGAAATTATGTAATCGGCGTGACGGCACATAACCGCTACGAGCCTCTCGCGAAGCTCCGCCTCGTCGGTGATATCGCAGAAATACTGGAGTCCGAGAAGAATATATTTTCTGCACCACATATCCCAGCCTGTAAACTCGTACTCGCGCTGATATGACGAAATTCTGCCGTCGGCGTCTGCGGTGCTTATCATATCAAGCACGGTTTCGCGCAGGACTGCGTAAAGCTCGGGGTTGCGTGTATATTTGTATGTCCAGCAGGCACCGCGCATCATTTTGCCCCAATATTCACCGCGCCAGCCCGTGTCGAGATGGTCGGGACGGGTACGGAACTGCTCGGTGAAGAGCGCCCAGAGCTCACGGTTCAGAAGCTGAAAACCCTCTATAAATCTTGCGGCGCGGTCTGCCTCACCCGTAAATGATACGGCGGTGGGTGCGTCCTCAAAGAGTATGTCGGTTGCTATACGCGGTGCGTAGGTGAGATTCTCAAAAACGTGGGTAAGATTTGCGGTCGTTTGGGTGTTCATAACATTATCCTTCCTGTGTTTCGTTGGTGCCGTAGCTGACGCCGGTGTATCTGTGTGCCTGTGTGGAGAACAGGCGGAAATACTCTCCGCCGCTCGCCATAAGCTCCTCGTGCGTGCCGCTCTCGATAACTCTGCCCTCGTCGAGCACTATTATTTTTCCTGCGGTAACGGCTCCAGAGAGCCTGTGGGATACGAATATGCTGATTTTGCCCTTTGAGAGCTCGGAGAACTGATTGAATATCTCCTCCTCTGCTATCGCGTCCAGAGATGCGGTGGGCTCGTCGAGAATGAGTATGTCGGAATCCTTATAGAACGCGCGCGCGACGGAGAGCTTCTGCCACTGACCGCCCGAAAGCTCGGTACCGTTGTCCTCAAAGATTCTCGTAAGAGGTGTGTCGTAGCCGTCGGGAAGCTCGCTTATAAACTCGGCGGCGTTGCCTCTTTCGGCGGCGGCTATTACATCTCGGCGCTCGTGCGCTCGGTTTACGTCACCGAACTCAATATTCTCGGCGGCGGACTCAGAATATTTACCGAAATCCTGGAAAATTATGCCGAACAAATCGTAGTACGCCTCGGGAGAGTATTCCCGTATATCTCTGCCGTCGAGCAAAATCGCGCCCTCTGTAACGTCGTAAAGACGGGTTATGAGCTTTATAAGTGTGGTTTTGCCCGCGCCGTTAAGTCCTACGAGGACTATCGAATCGCCCGTTTTGAAGGTCAGATTAAGATTATTTATAACCCTTCTGTCTGTGCCAGGGTAGGCGAAGGAAACGTTCTTAAATTCAAGGGTATGCTCGACACCGCGTGCGGGGATTGCAGGCTCGGGAAGGGTTGAGACGACGGTCCGCTCCTCCTTCATAAACTCCATCATATTGTCGATGAAAAGAGTTCCCTCGTAGATGGTTGCCGTGGCTGTGACGAGGGTGGTTACGTAGGAGGCAACCGAGGTGAGCGCACCCGTGTAAAGCGAATAGTCGCCGATTTTGCCATTTGCGAAAATGACGTCGTAGGCAACGTAGCCGAAGAGGGCGGCGGTTGCGGCGGTGAATATAACGCTGACGACGATGCGGATTACGGTTTCCTTCATAACGATTTTACGAAGGCCTGCGTAATAGCTCTTGAATACCGTTCTGTATTTTTTTATAAAGGTGTCGCCTAGGCCGAGAATTTTTATCTCCTTCGCGTAGTCCTTATTTACCATAAGGTCGGAGTAATAATTCATAGCGCGGCGGTCCTTGGAGTGCATACGCATATAGCGGAAATTTCTGCCGCGGTAGGCGTAGTTTACCATCGAGCCGGGGATAGCGGCTATGATAATTATAAGAGGTGCGAAGGGGCTGAGGGTTATCAGCACCACAATATAGGAAATTATGCTTATTGCCGCGCTGACGACCTTGAAGGTCGCTATCAGTATATTTATCGGGCGCATGCTCGCCTCGCGGTTTGCATTCTCGAGCTTCTCGTAAAACTCGGGGATATCGAAGGAGCGCATATCGACCGTTTTGGATTTGGTTATTATCTTAAGCTTGATGTGATTTACGACCTGCTCGCCTGCCAAGAGGTTTACCGTATGGGTGAGGCGGTCAAGTATGCGCTTGACGAGCTGGTGAAGGAAAAAAAGCACGAAGAGGAATATAATAGGCCTCATCGTCACGAAAATATCCTCGTAAAGACTGCCTGCCGACGACGTGCCGATAAGAGATTGCACTCCGTCAAGCAAATATTTGGTTATATACGAGCCCACGACGGGCATAAGACCCTCTCCGACGCACAGAAGCACCATTGCGACAAAAAGCATCGGTGCGGTCTCCCAGACGAGAGAAACTATATAGAAGAGCCTTTTTAAGAAGGCGGAGATTTGCCCGAATAAGTATGGGAAAAACGCCTTGAAGCCCTTGGGCCTTTTGGGTGGTGCGGGCGGCTTATGCGGTGGCGGCATTGATGCGCCGACTGTTCTTGACATAGCTTTTCTTCCTTTAATTTTTCTTACCTATCATAAATGACCAGAGGAGCGTTATAATCTCGCCGGGGATACCTATAAGATATACCTGCCAGACGTTGACGCGGATGAGCATAAGAAGCGTGAGGTGGAGCGAGAGAAGCACGCCCCAGACCAGAACCGAAATTATAAGGTAGTTGAGCTTCTTTTTCCTGCCCCAGAGGCTGTTGAATACGATGGCGACTATTGCCGTTACGGGAATGGCATATATGAACATCAGCCACGGGCGAAGCGCCGCTGTGGGAATGAAAATCTGCATAAGCACGAAGGCGGTCGCGCCGACGAGCCACACAAGAGCCATAGCGAGCATAGATATTATGACGCGGTTACGGGAGCGGACTACCCTCTGCGTTTCCTTCTTTATTTCGGCGGCGGTATGGTCGTCCTCGAGAAGATAATCGACGGTTACTTCGAATATATCGGCTATGCGCTTCAGCATAAAGACGTCGGGGACCGATTCTCCTCTCTCCCATTTCGATATTGCCTTGTCCGAGTAGTTGAGCATTTCGGCGAGGGCGAGCTGGGTCATTCCCGACTCGATGCGAAGCTCACATATATTTTTTGCTATTACGCTTTTAAGTTCTGTCAAGTGCTTTTACTTCCTTTACAAAAATTTCGCTATGCTCCCGTGAGAAAGAAGCGGTGTGCCGCCGAGGGTTATGATACCGTAGGAGGCACCGTTATATGATATTGAGCCGGGGTTGAAAAGCCATACAGGCTTACCGTAATCCCCGACGTACTGTTCGTGTGGGATGTGGGTGTGTCCGAAGAGGACAATATCGGCATCTCGCTCGCGAGCGAGGTTTATAAGACCGCCGACGCCGTATTTCGCGCCGTAGAGGTCGCCGTGGGTGAGGACGATTTTACGTCCGTCGAGGATTATTTCGTCAACCTTCCGAACAAATGAGCTGCCGAAAAGGTCGGTTGTATCACAGTTACCGCGCACGGCTATCCAGGCGCGCGTGGGGTCCTCCGAGGCAAGGGTGGCGGCATCGGCAAGCCCGTCACCGAGGAAAAACACGACCTCGGCATCTCTGTGGAGCGCGAGCGCGCGGCGCATAAGGTGCGGCGTTCCGTGAGAGTCTGAAAATACAAGGCATTTCATATAGTGAATTCCTTTTTTTGATAAAACGGTCACCGATTGCGCACACGCCGCATAAAATGCTTATGAAACAAAAATCTGACAAATCAGGGGGTGTAAGCAGGGTGAAGGTGAACCGAGAAGAATTGAAAAAATATGCGTCACTCGGCGACGGTGAGCTGTGGCGTATGATTCGCGAGATGGCGAAGGGCTACGGATACAGCATTTCGGAGACGGTACCGCCGCACGAGCAGATGGAAAAGATACGCGCGATACTGCGCGGAGATACGGAAATCAGTATGGCAGCGGCGCTGAAGATACTGAACACGTACAAGAGCAAAGGCTAATATAAACCGAGGAGGTGCTAACCGTGGCAGAGCCTGATATTTCCAGGGTTATAAGTCTTATTTTAGAAAATCCTGCGCTTGTTGAGCAGATAAAAAATCTTGGCGCTGAGGAGAGCTCGGCAAGCGAAGTAAAAGAAAGCGCGGACACACCAAGCGAGGAGGCAGTCGTAGCCCCCGCACCTGCCGAAGCGATACCGAGGCGCAGCAGGGGGCGGCGCACAGAGCTCATAGAGGCTCTGAAGCCGTATATCTCAGAGGAACGAAGGAAGGCTATCGAGTCGTTCATAACCATTGCCGACATACTTGATATGATGAGGGCAAAATAATGTATACGAGAACATATTATCAGGGCGATGAAAGAATCAACGTGCCGGAAAATTACGACGGATGTGCCTTCACCGACGGTGTGGAGGGGAATATGGGGCGTACGAATATACAGCCTGCCGTGGCAGAGCCGAAAATTTCACCCACGGATATGCCGCCGACCTCGGAGAGCCCCGACGAAGAAAAGGACGAGGCAGAGGAAGCGAGCGCGGGAGTATTCTCCTTTCTGACAAAGCTTCCCTTCAAGAATTTTCTCGGAGATAAGCTCGGATTTCTTCCGAGGCTTGAAAACTTCAAGGTCGGCACCGAGGAGCTTCTTATCGGTGCGCTTGCGCTGTTTTTACTGTTTTCAAAGGACGGCGACAAGGAGTGTGCCATTATTCTTTTACTTGCTCTGTTCATAGCTTAAAAAGCAAACATAGCTTGTCTTTTTTCGGGTTGCGCGCAAAATGGGCGCAACCCGTGTAGCTTTTTAGAACAGGGTGAACTGGTTGGTTTCGGACAAGCCGTCGAGGACGTGATTGCGGCGAAGGACCTCTATTACGGTCTTCGAAACGCCTGAACGCTCGCGCAGGTCCTCTATCGAGTAGATATTGTAGCTGTCGCGCGCCTTGATGATTTTTTCTGCCGCGCCGTCACCGAGGCCTGAGAGCGAGTTGAAGGGCATTCTTATTTTTCCGTTTTCGGGCAGGAATGCCGAGGCGTCGGATTTTTTAAGGTCAACGCTGAGGAACTGAACGCCTCGCGCCATAGCCTCGCGCACGAGATAGAGGGTAGCGAGAAGCTCCTTATCCTTTTGCGTGGATTCCATCTGTGAGTCCTTCTCCTCAAGCTCCTTTATCGCCGCGTTTACGCCTACGTAGCCCTTGCCGACTATTTCGGCATCGAAGCCGCCGGGGGCGACGGTAAAGAAGGCGGCGTAAAACTCCATAGGATAGTAAATCTTGTACCAGCCAAGACGGATTGCCGACATATCGTATGCGGCGGCGTGCGCCTTCGGGAACATATATTTTATCTTCTTACACGACCAGATGTACCAATCGGGGACACCGTTAGAGAGCATTATCTCTTCCCACTCGGGCGTGAGGCCCTTACCCTTACGCACCGATTCCATTATTTTGAACGAGGTGGAGTCGTCTATTCCCTTGCTTATGAGGTAAAGCATAATACCGTCACGGGTACCAACGACCTCGGAAATGGTGCAGACGCCCTTTTTGATAAGCTCCTGCGCGTTGCCGAGCCATACGTCCGTGCCGTGAGTAAGTCCCGAAATCTGAAGAAGGTCGGCAAAGTTCTTGGGCTTCGCGTCGAGGAGAACCTGCTGAATGAATTTGGTACCCATTTCGGGGATTCCGTAGGTACCGAGCAGACATCCGCCGATGTCCTCGGGCTTAATTTTAAGGGGGTCGGTAGAGGCAAAGAGCTCGTAGATGGATTTGTCGTTCATCTTAACGTCGAGAACACTCGTACCCGTGTAATTTTCAAGCATCTTATACTTGGTCGGAATATCGTGTCCGAGCTCGTCGAGCTTCAGTATCGTGTCGTGCAGATACGAGAACTGGAAGTGCGTCGTTATGATGTCGGAGTTGGGGTCGTCGGCGGGGTGCTGAACGGGGGTGAAGTCGTATATCTCGTACTCCTTCGGCACGACGATAATTCCGCCGGGGTGCTGTCCCGTTGTTCTCTTTACGCCGACGAGATTGGTTGCGAGGTGGGAAATCTCCGCCTTGGAAATTTTGATTTTCCTTTCCTCGAGGTACTTATTGACGTAGCCCCAGGCGGTTTTTTGCGCGAGGGTGCCGATGGTACCCGCACGGAACACGTGCCCCTGACCGAAGAGCTCCTCGGTGTATTTATGTACCCTGCCCTGCACGTCGCCCGAGAAGTTGAGGTCTATATCGGGGGATTTGTCGCCCTTGAAGCCGAGGAAGGTTTCAAAGGGGATGTCCTGACCGTCCTGATACATCCACTCGCCGCAAACGGGGCAGCGCTTGTCGTCAAGGTCGAAGCCCGAGCCGACCGAGCCGTCGGTGAAGAACTCGGAGTGCTTGCATTTGAGGCATCTGTAATGGGGCGGAAGGGGGTTAACCTCGGATATACCCGACATCGTGGCAACGAGGGACGAGCCGACCGAGCCGCGCGAGCCTACGAGGTAGCCGAGGCTTTCGGAATAGGCAACGAGCTTTACCGAAATCATATAGAGTCCCGCGAAATTGTTTTTGATAATGGAGTCGAGCTCCTTTGCGAGTCGCTTCTCGACTATTTCCGGCAATTTCTCGCCGTACCAATCGTGAGCGCGGCGCCAGCAGGATTCGGTGAGCTCCTCGTTTGCACCCGGCATAATCGGGTCGTATCTGCCCTCGGGAATCGGGCGGATTCTGTCTATCATATCTGCGATTTTGTTGGGGTTTTCGATTACGACCTCATGCGCGACGTCCTCGCCGAGATAGGCAAATTCAGCGAGCATTTCGTCCGTGGTACGCAGATAAAGGGGCGCCTGCTCATCGGCATCCTTATACATATTGGCGGTGAGAACGCGGCGCAGAACCTCGTCCTCGGCGTTGAGGAAGTGCGCGTCACACGTTGCGCAGACGGGCTTACCGAGCTTTTTGCCGAGCTCGTATATCTGTCGGTTTATATCGCGCAGGGCGTCCTCGCTTGCAACCTTACCCTCTCTTACGAGGAAGGCGTTATTGCATAGCGGCTGTATCTCGAGGTAATCGTAGAACGAGGCTATCTCCTCTATCTCCTCCTGCGGCTTGCCGTCGCGTATCGCGGCATAAAGCTCGCCTGCCTCACACGCGGAGCCGATAATGAGTCCCTCGCGGTAATCCTCCAGGACGGATTTGGGAATACGCGGCACCTTTTTCTGTCTGCCGAAGCCGCCGTAATAATCGAGATAGCTGTACGAGATGAGCCTGTAAAGGTTGCGCAGGCCGTCCCTCGTTTGTGCGAAGATTATCATATGGTACGGCATAAGCTTCAGGGGGTCGGTGTGCTCGCTCATCTGCTCGAGCATCCCGGGGAAGTCGCCGACGCCCTCCTCACGCAAGCGTGAGAGCATAACGAAAAATATCTCCGCGAGGGTGCGCGCGTCGTCCGATGCTCTGTGGTGGTGGAACTCCTCGAGAGCGTATGCCTTTGCTATTGTATCGAGCTTATGGTTTTTAAGCTCGGGGTTTACGTATCTTGAAAGACCTACGGTATCGAGGTAGGTGTTGTCAAAGGGTATGCCGTGGCGCTCGGCGGCGACACGGATGAAGCCGACGTCAAAGTTGGCGTTGTGCGCTATGAGCATACGGTCACCGACAAAGGCGAGAAACTGCTCCACGGCCTCCCTCTCCTTCGGTGCGCCTGCAACCATTTCATCGGTGATTGAGGTGAGGGCGGTTATCTCGTCGGGGATATGCTGCTCGGGGTCGACGAAGATATCCATCTCCTCTATGACCTTGCCGCCCTTGATTTTCACCGCGCCTATCTCTATGATTTTGCAGGTGCGGTTATAGAAGCCCGTGGTTTCTATGTCAAAGACGACCATTTCGTCGTCAAACGAGGGATAGCGCTTACCGAACATACATTTTGCGGTATCGTTTACGAAATACGCCTCAATACCGTAGAGTATTTTCAGCTCGGTGTTTTTTGATTTTTCGAGCGCGAGCATAACCTCGGGGAATGCCTGCACGTTGCCGTGGTCGGTTACGGCTATTGCCTTATGGCCCCAGCGGATAGCGGTATTCACTATGTCCTTCGGGGTTATGAGGGCGTCCATCTGCGACATATTGGAGTGCAGGTGAAGCTCAACGCGCTTTTCGGGTGCGCGGTCCTCGCGTTGCTTTTTCTTTATGCTTCTTATTCCGCGGAAGGAGATGAAGGGCTCGTTATCGAATTTATCATTGATAACTCTGCCGAATACGGCAAGCGACATTCCCGACTTTATACTGCCGAGCCAATCGAGCTCGCCCTCACCGAGAGTGCGCTTCAGATAGGTTGCGCTTGCGCCGTCGGATATACCCACGGTGACGTTGGTTTTATCTCCCTTACGGGTTTCCTTGGTTTCAATTTCAAATACCGTGCCGAAGAACGCGGCATTGCCGTGCGTGCGCTCTATATCAGCGAGGGGGGTGGGGGCGGTGATATCGAAGTCGTCGCCGAAAATCAGATCGCTTTCCTCTATGCTGTATACCGAGGCGCCGATGCGAAATTCGGTGTCGCTGATTTTCTCGTTCACGCCCGTGGAGTGCGAGATGCCCGACTTCCTTTCAAAGTCAAAGTGGGGGTCGGCGGCCCTTGCCTGCTCGTCCCTCTCTCTCTGCGCTGTGGCGCGGGCGTTGTCAAGCGCGGCTCGGTTTGCCGCCTCTGCGTCCTCGAGCATTTTTTCGCGCTTTGCCTTCCATTCTGTGCTGTATTCCTCGGCTCCCTCGCCTGCTCTAATGTCGATTTTTCTCGTAATTCCGTAGCGGTTATAGAGCACGTTGGAGAGGAATTTTTCGGTATCGGCGTTCTTCACAAAATCGACGCCGAAGATGGAAAAGGGTATGTAGGCGGTTATGGTTTCGCCGTCGTCGGTGAAGTCGGCGTTTGAGAAAAAGCCGTGCGTAACCGCGCCGTATATTGCCGCCTCTGCGGCTATCTCGTTGAAGTAGCAGACGTTAAACGAGGACGGCGGGAAATGGGGGAAAATCTTGAAGGTCTCGGCGGCGTAGAGCTCGCGGCACTCGTCCTCAATATCATAGAAAAGCTCCGGCTCCTCGTGAGAGTCGAAGGAAATATTCACCTCAACGCGAAGTGGCTCCCGCGACACAACTCTGTGCGAAAAGGAGTGTCCGCGCTCAAGAAGCTCGCGCTTGTCGGGCGAGGGGTTATATTTGGTGAATACGTCAAAAAATCTCTTTTCCATTATTCTCTCTTGCCTAGCAGTTCATAAGCTTAATTTCCTCAATCAGCTCATCAACAAGCCTGTCCTCTTTTATTTTTCTTACGGTTTCGCCCTTCTTGAAGAGCAGGCCCTCGCCTATGCCGCCGGCTATACCGATGTCGGCCTCTCGCGCCTCGCCGGGTCCGTTTACCACACAGCCCATAAGCGCGACCTTAATATTCTTTTTATCGAGCCCCTCTGCCTTGGCGCGGAGCTCAAACTCCTCAAGGAGCCTTATGAGGTCTATTTTCGTTCTGCCGCAGGTGGGGCAGGATACGATGTCCATTCCCCTGTTTTCGCAAAGCTCGAGCGCGCGCAGAATGTCGCGCGCGGCGGAAATCTCCTCGGTGGGATCCTCTGTGAGCGACACGCGAAGGGTGTCGCCGATGCCGCGCGAGAGCAGAGAGCCTATGCCCACACTGCTTTTGATTATCGCCTGACGGCGCGCGCCCGCCTCGGTAACGCCGAGGTGAATGGGATAGTCGCATCTATCGGCGAGGATTGCGTTTGCCGCTATCATAGTGGGCACGTCCGATGCCTTCACCGATACGGCTATATCGTGAAAATCAAGCTCCTCAAGGATAGAGATGTGATATAGCGCGCTTTCGGCAAGCGCCTCTGCCGTGGGAGCTCCGTATTTTGCGAGGAGCGATTTTTCAACCGAGCCCGAGTTTACACCTATTCTTATCGGCAGGCCGCGCTCACGACAGGCGCGCACCACTGCCTCGGTGTTTTCCCTTGAGCCGATATTACCGGGGTTTATGCGTATTTTATCCGCGCCCGACTCTATTGCCGCAAGGGCGATTTTGTAATTGAAATGTATATCCGCAACGAGAGGCACCCTCACGCCGCGTGCCTTAAGCTCGGAAAAAACGGATGCCGCCTCTATATCGGGGACGGCAAGGCGGACTATGTCGCAGCCCGCATCCTCAAGCGCTCTTATCTGCTTATAGGTTGCCTCTGTATCGTGGGTGTCGGTGTTCGTCATCGACTGGACAGTGATGGGAGCATCGCCGCCGATACAGAGGTCGCCTACCTTTATTTTGCGCGTTTTTCTTCTGAACTGATTGTAATCCATTTTACGTCCTTTCGCCGCGTAGGCGGCAAGGTCAAATTATTAGTTGAATAACGTCCTTCACGAGTATAACCACCGAGAGCCCGAGCAGGAGCACGAGACCTATGGCGTTTATCATTCCCTCGATTTTCGGGGGTACTCTTTTGCCCGTTATCATCTCAACGAGCACGGTTATGAGGCGGCCGCCGTCGAGGGCTGGAATGGGCAGAAGATTCATAACTCCGAGGTTAATGCTTATAACCGTCACCATATTGAGAAGCGATATGAAGCCTGCGCTTGCGGCATCACCGATTGCGGAGGATATGCCGACGGGGCCCGAGAGCGCGGCGAAGGTGTATCTTCCCGTTATGAGATCGAATATGGACTCCCACACCATACGTACGATAAGCCAGGAGTTGTGCCAGGTATACGACATTACGTCGCCGAAGCCCTTATCCCTTATACCTCTGACACGGAAATCAATGGCACCGAAGGTCTGCCCCTGCTGCTCGACTCTTGGGAAGGCAACGTTTGGAATTATAATTTCCTCTCCGTCGCGGATAACGGTGAGCTCAACGGGCTCGTAGCCGTTACGCATTATCTCGTAGGAGAGCTCCTCGTAGATTCTGACTCTTTTTCCGTTGACTCTTATTATTTCGTCATCGACCTGCAAAACGGTTGAGGTGGTGATATCGTAGCCGAGGTATTCCTGAAGGGGCGTGCCGTCGTCGAGCTCGTAGGAGCCGACGGTGGTGGAGCCGAGGGTGATGGCGGAGCCGACTATTATCATTGCAAGAAAGCCTGCAACGATGTTCACCGTTGCGCCTGCGGCGGTGATGATAAAGCGCTGCCAGGCTGGCTTTTTGTCAAAGCGGTTGGGGTCGGTGGCGTAGGTATAGCCTGTGTCGCGGTAGACGGCGGGGGTATCCTCACCCGAATGGAGAGGGGCGCTCGTGTCGTCGTCACCGTTCTCACCTGCCATAGCGACGAAGCCGCCTATGGGAAAGAGGGCTATCGAATAGCGAATGCCCGTCTTTTTTGAGGTATGAGAAAAAATGCGCGGGCCCATACCTATTGAAAATTCGGTTATTGTAACCTTAAATATGCGCGCGGCAACGTAGTGGCCGAGCTCGTGTATAAAAATGAGAAAGCCAAATACTAATACTGCTATGAGGATAGTTAATACGGTTCCCAATTCGGTTCTCCTTGATATTTGCTGATTGCTGATTATTTGCCGATAAGCTCCCTTGCTATACGCCTTGCCTCGCGGTCGCAGGCGATAAGCTCCTCTACCGTTTCCGCACGGCTTCCGAGAAGGCGCTCAAAGGTTTCTGAGACGACCTCGGATATTCCGAGGAAGCCTATGCGCTCCTCGAGAAAGGCGGCAACGGCAACCTCGTCTGCGGCGTTCAGTATAGCCGGCATTGCTCCGCCGCAGGACATAGCGCGCGCGGCAAGCGCGAGAAGCGGAAACGCCTCTGTATCCGGCTCGGCAAAGGTAAGCGAGCCGAGGGATATAAGGTCGAGCTGTGCCGAGCTTGTGGGACAGCGGTCGGGATAGTCCACCGCGTACTGCACGCACATACGCATATCGGGCACGGAAAGCTCCGCGATGACGGTGTTATCAATATATTCCACGGCGGAATGAAGTATGCTCTCGCGGTGAACGAGAACCTTTATCCTATCCGCACCGACGCCGAAAAGATGCGCCGCCTCGATAACCTCGAAGCCCTTGTTCATAAGGGTGGCGGAGTCGACAGTGATTTTTTTGCCCATCTTCCAGGTGGGGTGTGCGAGAGTGTCGGCGAGGGTTACGCGCGCAAGCTCCTCCCTGCTCTTTTTGTAAAAGGGGCCGCCCGAGGCGGTGAGAAGTATGCGCTTTATTTCCGAGGGCTTACCCGATTTGAGCGACTGAAATATTGCGGAATGCTCGCTGTCTACGGGAAGGATTTCGACGCCACGAGCCCGCGCCCTTTGCATAACTATGGAGCCGGCTATAACGAGGGATTCCTTGTTTGCGAGGGCGAGCCTTTTGCCCGAATCTATGACTGTAAGTGTTGGCAAAAGACCTGCTTCACCTATTATGGAATTGACGACGACGGAGGACGATGAGGCGTAAATACCCTCTCTTATTCCCTCCTCGCCTGCGAGCACGGTTATATCGGTATCGGCGAGGCGCGCCCTCAGGTCGCTTGCCGCCTCGGTGCTTGCCATTGCGACACAGCTCGGGTGAAATTCGCGCGCGGCGAGCTCTGCCGCCGCGACGTCGCGGTTGGCAGTGATATAATCGACGCGGTAGCCGCGCGAGCGCGCAACATCAAGCGCCTGCTGACCTACGGAGCCTGTCGCTCCGAGCACGGAGATGGTTTTCATAGTGTTTTTCCTTTACTTTGCAAGAGAGGCAAGTGCCTAAAGCGCTGAAAATTCAGGCCTTAGAGCGAGTTCGTATTGTTCTCTCTTGCCTAACGGTTTATAAAGACCGCCTTAGCGGCGGTCCTTAACGGTAGTTTTTATGAGAACGGGGGAAAGAGAAGACAGAGCGCGAACAGCACGGGAGCAACCGCTACGACCGAGTCGAATCTGTCAAGCACACCGCCGTGTCCCGGGAAGATTTTGCCGTAATCCTTTACACCGTGCTCGCGCTTGATAAGCGAGGCGATGAGGTCACCGAACTGCGACACAACCGAAAGCACAACGCCGAATATGGCGAGGGTTAAATAGTTCGGTGTGGGTGCGCCGTTGATATAGGATACGATTATTCCGTATATAAGGAAAAATACCGCGGTGAAGAAAACGCCGCCTATCGCGCCCTCGACCGTCTTTTTGGGGCTGATTTCGGGGATAAGCTTATGCTTACCTATCGCTCTGCCGACGAAGTAGGCGAATATATCGCATATCCAAGCGGCAAGGAAGGCGAGAACGAAATTGTACACTCCGTTTTCGGTATATCTTATCAGTGTGAGTGAGGTGAAGGATGCAACGATGTAGGCAAAGCAGGCAAACTGCGTTGCCACCTCGGAGAATTTCACCTGACCGCGCATTACCACCGCGTAGCCGAAGAGATAGAGCATATACGCGAGGGCAACTGCGCAGGCGCAGAGTATGAAATAGAACGAGGCGAAGAAATACGCCAGAATGGGCGTTGCAATGGCTATCACATATGCGGGGACAGACATTGCCAGATTCTTGCCGAGGCCCGTCACGCTTCCCATTTCATATATAGCAACGGCGGCAAATATGCCTGCTGCTATCGGGTAAATAATGTATTCGGAGAATATGAGCAGCGGTATTCCGAGCACCGCCATACATATTGCCGTTATGATTCTGGTTTTCATTTGTTCTCCTTAGGCAAGATAGAATAATACGAACCCGTTTTAAAAAGACAAATTTCGCATAATACTGCGGTAAAAATTCTTGTAATATCCGCATATTATTTCAAATTTTAACCTTGTCTTACACAAAATTTATTCTTTTTTAAATTCGCAGAACTCTTAAGCCTGAATTTTAAGATGGTTTTGGTGCTTGGCTCTCGCAGCCAAGTGCGGACTTTGCAAGAGAGGCAAGTGCCTAAAGCGCTGAAAATTCAGGCTTTAGAGCGAGTTCGTATTATTCTCTCTTACCTATCAAGTCCGCCGAAGCGACGGCTGCGCGTATAGAACTCACCGACCGCCTTCATTATTGCGGCGTCGTCAAAATCAGGCCAGAGCGTATCGAGGATAACGTATTCAGAATATGCTCCCTGCCAGAGAAGGAAATTGGAAACGCGGAAGTTTCCGCCCGTTCTGATAATGAGGTCAGGGTCGGGGGTGGTGCCGGTGTACATATATTTTGAGAGTATTTCCTCGGTGAGCGTTTCGTGTCCTGCGGCGTGGGCGGCGTTTGCGGCGTGAACTATTTCATCTCTACCGCCGTAATTGAGCGCAACGCTACAGGTGAAGGCGCGGTCCTTCGCCATATTCTCGACCTCTATGCACTTCGATTTAAGAGGCTCGGGAATGGGGGTGAGATCGCCTATGAATTTTATGCAAAACTCCTTATCGGTTTTGATCATATCCTCAACGACGTCAACGAGGTATTTATAGATGAGCTTCATTATAGTGTCGACCTCATCCTTGGGGCGCTTCCAGTTTTCCGTGGAGAAGGCGTACATTATTACGTTGTGGACGCCTATGCGGCGGAAGGTTTCGAGCACGGGCTGTATTCGCTTCGCCCCTGCGACGTGCCCCTGACTGCGTATGAGTCCGCGCTTGGTTGCCCATCTGCCGTTGCCGTCGGTGATTATCGCAACGGTGTCAAGGCGCTCATCGGTCATAATGTCCTTAGTTTTCTTTGAAAAAAGCAATTTGATTCTCTCTTTCGAAGGTTGGATTTTAGATTTCCATTATTTCCTTGGTTTTGGAATCGGTGATAACGTCGATTTCCTTAATGTACTTATCGGTGAGGTCCTGAACGAGCTTATCCGACTGCTTTGCCTCATCCTCGGTCATCTCGGAGTTCTTCTTCATAGCCTTGATTTTATCGTTTGCATCGCGGCGGATATTGCGTATTGCAACCTTTGCGTCCTCGCCCATCTTGGAGATCTGCTTGGAGAGGTCGCGGCGGCGCTCCTCGGTCATAGGGGGGAAGTTGAGACGGATGCAGGTGCCGTCGTTCTGGGGGTGGATTCCGAGGTCGGAGGTAAGGATAGCCTTCTCTATGCCCTTCATTGCGGATTTATCCCAAGCGGTGATAACGAGGGTGCGCGCGTCGGAAACCTTGATTTCCGCGATGGATGCGATGGGTGTGGGCGAGCCGTAGTAATCAACCTCAATCTTCTTGAGAACGTCGGGGTTTGCTCTGCCGGCACGGATGGTGGAAAGGTTCTCCGTGTAGGAGGCTATGGTTTTTTTCATTTTGGATTCGTAATCTCTGGTATCAAGCTTCATTTTGTTTTCTCCTTGTGTATGTAAAAATTTTTATTCCGGAATTATTACGGTGCCTACGCATTCGCCCTCGATGGCACGGGTTATGTCATCGGGATTTTTAAGACCGAATACGTGAATGGGCATTCCCGTAGAAAGACAGAAGGCGGTTGCGGTCGCGTCTATCGCCTTGAGATTAAGCGCGAGAACCTCCGATGCCTTCACACGCTCGAGCTTTTTGGCGTCGGGATTTTTGTTGGGGTCGTCGGTGTATATGTAGTCGATATTCTTCGCCATAAGCATTGCATCTGCCTCTATCTCCGCAGCTCTTACCGCGCCCGTGGTGTCGGTGGAGAGGAAGGGGATACCAAGACCCGCGCCGAAGATAACTATCTTGCCCTCGGAGAGAGCCGCCCTTGCCGCCTCGGAGGAATACACGTCAGCAAGCGGAGCCATGGGAACGGCTGTCATTACCACGGCGTCGGAGCCCGCCCTAATTATTGCATCCTTCATACAGATGGCGTTGATTACCGTGGCAAGTATACCCATACGGTCTGCAAGCTGTCTGTCCATTTCGCCGCCCTGTCTGCCGCGCCAGATGTTGCCTGCGCCGAGGACGAGAGCGATTTCATAGCCGCGATTTTTTGCGGCGACTATTGCCGCGGCGACCTCATCGACGAAGTCGTTGTCATAAATTTTGTCGCTTTTTGCGGCGAGAGCCTCGCCCGAAAGCTTGAGAAGAACTCTTTTCATATCCGTTACCCCATTATATAAAATATTTTCGTTTATATTTTACTACATTTAGCAGTATTTGTAAAGAAGTTTTTCGAAAAAAAAGCAAAAACCGAATTTTGCACAAAGAGCGGCAAAAAAACTCGGCATTTTCAATAAAAAATGCCACGGCGAGCCGCCGTGGCATAGGGGATTACTTTTTCATTGCTATTGCCGCCTTCGCTTTCGCGATTACGTTCTCCTTGGTAAGTCCGTAGGCCTCAAGCAGATCGGGTACCTTTCCGCTCTTTCCGTACTTGTCTTCAACGCCAATTCTTAACACGGGTACGGGGTAAGCACCCGAAAGTGCCTCACAAACGGCGGCTCCGAGACCGCCTATCACGTTGTGCTCCTCGGCGGTTACGACGGCTCCCGTCTTCTTGGCGGAGTCGATGAGAAGCTGCTCGTCAAGGGGCTTTACGGTGTGGATATTGATAACCTCTGCCGAAATTCCCTCGGCGGCGAGAGCCTCTGCCGCCTCACACGCGAGGTGAACCATATATCCTGTCGCAACGAGAGTCACGTCGGTGCCCTCGCGCATTTTAACGCCCTTGCCTATCTCGAATTTGTAGCCCTCGACCTCACGGGTGACGTAAGGCACTGCGTATCTGCCGAAGCGAAGGTACATCGGGCCGTCGGTTTCTATTGCCGCCTTTACTGCGAGGTATGCCTCATCGGCGTCGGCGGGGTTGATTACGGTCATACCGGGAATGGTGCGCATAAGCGCTATATCCTCGTTGCACTGGTGGGTTGCGCCGTCCTCACCTACGGTGATGCCTGCGTGAGTTGCGCCTATTTTTACGTTGAGGTGGGGGTAGCCTATGGAGTTTCTGACCTGCTCAAAGGCTCTGCCTGCGGCGAACATTGCAAAGGACGAGGCAAACACGGTTTTGCCCGTGCTCGCGATTCCTGCGGCAACGCTCATCATATTGCCCTCTGCGATTCCGCAGTCGAAGAATCTGTCGGGGAATTTCTTTTTGAACATACCCGTTTTCGTTGCTGCGGCAAGGTCCGCGTCGAGAACGAGGAAATCGTATTTTTCACCAAGCTCGGCAAGTGCCGCGCCGTAGCTTTCTCTTGTTGCTTTCTTATCTGCCATTTCCCTGCTCCTTACTTAAGTTCTTCCGCGATTGCCGTAAGGTCGGCTATTGCGACCTTATAGAGATCTTCCTTGGGTGCCTGACCGTGCCATTCGCACGCGTTCTCCATATATGAAACGCCCTTGCCCTTTATGCTCCTTGCGATAATGGCGGTGGGCTTGCCCTTCACCGTTTTTGCCTCGTTGAACGCCGCCTCGATTTCGTCAAAGCTATGCGCATCAACCGTTATAACGTGCCAGCCGAATGCACGGAATTTTTCATCGTGGGGGGTGGGATTCATAACCTCGGCAACGGGGCCGTCGATTTGCAGACCGTTCCAGTCGATTATTGCCACGAGATTATCAAGCTTGTAGTGTGCGGCAAACATAGCCGCCTCCCAGACCTGTCCCTCCTCGCTTTCGCCGTCACCGACCATCGTATAGACGCGGTAGGGGGCGCTGTCAACCTTGCCCGAGAGTGCCATACCGCAGGCGGCGGAGATACCGAGGCCGAGCGAGCCGGTGGACATATCGACGCCGGGGACGCCCTTCATATCGGGGTGACCCTGCAGGCGCGAGTCGATTTTTCGGAGTGTTTTCAGCTCCTCCACGGGAAAATAGCCCCTGTGAGCGAGAACCGAATAAAGCGCGGGTGCGCAGTGACCCTTGGAAAGCACGAAGCGGTCGCGCTCCGGCAGCTTGGGGTTATCGGGGTTGTTGTTCATTCCCTCAAAATAGAGGTAGGTAAGTACGTCGGCAATGGAAAGCGAGCCGCCCGGATGTCCGCAGCCTGCGCTGTAAACGGCTTCAATAATTCCTATGCGAACGTCGTTTGCGATTCGTTTTAGCCTGAGCTCTTTTGATTTGTCCATAAAAAACCCTCACGAAAAATAAATATACCCTATTTTACTATAAACCGCGAAAAAAGTCAATACAAAAAGACGGTGCAACTCAAAAGAATTGCACCGAAGACTTTAATAGCGTGTTTTCATGCTGTACTGCACGATTGCCGCGGGAATTGCGAGAACGACAGTGATGGCCGCCGCGCCGACCCAAGGGGTTGATGCGAGGAAATCAAGAGTTCTGAAATCCCAGATGTTGCATCTGATGATGAAGGACACAAGGTACGCGCCGAGCATAGACGTGCCGATTATCTCAACGTGCTTAATGAAGATGAACGCCACGATAACCGCGCCGATTGCTATTGCGAGGCAGACCAAGGACTTTGCGAGGGTATGCTCTGCTCCCTCACGCATATAGAAGCCTGTGTAGCAAAGGACGTAAACGCAATATGCGACTGCGATGCCGTAAGCACCAAAGTAAAGGAAACGGTAGATTACCGCCGCAACGATGCCGACGACAAGGCCTGAAATCCAAAGAGGGATATCTACTATCGGAGTGATAAGCGGACCGATAAAATGAACGCCGCACACGAAGCCGAGGAAGAAAAATCCTATGAATTTGAGTACGGGCATAAGCTTTTGTTCAAAGAAGGCAACTACAAGGGACAGCGCAATAAGTATGTAAGGAACGACTACGTAAAAGCTGTCAATCAGCCCCATAACAGTGTTCCACAGATTCACCATATCCTCGGACTTGGTAAACGAGGTATAGATATCAACACAAATGCGCCATACTTCCGTGAAGCCGAATTCGCCGCGACACAACGCGCCAAAGAACTCACCGAAGCTTGAATACATACAATCACCTCCTGTTTGATTTCGGTTTGTTTTCTATTACAAGTATAACATATTATGGAATAAAAAGTCAAGAGGAAAGAGTTGGAATTGTATACCTTTTTTCTCTCATCTTCTCTTTGCAAACAATCATTTACAATTTTCGCGTATGGCAATAAAATACCGTCACACGGGGTGCCACGTTTGGCACTAGCGAAGTGGCTATTCTCTTTCGAGGGTGGGGTAGAGATTGTAAATTTCTCTGCCGAGTTTTTTCGCCATTGACACGGTTTGCCCTGTGCCGCTTCGCTCGTTCGACATATAGGCTATGAGGATATCGCACTCTCTGACGAGGCGATAGTTGCGCTCCTTTATACAGGTGTCGGTATATTTCTCGGATACGTAGGATATTTCGTCGGCGTCACCGAGCATGCGACGGTATTCTCTGCGCTGTGCGTATGACCATCGCGCATCCTGATCCACACAGGGCAGAAGCATAACGAGCCGTACGTCAGGGTGAGAGGCACGGAAGCGGAGCACCTCGCGCGCGGCGTATGTGTCGAAGCCTATGGCACCTCCCGAATAAAAATTGCGGCAGCCGCGCCCGTAGGCGTAGTTAATAGCTCGAGCGATCAGGTCGGCAAGCTTTGTCTCATGTGTACCCTTGATGACTCTGTGACCTGTGAATGAGCAGCCCTGCATTACAATCTCCTTATCTGTCCTCTAATTTGACGTAGCTTCCGTCCTCGCGGACACCGATGTACGCGGGGCGTATTATTTTACCCGAGTTCTGAATTTCTTCAAGTCTGTGCGCGCTCCAGCCTGCGATTCTCGCCATAGCGAAGATGGGCGTGTAGAGCTCATAGGGCAGGCCGAGCATTTTATATACGAGTCCCGAATAGAAGTCAACGTTGGGGCTGACTGCCTTGTGAACTGTGCGCTTGCGGTTTATCATTTCGGGAGCGAGCGAGGCAACGGTTTCGTAGAGCTCAAACTCCTCTTCCATTCCCTTCTCACGGGAGAGCTGCTTTGCATATTTTTTCAGTATTTCTGCACGGGGGTCGGAGAGCGAGTAAACCGCGTGACCCATACCGTAGATAAGACCTGTGCGGTCAAACGCCTCTTTATCGAGGATTTTTTCAAGGTATGCCTTCACCTGCTCGACGTCGGTTGTGTCTATGCACGAGCGCATGTCGTCGAACATTTTCATAACCTTTATATTGGCGCCGCCGTGGCGCGGTCCCTTCAGAGAGCCGAGCGCGGCAGAGATAACCGAGTAGGTGTCGGCACCCGACGAGGAAACTACGTGAGTCGTGAAGGTTGAGTTATTACCGCCTCCGTGCTCGGCGTGAAGAACGAGCGCGAGGTCGAGCAGCTCTGCCTCAAGGGGAGTGTATTTTCCGTCCTCGCGAAGAATATAGAGTATATTTTCCGCCGTTTTGAGATTGGGCTGGGGGTAGTGAATGAAAAGGCTCTCGTTTGCGTGGAAATGGCGGTGCGAGCGGTAAGCGTAAACCGCGAGGAGCGGAAACTGCGCTATAAGCTGCAAGCACTGGCGCAAAACGTTGGGTATCGAGAGGTCGTCAGCATTGAAATCATACGCATAGAGTGCGAGCACGCTTCGGGAAAGAACGTTCATCATATCCTTGCCCGGTGCCTTGAATATCATATCGCGCACGAAGTAGTGCGGCAGGGTGCGGTATTCTGCAAGCTGTGCGCTGAATCTCTCAAGCTGCGCCTTATTCGGAAGCTCGGAGAAAAGGAGAAGATAGACCGTTTCCTCAAAGCCCGGTCTTCCGTCTGCGAGGAAGCCGTTTACAATATCGTTTATGTTTATTCCGCGGTAATAAAGCTCGCCGTTGCAGAGCACGTCATTGCCGTTTTCGTCCTTCTTTTTCCAGTTTACAACCGAAACCTCGGTAAGACCGGCGACAACGCCGTTACCGTTAATATCTCGCAAGCCGCGCTTTACGTCGTGTATGGTGTACATCTCGGGGACTATGTTGTTGTTTTTGATTGAAAGCTCGGCAAGCTCTTCAATATAGCTTTTCTGGCTCATAAAAATCTCCTTTCGTCCAATTCGCGAAGAAAAATGCAAATCCAACATCATATAATATTTATTATAATGATTAGTTACTAATTCTATCACAAAATTTTTGTTTTGTCAATATTATGCGCGCCGAAATAAAGTTCAATAAATCAAATATGAAAACGCAAAGGAAAAGAGCCGCGCGCCGCGCGGCTCCCTCGGAGCTTTGAATTGTTTTTTTGGTTATTGGCTTTTATTTTGCTTTTTCTGATAAAAAGCTATAAACGGCGCTCCATTCTGCATCGGTGAACATCGCCCGAACGTCGGTGTTCGAATATTCGCTTAATTTATTTATAAGCATTTCAAAACGCACAAGCGCGGGATCCTCTTGCATATATGGGAAGCTTCTGAACGTTTGGCAGAACGGTTCCCAACCGATATTTTGCGCAATTTTTACTAATTTCGCAACCAATGCACTGGAAAACAGACATTTAACGTTATCAAGGCTTCCGTGCTCTTCATAAAGCAAATCTGCGTAGTTATCGTAAGAAAAGGTTTGCCCCTCGTTATGAACGTTTAAAGAGGCGGTATATCCTAATTCGTACAGGACGTATGCAAGCTTGAGGTTTGCGGTTGCTTCAGCTTCAAAAATCCAGCTTGCCTTATCGAATAAGTGGCTTATTTCATGTGATACTCCGAATGAAATATCTCTCGTTTTAAGCTTTCTCATTCTTATGACTTCCTTTTCCATGTCTTTATTGTTTACATGGACGATTGGTTTATCATAAAAAATATAGCCCCAGCTATTGCAGTTGGTATACGTTCTTATTTCTATTCTTTGAAAGGGCATAAATCCTACTAATCTGGAAAAGGAATACATAGCCTTCTCCAAATCGTTCGCCCAGTCTATCAACCATTCTCTATTTACTATTCTTAAAATAGAAGGCTCAAAGCGGAGTGCAATTTTATTAGTAATGCTATTTACCTCAACGTAAGGATAACCGTTAGTTAAGGCGGGCTCCTCAAAGCAAAAATAATAGCCGTCATTATCAACGCTTCCGTCCTTCAGAACTAAATTTTCTTCATTGGAAAAGAAAATAAACGCATTTGAATCGGCATGCTCGATAACAACGTTATCGCCCTTGGTGTACAGGCGCCAATGCTGCTCGGTGTAACCGCTGTCTACCGAAGTCTGAAATTTACCGTACCAATATTCAAATTTATCGTGTCCGCTGATTTCGCCCAAGTAAAAACGGTCGTTTTCAAAGACCTCAACACTCCACAAAAACCTTTCTTTACTCAGACAAATATTTCCGTCCTTCATTGATAAATACAGGCCGTTTATATGTCTTATATAGGCTGTGCCATAGCACGGTTCAATGAGTTTTATTTTGTTTCTCATAAAGCTTGCAGTCGCCCCTGCCTCTCCTTCGGATTTACATCATTATACCACTCTTGGGGGGAGATTGTCAATTATTCTTATTAAATTAAAGATTCACGCGCGAGGGGGTTGACATTTGCGTTTTTGTGTGATATAATAGTTGTTACATAACGCTCGGCGGTATGCCGAGGTGATTTTTTCTGGAGGAAGTATGGACGACGGCGCGGGGACGGATAATTGTCATAACGTTACCGTAATATTCTATACGTGGCTTAGCTGCAACCGTTGATCCGGGGTGCGGTTAGGTCTTTTTTGCTTTTTTTCGGAAAGGGTTGCTTCGCTCGCCCTGTTATAATTTTTTATTTTGAAAGGATTTTAAAAACAAAATCATGGGCCCTGCCTTACAAATCGTAATCATTACTGTATGTATCATTTTGTCGGCGTATTTTTCCGCTACGGAAACCTCGTTTTCGACATTCAACAGAATCAGAGTTAAAAACCTCGCGGAAAAGGGAAACAAGAAGGCCGCTTTAGCTATCAGGCTTTCAGAGGATTACGATACTCTTATCACTACCATTCTTATCGGTAACAACATTGTTAACATACTTGCTACGTCAATCAGCACGTTGCTTTTCGTCGGATTGCTGAAAAGCCAGGACCTCGGCGCAACGATATCGACGATAGTGCTTACGCTTGTGATACTCACCTTTGGTGAAATTACGCCCAAAAGCATGGCGAAAAAGTCGCCCGAGGCGTTTGTACTCTTCTCTGCCCCGATTATCAATTTCTTCCGTATAATTCTCACCCCCATTGCATTTGTTTTCAAGTGCTGGCAGAAGCTTCTCGTGCTTATTTTCAAGCCGTCGGAGGACGATGGCGTGACCGAGGAGGAGCTTATCTCCATCATCGAGGAGGCCGAGGAGGAGGGCGGACTTGACAAGGAGGACGGCGAGCTTATCAAGAGTGCTATTGAGTTCAACGACCTTGAGGTCGGCGATATTTTCACCCCCAGAATCGACATAACGGCGGTTGCGAAGGATGCGACCTACGACGAGGTTTCGAAGGTGTTCTCCGATTCGGGCTATTCAAGACTTCCCGTTTACGACGGAGATATTGACAACATTACCGGTATAGTTTATTACAAGGATTTCTACAACGAGGCATTCTCCGAAAACGACAAGCTCGACACCATAACGAAGCCCGTTATTTACGTTGCAAAGACGCAGAAGATAAACGATTTGCTCAAGGATTTGCAGAACAAGCAGCTTCACATGGCGATAGTTATGGACGAATACGGCTCGACCGCCGGCATAGTTACCCTTGAGGATATTCTTGAAGAAATCGTCGGCGAGATATGGGATGAGCACGACGAGAAGATTGAGGAAATCAAGGAAATCGGCGAGGGCGTGTACATAGTTTCGGGTATGGCGAGCATCTCCAAGGTGCTTGACACCTTCGATATTGACGAGGAGCCCGATGCATCCAACGCAAACGGTTGGGCTATGGAGGTTCTCGGCAAGATGCCCGAGACGGGAGATTCCTTTACCGAATACGGACTTCAGGTTGAAATTCTCGAGACGAACGGCAAGCGCGTCGAAAATATGCGTATAACCGACGTTCGCGGCTCCGAGGACGAGGATGAGGACGAGAAGGACGAAAACGACGACTGATTTTAAAGCGGTTGCATTCGCAACCGCTTTTTTTCATAAATATATAGACAAAGCACTTTTTTTGTGATACAATAAAGAATATTTTAGCAGCAAAGGAGAATCAGTATGAAGGCTGTTGTTACCGTTACGGGAAAAGACAAGGTGGGCATTATTGCCATGGCGAGCGCAGAGTGCGCAAAATATGGGGCGAATATCGTTGATATAAGCCAGACGGTTTTGCAGGAATATTTCGCTATGATAATGCTCGTGGAGATAGAGAAGCTGAGCGTGGGCTTCTCGGCGTTTGCCGAGGCTATGAACGCTACCGGAAAGGAGTACGGCGTGGACATCCGCGTAATGCACGAGGATATTTTCAACGCTATGCACAGAATCTGATATGCTCAACACACACGACATACTGCAAACTATAAAAATGATTCGTGACGAGAACCTTGACATAAGGACGGTCACGATGGGTATCTCGCTTTTCGACTGCATCACGGACGATGCGGCGAGGCTGGAGCAGAAAATTTACGACAAGATAACGACCTCGGCGAAAAATCTCGTATCCGTTTGCGAGGAGCTTGAGAGCACGTACGGTATTCCGATTGTCAACAAAAGAGTTTCGGTTACACCGATTTCGCTTGTCGGTGCGGGGCTTTCGCCCGATGGCTTCGTGAGGCTGGCAAAGGCTCTTGACAGAGCGGCACGCGAGCTTGGCGTAAACTTTATCGGCGGCTACTCCGCGCTCGTACAGAAGGGCGCAACGAATGGAGCGGCGAGCCTTATTGAATCTATCCCCACCGCTCTTGCCGAGACCGAGCGCGTTTGCTCGTCGGTAAACGTTGCCTCGACCAAGGCGGGCATAAATATGGACGCGGTGCGTAAGATGGGTGAGGTTATCAAGGAAACCGCCTACATCACTCGCGACAAGGACTCCATAGGCTGTGCGAAGCTGGTTGTGTTTGCGAACATTCCCGAGGACAATCCATTTATGGCGGGTGCGCTTCACGGAATCGGCGAGCCTGACAGCGTTATAAACGTTGGCGTCAGCGGCCCCGGTGTTGTTGCCGCGGCGATAAAAGAGGCAGGGGCGTGTGACTTTTCCGCCCTTGCGGAGACGGTTAAAAAGGTTGCCTTCAAGATTACCCGCGTAGGTCAGCTTATCGCGGCAGAGGCTTCGGCAAGGCTCGGTGTGCCGTACGGAATCGTTGACCTTTCGCTCGCTCCCACGCCTGCGGCAGGCGACTCGGTTGCGGAGATACTTGAAAATATGGGCCTTGAAAGAACGGGCACACACGGCACGACGGCGGCGCTTGCGCTCCTCAACGATGCGGTTAAGAAGGGCGGAGTTATGGCGTCCAACCACGTCGGCGGTCTGTCGGGTGCTTTTATCCCCGTGTCCGAGGACAGAGGAATGATAGAGGCGGCGACGCTCGGCACCCTTACACTTGAAAAGCTCGAGGCTATGACGGCGGTCTGCTCTGTCGGTCTTGATATGATTGCTATTCCCGGCGACACCGAGGCATCGACTATTTCGGGCATTATTGCCGATGAAATTTCTATCGGCGTGGTTAACACCAAGACGACTGCGGTGCGCGTTATTCCCGTATGGGGCAAGGGCGTTGGAGAGGTTGCGGAATTCGGCGGACTTCTCGGTTATGCGCCTATAATGCCTCTCAAAAAGGAATCCTGCGCGGATTTCATAAACCGCGGCGGAAGAATACCCGCACCTATACATTCACTGAAAAACTAAGCTACACGAATTGGGGGAGAGAGATGACTGCGGAAAAGCTGTATGAATTGGCGTGCGACACCTACGTGCGCGGTCTTTGCGCCCCCGACTCTGAAAAATACGAAGAAGAGGCGCTCGAGCTGATGCGCGCGGCGGCAGCGGCGGGGCATTTCAGGGCGCAGTGGAACCTTGCCGAGCATTTCGGCATATTCGGCAAAACCAAAAAGGAACAGGCGGAGGCACTGCGGTGGTACGAGTCGGCGGCAGAGCTGCACGGCTCATCTGTTGCTATGTACGAGGCAGGCTCGCGTTATTATAGCGGTATCGGCGTAAGGCGACAGGTAAAAAAGGGGCTTTACTGGCTCGAGCGGGCGGCGGAAAGAGGCGTAGGCGAGGCAATCGTAACCGTCGGATTCCACTATGCCTTCGGGCGAAGCTCGAAAAAGCTGCAAAAAAAGGGCTTTGAGGCTCTTAACAGAGTAAATACGCAGGAAGTGACGTACTTGTACGAGGATTCGACTCCGGGCGAGCTTTACGACCTGCTCGGCGACTGCTACCGCTACGGCAAGGGCACCGAGGTCGACGAAAAAAAGGCGTTCGAATTCTATCAGGCGGCGGTTGACGAGGGCAGGCTTATCTCCCGGGTGGAGCTTGGAAAATGCTACGAGGACGGTGTCGGAGTGGCGCAGAATTTCGAGCTTGCTATTTACAACTACGAGCTGATTTCTGATTTCTGCACCGAGGCACAGTACAGGCTCGGGCTCTGCTACCTTGATGGCAGGGGCGTCCCAAAGGACGAGGCAGAGGGTGTCAGATGGCTTACCGAGGCGGCAGACGAGCTGTGGGGTGACGCTATGTATGCCCTTGCGCTCTGTTACCTTGACGGCAGGGGCGTCGAAAAGGACGAGGCAGAGGGCGTGCGCCGTATGCGCACGGCATTCGACGAGGGCTGTTGCATTGAGGCGTACCTTTACCTGAACAAAATTCTCCCCGAGGAGTATCCGTTATCCTAAAAAAGCATTATAAAAAGAGCAAACGCTCAAGGTTTTCCTTCGGTGCTTGCTCTTTTCTTCTGCAAAAGACATATTTCACATATTTATTATCTCTGCGATACAGCTTTCGCAGATTTTTTTGTTTTCTTCCTGCGCCTGATTCTTACCGCAAAGCTTACATTTAACTTGTGCCCCTCTAATGATTATTGTATCTTCTTCAACGCTTATAATTACGTTATCATTTTCAGAAAGCATAATCTTCCTTCTGAATGATATTGGCAGTGCTATTCTACCAAGCTTATCTATTGCTTTTATATACTCCATTTTGCCACCCCTTGCAACACGCGATTTGATTATTGTAATCGTGTTGCAATTAGTATATCACATACTATTTGTCGAATGGAGTTGTATTTTGCGGTAAAATGAAAAAATCTGCGGTTTTTCGCAGATTTTTTATTTGGCGTTTTTGACCATAGTTTCAACTACGTCGAAAATCTTTGCTTGCTCCTCGGGCGACAATGCTTCTATTTTGTCGGAGAGGCGTGATGCTCTCGCCTTGTAGCCGTTGTTGATTACGTCGCAGAAAATATCGTCAGCCGAGCAGTCAAGCGCGTTTATTATTTGTACCAGAAGATCAAGCTTTATGTTGTACATACCTCTTTCAAGTGCAGAAAGGTGATTCGTGCTTATTTCAAGTATTTCAGCGAGCTCCTCTTGGGTGAGCTTCTTTTTCTTGCGGTACTCCTGAACTCTTTTACCGATTTCCTTCTCTATCATATCAAAACCTCCACAGCTTGATATAATTAGTATAATTGTAATACACTTACAAATAAACAATGCAATATAATTATAATAATTGCAATACAATTAGTTTCGGAGAATCAAACGGTAATTTTCCGCGATTTCCCGATTTTTGAGAGTGGGATATATACGGCGAAAAAGGCGCATACGGCAAAGACGAGCTTCAATACGAGCCAGGTTGCTGTGGCGCCGTTGCCCGAGAAGGTGAAAAGGCGGCGCGTAATAAGCGCCGACGCGGTGGCGGCGAGGGTGGGAAGGACGAAGGCGGTGAATAGATTTATTTTGAATTTTATTCTTTTGCGCAGGCGCAGGGCGGAGAGGGTGAAATTGAAGCCCTCCATCACTATTATCACCACCGCGTAGCCTGCGATGCCCATAAGGGGTATAAGCGACCAGACGAGCACGACCGAGAGGACGGAATCGCAGATGTTTACCCACATTGAATACACGTGCTCACCTATGCCCTTTAAAATCGAGTCGGTAACGTGGTCGAGATACATTATCGGAATTATGGGTGCCATAAGGGCTATGTAGTACCCCGTGTCGTATGAATCGTACAGAACGTAGCCTATTTCCTCGGAGAAAATACCGAGAAGCACGGCGACGAGCGCCGAGTAGGTGAGGGTGGTATTAAGCGCCTCGTCGGCTATCCTTTTCATCCTTGCCTGCTCACCTCTGACGGTGCTCTCTGCAAATTCGGGAACGAGGAGCCCTGCAAACGAGGAAAGGGGCGACATCGGGTACATAAGGAGCGGAAGTGCCATCCCGTGTAAAATTCCGTACTGTGCGAGCGAGTCGGTATGGCTTTCGCCCCTGTCGCGCAGGCGCTTGGGTATGAGTATATGCTCGAGGGTCAGAAGCGCCGAGCGAATGTATGCGGAGAGCGCGAGCGGAAGTGCCATTGAGGTGACGTCAGAGAAGCGACGGGGTGTATTTTTATCTCCGTTTGGCTTTCGTCTTCTGTCCAGAAGAAATTGTAAAAGTCCTACGAGGAAGGCGGCGAGCTCGGTAAGGGTTGTGGATATGCACAGGGCGATTGTCGCATACTCTACCCCGAGCCTTGCGAAGCGCAGGACGAAGAACAGGGTTATTGCAATTTTGAAAATTTGTCCGCAGACCTGAACTGCGGCATTGCGCGCTACGCGCTTTACTCCCACGAAATAACCGCTGAATACGGTCGAAAGTGCAATCGGCACGAGTGATACGGCGAGTATGCGCAGGGGCAGTATCGTGCGCCCGTCACCAAGCACCCTTATACCGAAATACTCCGCAAAAACAAGGAGCACAACGCTTGCGGTGATGCTAAAAATAAGTGCGTATGTGATAGCGTGGCGCATAATGCGCCTGACTCCCTTACCGTCGCCCTCGCCCACGGCTCCTGCGACGAGCCTTGTAACCGTCAGACTTATGCCCGAGGTGGCAAAGGTTACGGCAAAGGAATATACGGTCATTATCAGAGTGAAAAGACCTATTCCCTCGGCACCCACAGTGCGCGTTATATACGAATTAAAGAGCATACCCACACTTCGCACCGCGAGGGCGACTGCCGTCAGGAGTATGCCGTTATAGAAGAAACGTTTTCTGTTACTGCTCATAGATTTTTCCTTTCATATATTATTTATATGAAGGATTTTGCTCAATAATAACAAAAGCGGCAAACTCGGGTGAGCCTGCCGCGGACGGAAAATAATTTTCGGTAATAGAAAACGGCGGCAGGTGCCGCCGTTTTTATTATGTTGGTTGGGATTAGCCCTTAACCATCTTTTCGATTTCTGCTGCGAAATCCTCTTCTCTCTTTTCAAGGCCCTCGCCCTTGTCGTAACGAACGTAGCCGGTAACCTTGATGCTTCCGCCGAGAGATTTTGCAACCGACTCAACGTACTTTGCAACGGTCATGGAATCGTCCTTAACATAGAGCTGGTGAAGAAGGCAGTTGGTCTCGTAGTACTTGCCAATCTTACCCTCAACGATCTTTTCAAGAACTGCCTGGGGCTTGTTAGCCATTTTGGGATCCTGCTGCATCTGCTTAATGAGAATTGCCTTCTCCTCTGCGAGAACCTCTGCGGGAACCGAAGCAGCGTCGAGATAAAGAACGGGCATAGCTGCGGTCTGAAGAGCAACGTTCTTCGCACACTCTGCGAACTCGGGCTTGTCAGCGAGGTCGGTATCGAAGGATACGATAACGCCGGTAGCGCCAAGGCCGTGAATGTAGGTGGAAACAACGCCCTCAACTACTGCGAAGCGGCGGATGGAAAGCTTCTCACCGATGGTGTAGGTCTTCTCTGCAAGAGCGTCAGCAACTGTGCCGCCACCAACGAAGGTGGAAGCGAGGAGTGCCTCAACGTCTGCGGGCTTGTTTGCGATAATGGTCTTGAGGACGTCCTTTACGAACTCCTGGAAAATTGCGTTCTTTGCAACGAAGTCGGTCTCGGAGTTAACCTCAACGATAGCGGTGGTGTTGTCGATAGTCATAATATCAACAAGACCCTCAGCAGCGATTCTGGTCGCCTTCTTTGCGGTTGCTGCCATACCCTTCTCACGAAGGATTTTAACTGCCTCTTCAAAGTTGCCGTTTGCATCCTTGAGAGCGTTCTTACAGTCCATCATTCCGCAGCCTGTCTGCTTTCTGAGCTCGGCTACGTCCTTTGCGGAAAATTCTGCCATTTTTTCGTCCTCCTTAAATTACTCTGCTGCCTCTTCGGTAGCCTCTACGGTTGCTTCCTCAACGGGAGCCTCCGGAGCAGCCTCATCCTGGAAGCCGCCGTGTGCCTCGATAACTGCATCTGCAAGCGCGCCTGCGATAAGCTTGATAGCGCGGATAGCGTCGTCGTTACCGGGGATGATGTAATCTGCGTCGTCGGGATCGCAGTTGGTGTCAACGATTGCAACTACGGGAATGCCAAGCTTCTTTGCCTCAAGAACAGCGATGTGCTCCTTGCGGGTATCTACTACGAATACAGCAGAGGGAAGTCTGTCCATATCCTTGATACCGCCGTAGGACTTCTCAAGATCCTGCATTTCCTTAACGAGCTTTGCAACCTCTTTCTTAGGAAGGAGATCGAAGGTGCCGTCTGCCTGCTTCTTCTCAAGGTCCTTAAGACGCTTGATAGACTTACGAATGGTGTTGAAGTTGGTAAGCATACCGCCGGGCCAACGAACGTTTACGTAGTACTGACCGCATCTCTGAGCCTCTTCCTTAATGGTCTCAGCAGCCTGCTTCTTGGTACCTACGAAAAGAACGGTGCCGTTCTCCTGTGCGAGAGTGGATACGAAGTTGTATGCCTCCTCGAACTTCTTAACGGTCTTCTGAAGGTCAACGATGTGAATACCGTTTCTCTGGGTGAAGATGTACTCTGCCATCTTGGGATTCCACTTCTTTGTAGGGTGGCCGAAGTGAACGCCTGCTTCAAGCAACTGCTTGATTGAAATTTCGAACATTTTAATGTTCCTCCTTTGGTTTTTCCGCCATAGCGACATAATACTGCGACTTTCACCCGAAAGCACCGGCAGTAAGCCTACTCGCTATGTGAGATTTAGTTTTACCGCCCGCTTCGCGCGGACAGCCTTAATATAATAACACACGCGCGTTAAAAAAGCAATAGCCTAATTCCTTCTAAATATAATATTTACAAATTGTTAACATTTATACGCGCGTTTATGTTAAAATATATACAGCCTTGATGGAGGTGCTGTATGGAAAAAAGCAAAAAACGCGCGAGAGCGATACTCTGGTTTGCACTCTTTGCGCTTGCCGAATTTTTAATATACTACGTTCTGTATCTGAGCGTGACTGCCTATGACGCGGTGTACTATTATCTTTACTTTGCGGAGAGATTCATTCTCCTTTTGATTCCCGTTGCCACAGGAGCAATTATGGCAAAGAAGGCGGCGGGCACCAAATCCTCCCTGCTCTTTGCTCTTTACGTTTCGCTGACGCGTCTTATTCCCTTTATTCCCTTCTTTTATCTCGAATACGTGTACGGCCCGTACGATTCGGTTGAGGCTATACTCCTATCGCTTCTGACCTCTGCCGTAACTGCGGCGGTGAATTTTGCGCTGACTGTCGGAGTCTTTTACTTTATCAGCCATCTGGCAAAAGGACGCGGCGGCGCGGACACCGCAAAAATACCGCTGTTCAACACGGGCAACCCCTACACCCTCGGAATAATGATATGCTCGCTCGTGATTTTCGCCCTGAATCTCGGAATGGAGATATACACCTCGGTTCTGTTCTTCGCGGAGAACGGCTCGGTATTCTTTATCAACGAGCTTGTGATGCTCGTCGTATCGTACGTATATCTTGCTGTGCTTTTGCTTGGCTTACACCTCGTTTCCTGCGTTGCGGTAAATTGCTTATCGAAAAAATAAATCAAAAGGCGCTCCTTCGCGGAGCGCCTTTTCTGTTGGAAAAATTAAACTGCATCGGGGTGCTTTTCTCTGATTACGGAGAGCGCCTCGTCGTCTGCGCATACGATAACCTCGCCCTTGAAGAAGCGAAGAACTGATGCGGGAACGTTCGGGGTTACTGGGCCGAAGAGGGATTTTTCAAGGATTTCAGCCTTTCCCTTGCCGAGAGCGATAAGAAGAATTTTGTCCGCCGCCATAATCTGTCCTATGCCCATCGTGAGAGCCTGTGTGGGAACGAGGTCACGCGAGGCAAAGAAGCGAGAGTTTGCATCAATGGTGGAGTCGGTGAGGTCAACGAGGTTAGTGCCATAGGTGAAGTGGTCGGAGGGCTCGTTGAAGCCGATGTGACCGTTGTTGCCTATACCGAGAACCTGAATATCAACGCCGCCCATAGAAGCGATAACGCCGTCGTAGCGCGCCGCCTCTGCCGCAGGGTCCTTTGCAAGACCGTTCGGGAGGTTGGTATTGCTCTTGTCGATGTCGATATAGTCGAAGAGGTTGGTGCTCATAAAGTAAGCGTAGCTCTGGTCGTGGTCTGCCGAGAGGCCTACGTACTCGTCGAGGTTGACCGTTTTTACGTTTTTGAAGGAGAGCTCTCCTTTTTCATACCTTGCGATAAGCTCCTTGTACATACCGATGGGTGAGGAGCCGGTTGCAAGACCCAAAACTGCGTTCGGCTTTGCCTTTACTATATCGGCTATAACCTCTGCGGCGGCTATGCCTGCCTCCTCTGCAGTTTTCGATGCTATAATTTTAATCATAATAATCTCCATTCTGTCGCCGTATGGCGACCGCGCGAAAGTATAACTAATTTTGTGTTTGCGACGATTTGGATTAAGGCTCCAAATCGCAAAAATTTTAGGGCGTGATCAGCTACAGTTAAAATTCGATATGGGCAATATCACGCCAAGCTCCTTATTTTGCGTATTTCTTTACGATTGCGCGCATTTCGGGAAGGCGTGCTTCCATATCCGAAACGAGCTTGAACTGGTTGCGTGCGCGGTCAAGATTGTGCGCGGGGCGAGAGGTTTTGAAATAGGTATCGCCCGAGAGATAGTCGGTGAGGAAGCGCGTTCCGCACTCGAAGGTCATCATCATTGCACCGATGGGAAGAAGGTCAAGCTCGCCCTCGGTGAGACCGCCCTTTGCACCCTCGATGAAGCCCTTTACGTAGAGCTCGAAGAGGGAGATATCGAAATTAACCTTGGAAAGATCTGCCTCGTCCTCAAGCGCTGTGGTTGCGCCGAAGCGGATAGAATCTCCGAAGTCGTTTACAGAGTAGCCGGGCATTATGGTGTCGAGGTCAACGATACAGAGTGCCTTGCCTGTTGACGCATCGAAGAGTATGTTGTTGAGCTTGGTGTCGTTGTGGGTAACGCGCAGGGGAAGTCTGCCCTCCTTATGCGCTTTTTCGAGAGTTTCGGCGAATTCGCGTCTTTCGGTTACGAAGTCGATTTCCGCTTTTACTGCCGCCGCTCTGCCGCACACGTCCTTTTCAAGCGCTTCGCGGAACTGACGGAGTCTGTCGGGGGTGTTATGGAAATTAGGTATGGTTTCAACGAGAGAATCTGCGGGATAATCGCGAAGCATATACTGGAAGTTACCGAAGGCAACCGCGCTGTCGTAGAACTGCTCGGGGCGCTCTACCTTGTCGTAGCTGAGGCTGTCTGTTACGAAGATGAGCATACGCCAGAAGCTTCCGTCCTCGTCGATATAATAATTTTTGCCGTCCTTCGCCTTGATGACGTTGAGGGTTTCTCTGTCGGGGTCACCGCCCTGCGCCTTGATTGCTTCCGCAAGATATGCGGTAACGGAGGCAAAATTGTTCATAAGTCCGACGGGGTCCTTAAAGACGTTGGTGTTTATGCGCTGGAGTATGTAGGAGTGCTCCGTTGTGCCGTCGTTCGTTACGATAAGTCTTGTGTCGTTGATATGGCCCGAGCCATAGGGTGTTGCGCTGGCAAAGCGACCGCAGATATCAAAATTTTCCGCGACCTTCTGCTCTGTTGTTTTCATTTTGTTACTATCCTCCTGAAGTCCGAGTAATGCTGCTCCAAAGATGCCCGCATCGTTCTTGAAGGTGGCGGCAACAAGCTTCGTTTTGCAATCCTCCGAATAGAAGCTGGTATGCTCTACGCGCTCGCGCAGGGGCTCAAGAAGGGTTTCTCCCTCTCTTGATATACCGCCGCCGATACATACGACCTCGGGCTGAAGAATATTGATTACGCTGGAAACTCCGATTGCGAGATAATCGATGAAGGAATCAAGCACAAGAGCTGCGGCGCGGTCGCCCGATGCCTTGGCAAGAAAGGCGGTTTTACCGCTCACGCGGTCAAGGTTGCCGCCGCAAAGGCTCCACATCTCGCTTTCGGGATACAGAGTCATTATACGCTTGGTTTCCTTTATGAGTGCAGTTGCGGAGCAATACGCCTCAAGGCAGCCGCGCTTTCCGCAGCCGCAGGCGCGTCCGTTAGCCTCGATGGTCATATGACCCATCTCAGCGGCAAAGCCGTTTATGCCCTCCCACATCACGCCGTCAAACACAATTCCGCCGCCGACGCCCGTGCCGATGGTGATGGCTACGAGAGAGGAAGCGCCCTCGCCCGCGCCCCAAAGAGCCTCTGCATAAGCGGCTCCGTTCGCATCGTTTGCAATATACGTGGGGCGGCGTGTCGCCGAGGCGAGAATCTTGCGGAAATCTACGTTTTTCCAGCCGAGGTTAACCGCGCTCTTTACAACTCCGTCCTTCACTATACCAGGGGTAATTGCACCAACCCAAAGAACGTCTGAGAGCTTGATTTTCTCAAGCGCGCAAAGTCCCTCGCTCACCTTTACGATGTCCGCAGAAATGGACTCGCAGCTGCGGGGTGCGTTTGTTTTCACACTCGCTTGTCTTACGATTTTTCTTGAATCGAGGTCCACAAGACCGACGGCGATATTTGTTCCGCCGAGGTCAACTCCGATACAATATTTCTTTTTCAGCATTCGTTTATCCCCCTTATTATACAACATTTTATTTATTTTTTCAATGATACAGGCGGAAATAATATATTTTTGTGCAAAAATATTAAAATATATACTCAGCCTGCGATTTTATTATAATATAGAGCATTGACAAATACAATGGAAAATAGTATAATAATTTGTAGAATAGAACTTTTTTTGCTGTTTTATACCAAGTTTTTTGAATTTTTAAGGAAAAATCAGACAATGAAAAAAACAGAGATTATTTCGATTTTGTGCGAATTGCACAAAATATCGGGGCTTCGTGTGTCGCTTCACGGCACCGATTTTGAGGAAATTGCGGCGTATCCCGAGCACAGACTACCCTTTTGCGCCATTATTCAACAGAACAGGGACGAGTACCGCAGGTGCGTGGACTGCGACACTGCGGCGTGCAAGCGCGTTATGGCATCTGGGCAGACGCTGATATACAAGTGCCGACACGGGCTCACAGAGGTAATCTGCCCTCTTTACAATTTCGGCACGCTGACAGGCTACATAATGATGGGTCAGGTGGGCGACGAGGAGCTTGACGTCGCGGCGGCGGAGCGTTTTTTGCTCGAGCTTACCGCAGATGCGAGACTTGCGCGGAGCACGGCTCTCGGTATAACGCGAATTTCAACCGATATGCTCACCTCATACGTCCGTATAATGACGATATGCGCGGAATATATGACGCTTACCAACGCCCTGCCCTCACGGGCGCCGAGGCTCCCCGAGCTTGCGAAGATATATCTGCACGAGCGATTCGGCGAGAAGATAACCATTCAGGATATATGCCGCGAGCTCGGCTGCTCGAAGTCGGCGCTGCTCACCTCGTTTAAGAGCGAATACGGAACGACGCTGAACAATTATCTCTGCGAGATTCGCATAAACGAGGCGAAAAGACTGCTTACCTCAACAAATATGAGCATCAGCGCGATAGCCGATGCGACGGGATTTTACGACCAATCCTATTTTTCGAAGGTATTTTCGGCAAGGCTGGGTATGACACCGAGCGAATACAGAAGGGAGAATGCAAATGAAGATAATACACACATCTGACATACACCTCGACTCTCCTCTCACAACGAGGCTGTCCTCGGACAGAATAAAATCGAGAAAGCGCGAGCTTATCGACACCTTTGCAAGAGGGGTTGAGTATGCAAGAGCGGAGGGGGCGCAGGGCTATATCATAGCGGGCGACCTTTTTGACAGCGAGAGTGCCTCGCGCGACACGGTGGAGGCGGTGCTCGGGATTATGGAGCGCTCGCCCGAGATAACCTTTTTCTACCTTTTCGGAAACCACGAAAAAAGAATGCTAACCGAATCAGGCGTGAGATTTCCGCGGAATCTCAAAATATTCAACGACGGGTGGACCTATTTCAACCTCGACGGAGTTACCGTTGCGGGACGTGCCGTCACCGAGAGCAATATGTTCGGGAGCCTCGAGCTCTCCCCAGAGAAGAAGAATATCGTAGTGCTTCACGGCGAGCTGTGCGACCGCTCGGGTGCTGATGGGGCGATTGGAAAAAAGGAGCTCGGGGAACTCCCAATCGACTACCTTGCGCTCGGTCACTACCACACCTACTCGTCAACCGCCATCGGCACACGTTGCGTTGCGGTTTATTCGGGCACACCCGAGGGGCGCGGCTTCGACGAGGTGGGCTACAAGGGCGTTGTGCTTGTGAGTGTGGACAGGTACGGAGTGAGCCACGAATTTGTGAAGACGGCGAAGCGCACCCTTCACGCCGTGGAGGTTGACATAAGCGAGCTTGTGCGCGGAGTTGACGTTGAGCGTGCGGTAGAGGACGCGGTGGCGGATATTGTCGCGGCGGATATGGTGAGAGTTATCTTCACAGGAGAGCGCGAGCCGGAGTTCTCGGTTAATATAGACTCCATACTGGCGAGATTTAAGGGAAAATTCTACTATTTAGAGGCGAAAGATGCGACACGGGTGCGCATTAACGCGGAAAAATACAAAAACGACCGCACCCTGAAGGGCGAGTTCATACGCACGGTTTTGGCGGACGGCTCACTCTCCGACGGGGAGAAGGAGCGCGTTATAGTAATGGGACTTCGGGCGCTGCTTGGCGAGAGTATAGATTAAGGAGGAGTTATGAGGCTTATAGAATTATACGTTGAAAACTTTGGCAAGCTTCACGGCTTCAGGTACACCTTCCGCTCGGGGCTTAACGTTATCAATGAGGATAACGGCTACGGAAAAAGCACGCTTACGGTATTTATAAAATCTATGCTCTTCGGGCTCGAGGACACGAAGAAAGCAAAGCTTGAGGAAAACGACAGAAAGAAATATATGCCCTGGCAGGGCGGAGCCTGCGGCGGCTCACTGACCTTCTCTGTCGGTGAGAAAAAATACCGCATCGAGCGCACCTTTGCACCGAAGGCGTCCGAGGACACCTTTGCCCTTTACGATTGCGAGAGCGGCAAGCTGTCGGACGATTACGGAGAAAATCTCGGTGAGGAGCTTTTCGGCATAAATGCCGACGGCTTTGAGCGGACGGTATTCCTCTCCGAAAGACGACTGTCGGTAAAAAATGACAACAAGACGATATCGGCGAAGCTGTCCGACCTTGTCGGCTGTGATGCTGACGTCGGCGACCTTGACGCGGCGGTAAAGCTTCTTGAGGAGAGGCGCAAGTATTATAAAAAGAAGGGCGACACGGGAAAAATCTCGGATATAAAAGCAGAGATTTCCGAGGTCGAGCTCGAGATAAACGATGCGCACAGGACGAAGGACTCCCTGCCCGAAAAGCAGGCGCGGCTTGCGGCGGTTGCCGGGGAGATTGCGGCGCTGGAAAAGAGGCTCGCCGAATTTGAGTCACAGAGATTGGCTCGCGCGAGCGCAAGGCAATACGCTGACAAGCGTGCGAGGCTCGATGAGGCGCGCGCAAGGCTTGCCGAGGTGAAGGGCTTTTTCGAGGGCGGAATACCGAGTGCGGCAGAGATACGCGAGGCAGAAAGATGCGCCGACGAATGTCGGGTATTGACGGAAAAGCTCGGCGATTCCGTAGCGGCAGACTCCGACGCGGCGCTCTGCGCCGAGATAGGCGAGGTAACAGCGCTCATTGACGGATATAACGCAGAGCGCACAAAGGGAAAGCCGAAAAAGGCCTACCCTGCTCTTTTTGCATCATTCGGACTGCTTCTCGCCGCTATTGTCATATTCATATTTACAGAAAACTGGTTTATGTGCGCTGTTGACGTGGGCTGTGCGGCGGTATTTCTTGCCGCGGCGGTGGCGAATCTTACCGCCTGCAAAAAGGCGGAGGCGCCGAGCGAGGTCGTGCTGAAAATCCGTGCGCTTCTCGGCCGCGAGGGAAAAAGCCACACCGAAGAAAGCGACTATCTTGCCGCGCTGCTTGAAATCAAGCTCCGCCGCGAGGGCGAGCTGAAGCGCTGTGAGGACGAGCGCGAGGCGGCGCGTGGTGACAGACTCCGCCTTGAAGAGCTTATAAGAGCGCGCGACGGATTCCTCAGCAGATTCCACACGGCAACAGGCGACCCCTTTTCCGAGATACGCGCGCGGATTGCCGAGCTTGAAAGGCTTGAATACCGTGTGCGCGAGCTTGAGGGCGAGCTTCAGGGCTTTGCCACGGCTCACGGAATCAACGAGGCGAAAATATCTGCCGAGGAGCTCAGAGAGCTTACGGCGGAGGACCGCTCTGCGCTTGAGGCAGAGATAAACGCGAAGCGGCGTGAATTTACCCTGCTTGAGCGCGAGATTCGTACCGATTGCGATATTATTTCCCGACTTGACGAGCTTACAGCTCGCAGGGCGGAGCTGTGCGAGGAGCGCGACAAGGCACAGATTACCTACGAAACGATAAATCTGACGAAAAAATATCTCACCGCGGCGAAGGATTCGCTGACTGCAAAATATCTCGGCAAAACGAGAGCGGCTTTTGCTGAATACATAAGCGCGATAGGCAACGACGACCCCGAGCTGTTCTCAATGGACACGAGCTTTGCGGTTATGCGCTCCGAGGGCGGAAACAGTATGCCCACCGAGGCGTACAGCCTTGGCACGCGGGAGCTTTTCTCACTGGCGAGCAGGCTTGCGCTTGTCGATTCGCTCTATGAGAAGGAGCTTCCCTTCATAATTCTCGACGACCCGTTTGCGCATTTCGACGACGGGCGCGCGGCACTGGCGCTGAAGCTCATAAAGCGGCTCGCCGACAAGCGACAGATAATTTATTTTACCTGCTCAAAATCACGGGCTATATAACCTTTTCTCTCCGCCCTGCATAAACTGCTAATGCGGCAAATGCCGCAGAGGATGCAAAATGCAATAAAGCAAAGGAGAGAAAAATGGCAACCTTTTATAATCAGGCAACGCTTTCATACAATGGCGGAGTGACAGCCTCCAACGTAACCGAGGGCGAGCTCGTTGAGGTGCTCAGTGCATCGAAGATAGCGATTTCCGCAGAATATACCGCAGGTGGCACGGTGGCGTATGCGATAAGCATAGTCAACTCGGGCACGACTCCCATAACCGCGGCTACCATTACCGACAATCTCGGCGGCTATCCCCTCGGCGGTGGCACCGTTTACCCTCTTGAATACGTCGATGGGTCTATCAGATTGCTTATCAACGGGGTGGAAGTCGCGGCTCCGACCGTTTCGGCAGGTCCGCCCATGACGGTAAGCGGCATCAATATTCCGGCAGGAGCGAGCGCGGTTATTCTTTACGAGGCGGCGGTTACCGAGTTTGCGCCGCTTGCCCCCGATTCAACCATAACCAATACGGCGGTCATAGAGGGTAGCTGTCCCGGCGCAGTTACCGTGAGCGCGACAGTTGCCGTCAGGGATGACGTCAGCCTCACAATCGCAAAGGCTATCTGTCCCGACACGGTGGTATGCGGCGATCAGCTGACCTATACCTTCATAATTCAGAACACCGGAAATACTGCAGCGGTGGCGACCGACAACGTCATACTGACCGACGTGTTCGACCCTGCACTTTCCGATATTACGGTTACTCTTAACGGTGCGACACTGCCCGCGGGCGCGTACACCTACAACGAGGCGACCGGCGAATTCGCAACGGCTGTCGGCACTATAACCGTGCCTGCGGCGACCTACACCACGGATCCCGAGACGGGCGCCGTTATCACCGCACCCGGTGTTACGGTTCTTACGGTTACGGGAACGGTATAAGCACACCGCCCCTTGAAGGACGGATTGATTTTGGGTTGTCCCAAGAAGTAATCAAAGGAGTAAACGGCAGCTCTTCCCCCGAAAAAGCGAGCAAAGCCCCGCTTTTTCGGGGCTTTTGTAAATATTTATAAAATAACTTGCATTTGTTATTTTAAAATGGTATAATACTTTCATAGTGAAATATTCTACGGAGGTATATATGATTATAAAGAAAATACTCGCTGTAGTGGCGGTTGCGGCAATACTTGCCTGCTCGGCCCTTACCCTCGGCTCCTGCGGCGATGACTGCGTTCATAGGGACGAGAACGGAAACGGCGTCTGCGAGCTTTGCGGTGCGGATTACAAGCCCGATTGCACGGCGCATTACGATAACAACAAGAACTCCGCCTGCGATAACTGCGGAGCGCACGTATGCAACCTGCACCGTGATGAAAATGCAGATAAAAAATGTGACTATTGCGATGCAGACTACACCCCTGTCTGCACGGAGCACGCCGACTATAATCAAAACGGCAGCTGCGACGACTGCGGTGCCTGCACCAACCACGCAGACGAGAACGGCGACAAAAAATGCGACGACTGCGGTGAGAGCTACTATCCCACCTGCGAGGCGCACAGCGACTACAATAACAACAATCGCTGTGACGAGTGCGGCGGCTGTATCGACCACGACGATGCCGACGGAGACAAGAAATGCGATTACTGCGAGGTTGGATACACCCCCATCTGCACCGCGCACAGAGATAGCAAAAACGACAATCGCTGTGACGAGTGCGGCGCCTGCATCGACCACGACGACGCCGACGGTAACGACAAATGCGACCATTGCGGCGGCGATTACGCCCCAGTTTGCACGGCGCACAGAGATGCCGACGGAAACGACGTCTGCGACGAGTGCGGCGAGGAAATCTCCCCCGAGCCCGACACCCACGCGGACGAGGACGGCGACGGATTATGCGACGAGTGCCTAGCGTGTATGGCTCACTATGACGAAAACAGCGATAAGAAATGCGACGTATGCGATGCCGACTTCTCTCCCCTGTGCACCGAGCACGCCGATGAAAACGCAAACGGAAGATGTGACGTATGCGGTACCTGCGTAGACCACTACGACGAAAACGGCGACGACAGATGCGACCGTTGCGGAGCGGCACACGCCCCCACCTGCGACACTCACTCGGATACTAATAAAAACCACAGATGTGACGAGTGCGGTCTTTTCACCCACACGGACAATGACGAGGACAACGCCTGCGACAATTGCGACGACTGCATCAAATGCTACGACAATGACGGCGACGGACTGTGTGACAGGTGCAAGCAGGACCCCGGAAGAATCGAGCTTCCTCCTCACTATTTCGGCTGATAATACAATAAAAAAATGCTGTTGCAATCGCAACAGCATTTTTTGTTTACGTGACACGGGGTGGGTCAAACAGAGCCAACAAGGCGCATTTCGTTTGATTCGGTTGCCGTGCTGTTTACCTCCTCGGGAGAACGGAAGGTTGAAACGACACATTTCATAGCTTCGGTTATTTCGGGGGAGGCTATTTCACCCTCACATCGCGTTATAACGGCGCGCAGGGTGTCGAGATTTTTCTCCATTTCCTCACGGGTGAGGGGTGTGTCGTGCTCGATAAATATAAGGTTGTTTTCGGTTTTATCGAGTTTTTCGGTTTTTATGAGAAGCTCCTCATAGAGCTTTTCGCCCGGGCGAAGTCCGGTTTCGACGATGTCAATATCTATGTAGGGGGTGAGGCCCGAGAGCTTTATCATATTGGTTGCAAGCTCGATAATCTTGACGGGCTTACCCATATCGAGAACGAAGAGCTCGCCGCATTGCGCCATAGCGCCCGCCTGCATTACGAGGCCCGACGCCTCGGGTATGGTCATAAAGTATCTTATGATACGCTTGTCGGTTATTGTAACGGGGCCACCCGCCTCAATCTGACGGCGGAAGAGCGGAATTACAGAGCCGTTAGAGCCGAGAACGTTGCCGAAGCGGACTGCGGAAAAGACCGTTTTGCTATCTGAACGGCACTGAATAACCATTTCGCAAAGGCGCTTGGACGCACCCATAACGTTTGTGGGGTTAACCGCCTTGTCGGTTGAGATGAGAATGAATTTCTCCGCGCCGTACTTCTCTGCCATATCGGCGGTGTTATACGTGCCGAAGACGTTATTCTTTATCGCCTCGCAATTACTGTGCTCCATAAGAGGAACGTGCTTGTGTGCGGCGGCGTGGAACACCACCTCGGGACGGTAGTGCGCGAAGATGGCATCAAGGCGCGCTCTGTCACGCACGGAGGCTATTTCAACCGATAAATCCAGCGAATCGCCGTAGCGACGGGTAAGCTCCTGCTGAACATCGTAGGCGTTGTTTTCGTAGATGTCGAGAATTATAAGCTTTTTGGGCCCGCACGCCGCAATCTGACGGGAAAGCTCGCTTCCTATCGAGCCACCGCCGCCCGTTACGAGCACGGTTTTGCCGCGGTAGAAAAGAGATGCGCTGTCGTCAACGACCTGGAGAGTGTCGCGGAAAAGCAAATCCTCAATTCTTACGTCACGGATTATACGCTTTTTACCGACGTCGTCCGAGCCGTCCTCTTTTATCGGGAAGTCGTAGATTTTTACCTTACAGCCTGCCTGCGAGTAAAACTCATAGAAAGACTTTATTTTGTCGTCGCCGAGGTCGGATATTGCAATAAAGACCTGCTCGACGCCCGACGATTTGATTTTCTCTATAACGTCGTCGTTGTTCGATATGACTCGGAGACCGAGCAGATTAACGCCGACCTTGCCGCTATCGCGGTCGATAAAGAAAACGGGCTTGTATTTCGAATTTTTATCAAAGAGAAGCTCCTCTGCAAGAAGCGTTCCTATCTGACCTGCGCCGACGATAGCTACGGGAATCTGCGTAATATTGGAGCGGTCGTGGTTAACGTTGTTCTGCCTGTGATAATACTGATACACGAAGCGGGAAACAAGAGTCATAACGTCGACCATCGCAACGAGCGCACAGCCACGCCACGCACCTATTCGCACGTAGGGGATAAGATGCGTTACAAAAACGCCGATAAGACCGCCTATCGCATCTGCGACTACAAGGCGGATAAAAAGCAGCGAATTTGAGTAGCGCCACATATTCGAGTAGACACCGCTTACGATACGGGCGGTGAGAACGCAGAAATATATAATTGCGGCGTTGCAAATATAGCCAAGGGGCTTGATATAAGTAAACAGCTCGTTATCTAAAAATGCCATCACGAGAACTGTCAGGGCGTAGACGGCTATAAAGATACCGAGGTCAATGCCCATAAGCAAGAGTCTGCGCTTGCTTTTAAGAAAGTTCATATGTACTCCACTGTTTCATTCCATACCGCGCGGCTCGTACCGACGGTGCGATATGCGAATGTATTTCATATAATTATATCATTTTAAATAATGTTTGTCAAGGTGGGGGATTTTTTTGGTAATTATTATCCGACGTTTCCCGAGCTTTTGCGCTTGACACGGTGAGAAAAAAGGAGTAAAATATATAAAAACGAAGGAGTGTGGTATGACTTTTGCAGACAAGGAGAGGCTTTTGCGCCTACGGGATACCTTTTCCCTTAATTTCAGGCTCACCAATATGTATGCGCAGTATCTTGAGCGCTATCCCGAGCTTATCACCGGGGAAATGATAAACGAGCTTACCGCCGATTCCGACATCACGGCGAAGGAGGCACTTGTAGCAATACTGTGCGAGGCGTTCGGGCTTGACGATGCGAGGGGCGGCGAGGAGCGCAGGCTCATACGCGACTACATCACGCCGTCGGTGCGCGTGCTTGACGCAAAGAAATATACCGAGAATCCCTACTACGTCAACGTGGCGAGGCGAGCAATAGCTGAAAGCGGCGTCCGTGAGGGTGGCTGGGAGCTGCGGTGGGAGTACTATCCGCCGTACCGCGCGGCGATTTGCGACGATATGGTGATTCGCGAGGATTTTTCGGAATATGCGCCTATCGGCTTTTTTGCCGAGGGGTTCCGCTTCCCTGCCGTGCTTGAGGACGGAAACGAGTGGATGACGCTCACTCCCGTAGACGTTGACACCTGCGACGAGGCAATTAACGCCGCACGGGGTAGGGTCATTACCTTCGGACTCGGTCTTGGCTACTACACCTATATGGTGTCGGAAAAGAGGGATGTCGAGTCGGTTACGGTGGTTGAAAGAAGCGACGAGGTGATACGCCTCTTTAACAAATACGTGCTGCCGCACTTCACGCATCCCGAAAAGGTACGCATAATCAACGAGGACGCCTTCTTGTATGCGGAGAAGATAATGCCTATGGCAAAATTCAATTACGCCTTCGTTGACACCTGGCGCGATGCCTCGGACGGTCTTGCTATGTATGAGAGAATGAAGGCGCTCGAGCATCTGTCGCCCGACACGAAATTTGACTATTGGATAGAAAATTTTCTTATATCGCGCAGGCGCGCTTTACGGTTTGCACAGCTCTGGGATAAATACGAGAGAATGAGCGAGGACGCACCGAAAAGCTATGCCGAATTTATTGAGGAGCTTACGAAATAATGGGAGCTATACACGAATTTGAGAAGGAAAAGCTGCTTATCGGCGTTATATACCACGACCCCGCAGTGCTTGACGCGGCGCTCGCCGACGTTGTGGCGGAGTTTGGCGAGTGGGATATGGTGAGCGAGGAATACTCCTTTTCCCGCGATTACTCGACCTACTATGACGGCGAGCTTGGCGGTGAGGGACGGCGCAGAATATACAGCTTTGAGCGGCTTGTCGACCCGTCGAGACAGGCGGAGATAAAGGAATTTACAAACGAAATCGAGAAAAAGTACACAAGGGACGGCGGCAGGCTGATAAACCTCGACCCCGGGCTTATGAGCCACGGCAGATTTATGCTTTCAACGACGAAAAACGCGAGCTTCAGAATCCCATTGAAGCGCGGAATTTACACCGAGATGACTCTGTTCTACGCGCGCGGTGCGTGGAGAAAGCTATTATGGACCTATATGGACTATCAATCGGACACGGTTCTCGCCTTTCTTGAGAGGGTGAGAAAAAAATACCTCGGTCAGAGAAAGACCGAGGGATAAAAAAGATGCGGAGAGACGAGCAGGTCGCCTCTCCGCGATTTTATTTTGTAAGGTGAAATTACTTAACTTCAACTTCTGCGCCTGCAGCCTTAAGCTGTTCAGCAATCTTGTCAGCCTCGTCCTTTGCAACTGCTTCCTTAATGGTCTTGGGAGCTGCCTCAACAAGGTCCTTAGCGTCCTTAAGTCCAAGGCCGGTGATCTCACGAACAACCTTGATAACGTTGAGCTTGCTTGCGCCAGCTGCCTTAAGAACTACGTCAAACTCAGTCTTCTCCTCTGCTACGGGAGCTGCTGCTGCGCCGGGAGCTGCAACTGCTGCTACGGGAGCTGCGGATACGCCGAATTCCTCCTCAAGAGCCTTTACGAGATCTGCGAGTTCAAGAATGGTAAGACCTTTAACAAGGTCAAGAATCTGTGTGGTCTTTTCGTTCATTTTAAAATCCTCCAAATTATTACAAATTATTGATTAGCAGTAATTAAGCCTCTGCTGCGGCGTTGTCGTCGGTAGTTTCTACGGGCTCGTTTGCCGCCTCGTCAGCTCCACCTTCGTTTTCTTTGTCGATTTTTGCCTGAAGTACATAAGCAAAGCCATAGAGAGAAGACATAAGGCTGCCCATCATCTTTGCAACGAGAACTTCCTTGGAAGGAGTTTCTGCGAGGGAGATTACACCTGCCTGATCAAGAATGCCGCCGTCTACAAAACCTGCCTTGATCTCAAAGCTGTTGATCTTGTCTGCGTACTCCTTCATGATCTTTGCGGGAGCGATGGGGTCGTCCTGGCTGATTGCGATTGCGGTCATGCCGGACAGATACTGCTTCATATCACCGTAGCCTGCGATGTCGCAAGCTCTGCCAGTAAGAGTGTTCTTCATTACTGTGTACTCAACGCCTGCCTTACGGAGAGCGGCGCGGAGTGCGGTGTCTTCTGCTACTGTAATGCCTTCGTACTTTACGAGAACGCCTGCTGCTGCGGACTGAATCTTTTCTGCGAGCTCTGCAACAACCTGCTTTTTCTGTTCAAGAACCTTATTGCTGGGCATTAGTTTCACCTCCATAAAATTTTCAAAATAAAAAATCCTTTTCCGACAAGGCGCAAATCACCAAGGAAAAGGACAAAATACATCATTATGATTAAATTGTTCTCACCTCGGCAGGAAAGCTTGCGCTTTTACCGGAACCTGCTGTCTTAGGATACCTGAACTATTATACACGAGTTGGTCGTGATTGTCAAGTGTTTTTTCAAAAAAAGTCGAATATTTTTTCGGGGCGCTCGCGGCGCCCCGTTTTTTTGCGTTAATCGGCGGAATATACCCACCCGTCAGTCGTATTTTTTCTTTTCCTTCAATACTTTATATATCGCGCGATAGGAGTCAAGGCGGCTTTCGGCTATTCTGCCCTCGCGTACGGCGCGGAATACGGCGCACTCGTCCTCCCCCTCTCCAACGTGGGCGCAGTCGGCGTAGCGGCACCTGCCCGTATAGGCTGAGAGGTCGGGAAACGCGGGCAAAAGCTCGTCGAGCGACATAAAGTCAAATCGGGCAAAATCTATCAGCGAAAAGCCCGGCGTGTCGGCAAGGAAGCCCGTGGTACCGGATTCTTCAAGCTCGAAAAGCTCGACGTGGCGCGTCGTGTGTCTGCCGCGCTGAATTTTTCTCGATATTTCGGCAGTAGCAAGGGTGAACCCCGGGAAAAGCGCATTCATCAGAGTGGATTTTCCGACGCCGGAGGCGCCTGCAAAGGCGGCGGTTTTGCCGTCGCGCACGTTCCTCTTTATGTACTCCGAAAGCTCTGCCACGCCACAGCCGCGCTCGCTTGAGGTCACGAAGGCGGTAATGCCCGAGAGCGTATAAATCGCCCTATATTCCTCTGCGGCATCGGGGGCTATATCGGATTTGGTTATTATAATTACGGGGGTAATGCCGTTGTGATTTGCTATGGCGACGAGCTTATCCACCGTTTCGAGCACGGGGGCGGGCTTCGCCGCAGCAAACGTGATGAATATGTAATCGAGGTTTGCCATAGGGGGACGGATGAGGGCGTTTTTGCGCGGGAGAATTTCGCTTATCACGATGCCGTCGGGAGTTTCCGTATCGACGGTGATGCGAACCTCGTCACCTATGAGAACCTTCTCGTCCTCGCGGTGAAGGGCGCCCTTTGCACGGCAAAGAAGGTATTCCTTTGTTCCGTTTTTCGTTACACGGGTCGTGTATAAGCCACCAAGGCCCTTGATTACCTTACCTGTTTTTTCTTCTATCAAGTTATTCTTCCTTACTTGTTTTTGCACTGCGGCGAAGCTGACCGCAGGCAGCGTTTATATCTGTGCCGAGGCGGCGGCGCACCGTTGCCACGATACCGTAGCTCTCAAGGGTGGCGGCGAATTTGTTCGCCCCCTCGCAGCTTCCCTCGCGGAAGCCCGTTTCCTTCACCTCGTTGACTCTGATGAGGTTGACGTGAATGGGTGCGGAGAGCTTGCGGAAGGTGGAAATCAGAAGCTCGGCGAGCTCGCGCGCATCGCCCTCGGTATCATTTTTCCCCGAGATGAGAGTGTATTCAAAGGAGATGCGGCGCCCAGTTTTCGTGTAGTAATACGCGCAGGCGTCGAGCAGCTCACTTATATTCCATTTATTATTGACGGGCATTATCGCGCTTCGCTTCTCATCGTTTGCGGCGTGCAGGGAGATTGACAGAGTTATGGGTAGCTCAACCTCCGCAAGCGCGCGGATGCGCGGCACGACGCCGCAGGTGGAAAGCGAGATATGCCTGTACCCTATATTGAGTCCGTCCTCGGCGTTTACGAGCTCGAGGAATTTTATCACGTTGTCGTAGTTGTCAAGCGGCTCGCCTATGCCCATCATAACGACGTTTGACACGCGCTCACCAGTGTCGCGCTGTGCGGCTATTATCTGACCGAGCAGCTCCGAGGGGAGAAGGTCGCGCACCCTGCCGCCGATTGTGGATGCACAGAAGCGACAGCCCATACGGCAGCCGACCTGGCTCGATATGCAGAGCGTGTTTCCGTGCTTATAGCGCATAAAAACGCTTTCCACGGCGGCGCCGTCATGAAGGGCAAAGAGATATTTTACCGTGCCGTCGATTGCCGAGGTGAGCTTAGTGTCAACCCTTGGCAGAGTATCGAGTGTGAGCTGTGCGAGCTTCTCACGCAGGGGGCGCGAGAGATTCGTCATTTCGGCTATCGGGGTGCCGAGATTGAGCCACGCCTTGATTTGCTTGGCTCTGAAGGCAGGCTCGCCTATTGATTTTACAAAATCGGTAAGCTCGGCTGTTGAGAGCGAGTATAAATCTGTTTTTTCGGTCATTGCTTTTTCCTTAATTTAGCTATAAAAAAGCCGTCGGTGCCGTGTATATGCGGCCAAAGTGTGAGGTCGCCCTCGGGGGCAGACAGCGAGCCTACGGTAAACGGCTCCTTATAAAAATCGGGGCTTTCTGCGAGAAATTTTTCCACTACATCGCGGTTTTCCGCGTCATTCAGCGTGCAGGTGGAATAGACGAGGGTGCCGCCGCGCTTCAGATAGCGCGCCGAGCTTTTGAGAATAGCAAGCTGGAGCGCGGGGAGCTCTCCTGCTTCGATGTCCTTATATCGCAGGTCGGGCTTTTTGGCTATAACGCCGAGGCCTGAGCAGGGGACGTCACATATCACTCTGTCGGCAGAGCCAAACAGGCTTTCGTCCGGGGCTGTGGCATCGCGCGCGGTGACGGTCATACCGCTGATACCGAGGCGGTGGCGCGTATCGTTTATAAGCGAGAGCTTGCTCTCGTGAAGGTCGAAGGAATGGATTTTCGCCCCGTCGCCCGACAGTATGGCAGCAGCGAAGCTCTTACCTCCCGGAGCGGAGCAAACGTCGATAACCGTATCCGAGGCGAGCGGTGAGAGTACCGCGGCGGCGAGAGCCGACGCCTCGTCCTGAACGAAGAAATGCCCCTCGGCAAAGCCGGGCAGGCGCCTCGGGTCACAGGGCTGTGAAAGCCTCACTGTAATGGGCGAAAATGTCGCACGGGTGGCGGTGTATCCCGATTTCTCGAGATTTTTCACAAGCTCGTCAACCGTAATTTTCAGCGTGTTTACGGTGAGGGAGGTTGCGGGTGTGGTGTTGAACATCTCAAAGAGCTTCACGCAATCGCACTCGTCGAGCGACGACATAAAATGGCGTACGGTTTTTATCGGCAGAGAATAGATTACCGAGTAATAGCGCGCGGCGTTTTTCTCCTTTTTGGGATACGGGAGGCTCCCCTTTTCTCTTACGGCGGTGCGGAGCAGACCGTTGACGAAGGAGCGCTCGCCCTGATTTTTCGCAAGCTTTACCGTTTCGTTTACGGCGGCGAAGTCGGGGATTTTCTCCATATCGAGTATCTGGCAGAGGCCGAGGCGGAGTATCGCGCGGGTGTGCTTTGAGATTTTGTCGATGCTTCTGCCCGACAGGGCGGCTATGAGGTAGTCGTAGGTGATTTTGCGCTCTACCGCGGTGTAAAAGAGAGCGGTAAGCCCTGCTCTGTCCTCTGGGGACAGTCCATCGGTAAGATGGGACGAGAGCGACAGATTTGCGTATTTTCCGTTTTCCTCATAGTCGAGCAAAAGCTTTAATGCAATTTCACGCAGAGTCACTGCTCTACCTCCTTAAAATTCTTTATTCAAGTATATCGCCGAGGGCGATTTTTCTGCCGCGGATGAGGTCGCCTGCGCTCATTTTGCCCTTGCCCTCGGGCTTTACGAAGAGGACCTTTAAGCCGCCCTTGCCGCAGGCGACGGTAAACGAGCCGTCACCCGAGGAGTCGAGGCTCACGACCTCGCCGGGTGTGCCGACGGTGTTATCTATGGGGACGGCGCGCAGAATTTTCAGCATTTTTCCGCCATGGTAGGCGAAGGCGCCCGGAATGGGCGTTACGCCGCGAATGCGGCGGTCGAGGGTGCGTGCATCGAGGGTGAAGTCAACCCGTGCGTCCTCTTTTTCTATTTTTGCCGCGTAGGTAGCGAGGGTGCTGTCCTGCTTTGTGCGCGTTGCGGTGCCCTCAAGGAGTGCGGTAACGGTTTCGGAGAGCATTTCTGCGCCGAGGGCGGCAGAGCGGTCGTGGACCGATTCAAAATCGTCGGTATCGGTGATGGGAAATGCGCGGGCGGTGATGATGTCGCCCGTGTCGAGCCCCTCATCCATATACATTATCGTAACGCCCGTTTCGCTCTCGCCGTCGATTATCGCCCTCTGCATAGGGGCGGCACCGCGGAGCTTGGGAAGGAGCGACACGTGCACGTTGATACAGCCGTATTTGGGGTAATTTATTACCTCGGGGGGAAGAATTTTTCCATAAGCGACAACGGCGATAAGGTCGGGGGCATATTCATCGAGAATTGCCGCAAATTCCTCGCCGCGAAGGGTTTTCGGAGTATGGACGGGAATGCCGTTTTCAAGCGAAAGAAGCTTCACGGGGGTGGGGGTCATAACGTTTCCCCTGCCTCGCGGCTTGTCCTCACGGGTGACGGTGGCGACGACGTTATGTCCGTCCCTTATAAGCCTTTCAAGGCAGCTCGCCGCGATTTCGGGAGTGCCCATAAACATAATTCTCATAGCTTAATCCTCGAGCGGACGGATTTGCACGTCGGTATAGAGCTTACCGTCGAGGTGGTCGCATTCGTGGCAGATTGCACGAGCGAGAAGGTCGGTGCCGCGAAGCTCGTACTCGTTTCCGTTTCTGTCAGTCGCCCTTACCGTTACGGCGCGCGGGCGCTTGGTTATACCGTAGGCGCCGGGGTTGGAAAGACAGCCCTCGGATTCGGTCTGCTCGCCTGCGAAGGCGATAATTTTGGGGTTGATGAGCTCGTAAACCTTGCCCTCCTCTACCTCTATAACGGCTATTCTGCGAAGGATTCCGACCTGGGGGGCGGCGAGTCCGCAGCCGCCTGCGGCGCGCATGGTTTGTATCATATCGTCTATTAGGGTTTTGATTCTCGGGGTTATCTCCTCAACGGGTCTTGCCACCTTGCGGAGCATGGGGTCGCCGAATTTCACGATTTTGAGTATTGCCATTTTCTGTTCCTTTCTATACCGTGAGCGGATTCAGGTCTATTGCGAGGCTCACGTTTCGTTTTTGCGCATAGATGCATAAAAGCTCGTGGAAGAAGCGCCGTGACTCCTTGTTAAGACGGCATTTTATTACCATACGCATTCTGTATTTTTCATTGACTCGGTACACCTGCGCCTCAAAGGGACCGAAAACGGTTACGGGAAGGGCGGAATATTCACCCTTCAGCTTTGATATTACCGTTTCCGACAGCTCTGTTGCGCCGACGAGTACGTCCCTCTCGTTTTCTGCGGTGAGGGTAAGCTGAACCATATCGCAGAAGGGGGGATACGCGAGAGTGCGGCGAAGCTCTATTTCACCGCGGTAAAATTCGTCGTAGTTCTGTGTGCAGGCGAGTCTTATAATTTCATTTTTGGGGGAGTAGGTCTGGATAACGGCTACGCCGTTGTCGCTTGCGCGTCCTGCCCTACCGATAACCTGAGTCAAGAGCGAGAAGGTTTTTTCAGAGGCGCGGAAGTCGCTTAAGTAAAGCGAGGTATCCGCGAGCACCACGCCGACGAGTGTGACGTTCGGGAAATCGTGTCCCTTTGCCACCATCTGAGTGCCGAGAAGTATATCGTATTCACCGCTTCTGAATTCGTCGGTCATTCTGTCATACGCCTGCTTACCGCCCGTGGTGTCCGCGTCCATTCTCATAACGCGCATATCCTCAAGATATTCACCGAGGGCGCCCTCGACCTTCTGCGTGCCGAAGCCGAGGAAGGAGAGCCTGTCTGCCGAACAGGACGGGCAGGTGCGCGGTGTCGGCTCTGTGTGTCCGCAAAGGTGGCAAAGAAGCTTGCCGCCGCGTCCTGCCGTGTGATAGGTGAGTGACACCGAGCAGCGCGGACAGCTGATTACCTCGCCGCATTCCTTACAGCTTATCTGACTGTTATAGCCGCGGCGGTTGAGGAAGAGTATCGCCTGCTTGCCGTTGTCTCTTACCTCCTCGAGTGAGTGAAGCAGTCTTTCGCTTATGGGGGTTATATTGCCGAGCCTGAGCTCCTCGCGCATATCGACGATAACTGCGTCGGGCAGGCGGAAGCCGCCGTAGCGCTCGCGGAGCGGCACGAGGGTATATTTGCCCGTTTCCGCCTTATGAAAGCTTTCGACCGACGGGGTTGCCGATGCCAGAAGCATAAGCGCGTTATTTTTGCCTGCGCGGTAGGCGGCTACGTCGCGCGCGTGGTATTTCGGGTCGCTTTCAGATTTATAGGTATGCTCGTGCTCCTCGTCTATTACTATCATACCGAGGTTATCGAGCGGCGCAAACACCGCCGAGCGAGTGCCGATAACGAGGTCAACCTCACCCCTTTTGATTCTGCGCCAGGCGTCGAGCCGCTCTCCGTTCGAGAGAGAGGAATGTATCACCGCGACGCGCTCGCCGTAGCGCTTACAGAAGATGCTGACGGTCTGGGGAGTCAGGGCGATTTCCGGCACCATCATTATGATGCTTTTTCCGTCCTCTATAACCCTGTCGATAGCCTTCATTATAACCTTGGTTTTGCCGCTTCCCGTAACGCCGTAAAGAAGTGCGGCGCGCGGAGCGTTTTCAAGGTACAGAGCCTCCACCGTCGAATATGCCGCCGTTTGCGCGGGGGTAAGGTTTATGGGCGAGGTATCGCGCTCGCGCGCGTATTCCGCGTAGGGATTCCTTATCTGCTCGCTTGAATCTATCTCGATTATGCCCTTTTCCGCGAGGGCGGCTATATGCTGTGAGGTGACGCCGGGCAGTGTGCGCACGAGATTATAGTCTGCTGTGGTGATGTCCGAAAGGTAGGATATCACCCTTCTCTGCCCCTCACTGCGAATGCCTGCCCTGCCCTTAGCAAGAAGGAGCGCTGCCGCTTCCTCACCCGTGAGCTTCAGACGGCAGGATTTGGAGTATTTGACGTTGAAGGAGCCCGTGAGCGCTCCCGGGGGGAGTATGGCGCGAGCCGCCTCACCAAAGGTACAGAGGGTGTAATCCTTCAAAAACAAGCATAGCCCGAGCATTTCCTCCGTAAAGGCGGGGCGGTCGGTGAGGACCGAATGCACGGGCTTTATACCTTCCCCTGCATCACCCTCCTTGACGGCGGTGACGACTCCAAGCCGAAGCTTGTTTGCCCTGCCGAAGGGGACGCGGACGACTGCGCCGCGCACTGCATCGGGTATCGGGGAATAATCAAAGGGGCGGTCTATGTGATAGGGCGCATCAAAGATATATACCTCGCAGAGCATCCGTATCACACCTCCCCTTTACCTGTTTTCGATTTCTTACTTGTTTTCGGGACGGACCATTCTGTATTTTCCGTCAACGAGTCTTGCTATTGCAATCTTTACCGCCTTCTGATCCTTGTATTCGGGAGCGATAAGCGCCGAGAGAGATTTCTCGGTTTCGTGGTTGTCGATCATTTTCTGTGCCTTTGCCTTCATATCGACGTACTCGTCGGTTACGAGGCGCGCGCATTTTGCCACGCCGACTACGAGCTCGTAGCGGTTGAATTCGCCCTTTGCAAGCTGTTCAATGGTAGGATAAATCATTTTTCTATCTCACTTTCTTTTGGTAAGTCGTTATTATTCCTCGGGATCCTCGTCGTCAAGAGCGGTATCGCTGGCAAGACGGTTGGTTATGGTTTCCGCCTGTATTGCGGAAAGGATTACGTGGTCGGAGTCGGTGATTATAACCGCTCTCGTTCTTCTGCCGCAGGAAACGTCGATTACTCTGTCGTCCTCCTTGGCATCCTGTACGAGCCTTTTGATCGGGGCGGAATCGGGGCCCGCGATGGCTACTATTCTGTTTGCGGAAACCATATTTCCGAAGCCGATGTTTATGAATTTCATATTCTCCTCCGATTACTCTATGTTCTGCACCTGCTCGCGTATTTTCTCGAGCTCGCCCTTCATATCCACGACGATTCTCGCTATCTTAGCGTTGTTGCACTTTGAGCCGATGGTGTTGGTCTCCCTGTTCAGCTCCTGCATAAGAAAATCGAGCTTTCTGCCCGAGGGCTCGGGAAGAGCAAGTATATCGTAAAAGGCGCCGAAGTGCGAGCGAAGCCGTACAAGCTCCTCGTCTATTGCGATTTTGTCAGCCCAGACGGCACATTCGGTAAGCAGGCGGTTCTCGTCAATGGCAACCGCGTTGTCGGCAAGAATATTTCGCAGCCGTGCTTCAAGCTTGTCGCGGTAGCCCACGGTGTCCTCGTGCGAGATTTTCTCAACCGTGTCGGCATAGGAGCGGACGAGCTCGATTTTCGCCGTGATGTCTGACGCCGCCTTCTCACCCTCGACGGTACGCATCTGTACGTACCCCGCTATCGCCATATCGAGCACGGTGCGGAAGCGCTCCCATTCTGCCTCGAGGTCCTCCTCGGGCTTATCGTAGGTGAAAATATCGCGGTTCTGCGCGACGGTCATAACCGAAATATCGTCCTTCAGCGAAAATCTGTCGCGCAGGGTGCGGAGCGCGGCTACGTAGCTCTCGGCAAACGCCTCGTCAATACCGACGGCGCCAACGCCCGAGGTGTGATCGTCCACTGTTATGTAAACGTCAACCTTGCCGCGTGCTATTGCGTTGTGCTGGACGTGTGATTTGATGCGCTCCTCAAGGAAGATGTAGGCTCTCGGCAATTTAACCGAGCAGTCGAAATACCTTGAATTGACGCTCTTGATTTCAACCGTTATATCCTTATCCTCGCCCTCGAGCTTTGCTCTGCCGAAGGCGGTCATACTCTTAATCATATTCAGTCCTTCTTTTCGGAATTTCTCTTCTTGTTGCGGCGGTTAAGCGCGCGTATCTCCTCGGCAAAGGCGTCAATGTCGCGGAACTCGCGGTAGACCGAGGCAAAGCGTATGTATGAAACTATGTCGACGTCGCGGAGTCTTTCAAGCACCATCTCGCCGATGTCGGCGGACTTTATCTCGGTGACGAGCGAGTTCTGAAGCTCCGATTCGATTGAAAGGGCGATTCCCTCCGCATCTACGCCGCGCTTCTGGCAGGCGCGCATTATGCCGATTATGAGCTTATGCTTATCGAAAAATTCGTGACGTCCGTCGCGCTTGATGACGGTGATCGGAACGGTATCGACAACCTCGTAGGTGGTAAACCGTCTGCCGCAGGATGGGCACTCGCGGCGGCGCTTTATGCTTGCGCCGTCGTCAACGGGGCGGGAGTCAAGAACTCTGGAATCCTGAAAATTACAAATGGGGCATTTCATCTTTTGCCGTGTTTCCTTTATGTAGCGTGTTATGTGCGTGACCGCATGCGTATCGCACATATTATAGCACAAATATTTTTAAAAGTAAAGGGGTTAGGGAAATTTTTCCTTTTTTGAGCTGTCGGGGCAAAAAACCAAAAGCGCGAGCCTCTCGACTCGCGCTTTTTTAGGTAAACAATTATTTACTTATTTTCGGCTTGGGCGGTATCCGTGTCGCGTTTTTTGAAAATCGAGGCTACCCACGCGCCGAAGGTATCAAGGGGCTTTATCCTCATTTTTGCAAAGTATTTGAAGGTAAGGGGCCATACGGCACCTGCAAAAAGAACGATAAGAAGGTAGCGCACCATACGGGCGATGTACTCGTTTCCGAACAGGGATACGAGGGGTGAGGAAAGTCCAACCTTGATTCCGATGATTACACCAAGGCCGACAACGAGCTTGATTATCTGCGCGTACCAGGGTGCCTTGGTATCGAATTTGATGTATTTCGAGTCAAGAGCATACACTATCGCAAGTCCTGCGGTACAGCCTGCAAGGGTGAATGCGTTCTTCATTCCGCTGGCGAGGTTTTCTGCCTCGTGTGCGCCGTCCGAGAAGAGCGGGAAATACATAAGGAAGGCTATTGAGAGCAAGAGCGAGCCGAGGACGACGTAGGGCATAAATTTCTCGAAGCGCTCCTCGGTTTTGAACATCGGGTAAAGACCGAATACGAGAACTGCCGCGACTATGAGTGAGACGCCGACGTCAAGAGGCGTGTGAACGCCGAGATACATACGGGAAAACGCCACGAGGACTATGAGGGCTATCGAAATAATTCGCACGGGTAGGGACTTCGAGTATCTGCCGACACCGCCGAGGGTACCTGCAACGTTCTGCGTGTGACCCGACGGGAAGGAGTAGCCGGTTGCCTCTGCTCTTGCGCTTTCGACTATGGTGAAGCTCGGGTCCTTCACCCAAGGGCGAGGTATTCTGAAGGCGAGCTTCAGAAGCTGGTTTACAACAGTGCCGACGAGTCCTACGGTGAGGATGTAATAGCCCTCACGCTTGCTCACGCACCAGAAGAAGAAAATGGCGAGCACGAGAAAGACGGTTTCCTCGCCGAGATGGGTTATAAGTGAGAAGAACCAATCGAGAAACGGGGTTCTGATCTTTTCTATGAGATATAAGAGCTCCATAATTACCTCCTATACGAGACTTGCGAGCATTGACATAAGCGGCATACTCGCTATGGATATTATGGTAGAAAATGCTACGAGCTTCGATACGTACGCCGCATCGCAATCGTATTTTTCCGCGAACATTGCCGCGCTTGATGCGGCGGGGGCTGACGCCATAATGACTACGACGGTGGTTATCTCGCTGTCAATCGGGAGTCCGACAAGCTTCAAGAGTGCTATCGCGCCTATCACGAGGGCGGGCATTATGAAATGCCTCAAGCCTATGAAGACGTAGAGGTTTATATCGGCAAAGAATGAGGGCGTTTTGGGTGTATTACAGTCCGCATTCTTCGCGTCGGTGCCCTCGTTTTTCTTCACACGGGTGGCGCCCTTCAGGTCGATTTCGGCAATTCGGAGTCCGAGCACGAGCATCGAGAGCGGAGCGACGAGGTTGGCGACCATATTAAGACTCTTGTCGATAATTTCGGGCACGTAGCTGTGAATCGGCAGGAAGAAAAATACTAGTCCGAGCGCGGCGGCGATGGTAACGGGGTGAAGGAGCGCCTTTTTGGGCGATGCCTCACTTTTCAGCACCGTGCCGTCGTCAAGGGTGTTGCCTGCCGTGCAGATATGAACGCCGAGCGTCCATAAGAACATATTGAAGGTTATATTGTAGATTGATGCATAGATGGTGTATTCCGCGCCGAGAACCGCAGTGATGAGGGGGATACCCATAAACGCCGCGTTCGAGAATATCGTAGCGAAGCGAAGCATTCTCTGCCTGTCCTCCGTGGTCTTGCGGAAGAAGAGGAGCGCGAGGCAGAAGATGCCGTGCGCGATAACCGAGAGCAGAAGCACCACAAGCGAGTTTATCAGTACGGTATAGCTGTATTCCTTCAGATAGGCGAGGAATATGAGCGCCGGCTGCGCAACGTAAAGAACGAGATTTGATATTCCCTTACCGAAGGCGCCGTCTGCGAGCTTGCATTTGTTGATTATGATACCGGGTATCATCATAATAAAGAGCAAGCCGACGTTAAAAACTATATTAGAGGCTATTTCCATAGAAATTCCTTTCAAAAGAATTTATGGGCTGCGCAGGGCAACCCATAAAGCGAGCATTATGCGAGAATTCTCTTAACGCACTCTGCGATTTTTTCGTCCTTGCAGTTTGCAAAGAAGAGCTCCGCGAATTTAGCACCGCCGAGAGCACCCTTTACAAGCTCTCTGTCGAGGTTTTCGAGTATGTATATCATATCGGTGTGAGTAACCTTTTTAACCTCGTCGAGTATCTTCTTGTTTCTCTGCTCGGGAACTGCTCTTTCACGAGGATAGCCAAGGCCCCATTCGGAAACGAAAAGCTTCTCAAAAACGTACTGAAGGTTGAGCTCACAGCCCCAGCCCCAGCCCTTTGCAAAGGGCATAGAGATAGCGTTACCGTTGTTTACCTGTGTGAACTGATATGCGTCGGTGGGGTCAACCACGTGACCGCAAAGAACTCCGGGGAAGGAGTTGCAGGCGAGCATTGCGCCCTCGCCGGTGCCACAGCCGGTGATTACGAGATCGCAAGCGCCGGAGTTGAGAAGGGTTGCGGCAAGAATGCCTATCTGAACGTAGGTGAGCTGCTCCTTGTCCTCTGCGGAGTACATTCCGTAGTTATGTACCTCGTGGCCGAGGGGCTCTACAACCTTCTTAAGAGTGTCGCAGATAAGAGCGTTTTTAGCAGCCTGGCTGTTTTCGTTAATAAGTGCGATTTTCATATTCCATTATCATCCTTTTTCTTTGTTTTATTATATTTTTGAGTATTTTTGATTACGGAGTAAGACGGTTGGGACCGCGGAAGAGGAACTGCACCTCTTTAATTGACATACCGAGGAAGAGCATTGTCATACGGTCGATACCGAGGCCGAAGCCGCCGTGAGGGGGACAGCCGTACTTGAAGAATTCGAGGTAGAATTTAACGTCCTCATCAAGCCCCTTCTCTGCCGCCTGTGCCTTGAGCACCTCGTATCTGTGCTCACGCTGTGCGCCCGTGGTGATTTCAACACCGCGCCAGATAAGGTCGTAGCCACAGGGTACGCCACGCTCGTCTCTCATATGGTAGAAGGCGCGCTCTGCCGCCGCGTAATCGGTTATGAAGAGGAACTCGTGACCGAACATATCCATCGAGAGCTGCTTGCACATACGCTCTGCCTCGGTGGTGAGGTCGCCCTTAAGCTCATCCGGTACGGTGTAGCCGTATCTTGCCTCAAGCTCTGCATAAACGTCGGCGAGCTTCATTCTGGGGAAAGGAAGCGCGGGAACTATAACATCGAGCCCGAAGAGCTCCTTGATTTCCTCGCCGTGTGCCGCCTTTACCTTTTCAAGCGCGTAGGCGAGAAGCTCCTCCTCCATCTTCATAACGTCCTCGAAGCTGTCGATGTAGGAAAACTCGAGGTCGAAGCCTGTGAACTCTGTCGCGTGCTTATTGGTGTAGGATTTTTCGGCTCTGAATACGGGGCCTGTTTCAAATATGCGCTCAAGTCCAGATGCCATTGCCATCTGCTTATAGAATTGGGGCGACTGCGCGAGGTATGCGGTGGTATCGAAATATTTTACCGAGAAAACATCCGAGCCCGACTCGCTTGCCGCGCCGATAAGCTTGGGGGTGTGGATTTCCACGAAATTTCTCTCAACCAGGAATTCGCGCAGAGCCGCCGTGAAGGTGGTTTGCAGACGAATCATAAGATGGTTTGCATCGCGGCGAAGGTCAATCCATCTGTAATCCATTTTTACGTCGATGTCGGAGTCGTCCTTTATGGGAAGCGCTTCGGCTACCGATTCGATTTTCATCGAGGTGGGGTACATCTCCTTGCCGCCGAGCTTTACGTATTCGCTGGCAACGACCTCTCCCTCAAAGCTGACAACCGAGTGAATAGTGAGCTTGTCGAGCAGCTCGAGCATCTCGGGATGCTCCTCTTTTATAACAGTTACCTGAAGCTTGCCGGTAATGTCCTTTACGACGATAAACGCCATATTCTTTTTGTTGCGGAAATTCTCAACGAAGCCCTGTACGCGATGCGTGCCGGGGGTAACGTCCTTTATATAGGTTCTTTCCATTTTGGTTTCACCCTTCCTTATTTTTTATATATCCAATATATTATATAGTATTTTTTGGCAAAAGTCAAGTATGCGCAGTATTTTAAAGCCTTAAACCGTACTCATCCACGCGACTGCGTAATCAACCCAGCCTTCGGCGAGAGGCTGGAGCCACTCCTTATTGCCGTTTGCGGTAATTTCGTTGCCGAGGGCGACGCCGTGAGTGCCGTACGGATAGACGTGGAGCGTAACGCTGACACCTGCGTTGATGTACGTATTGGCAAGCAGGAGCGAGCCGCAGACGGGCACTATCTCGTCGGTGGCGGTATGCCAAATAAATGCAGGGGGCGTGTTTTTGGTAACGTGCTCCTCTAACGAATAGAGCCTTACGTCCTCGTCGGTGAACTCCGCGAGCGGCTTGCCGGAGAGGTTTTCAAAGCTCGAGCCGTGGGTGGGACACATAGCGCTTACAACGGGGTAGGCATAGACCGAGCCCGTGGGGCGTGTCAAATTTTCGGGCAAGCCGAGCAGTCTTTCCGCGTATTTATATCTCGTCGCAAGCGTGCCCGAGAGGTGACCGCCCGCAGAGAAGCCGACGGTAAAAACTCTGCCGTCGCGCAGGGCGTATCTTTCCGCATTCTCCCTGATGTACGCGACCGCACGTGCCGCATCGGTCAGCTGCTCGGGGAAGTTATGCCCCTTACCGACTCTGTATGTGAGAACGAAGGCATTCACGCCGCGCTCAAGAAATGCGAGCGCTATCGGCTCACCCTCTCTGTCGGAGCAGACGGTGCCGTAGCCGCCGCCCGGGATTACGAGCATAGCATCTCTCGGCTCGCCGTCGGTATATGCAAAGACCTCAAGAGTTACCGTGGGGTTGTTTTTGTCAAGTGAAATAATCTCGTGTAGCATACAGGCTCCCTTCAAGATATATCTTTTTGCTTATTATACAATACCGAGAATAAAAAATCAATAACCGCGATAAAATTCCCCGCGAATAAATCCGCGGGGGTAAAATTAGTTTATGCTGTCCCTACCGAGATAAAGATTGCGCTTTTCCTCGGGGGTGAGGGCGTCAATGTCCTTGCCGTTTTTGAGCGCGGTCCAGGCGCGGTTGGGAACGGGGGGATTGAACGCGGGGAGCTCCACACCGGGAGTGTTCACGCCGGGGATTGCGTTGTCGCCCTGTGCGCCCCTGTATTTGCTCGGGGTGGAATCCTTGGTAACGTTTTTCTTATCCTTCATTTTTTTACCTCGCTTTTCTTTGGTAATAGCGGATACTCTTTTTCCGCTGTCACCGTTAGTTTTCCTTCGTTTAAAAATTATATACGAAAAAGTTGAAAAAGCGGCGCAAATGTGGTACAATTAGGTATAAATTATTTCGGGAGGGAAAATGCTTTACTACAATCTCAGCACCTACCTGCGCGAGCGGTACGGAAAAAGGCTCAAAAAAATATGCATTGACGGCGGCTTTTCCTGCCCGAATCGCGACGGAAAATGCGGCACGGGTGGCTGTGTCTTTTGCGGAGAGAGAGGCGCGGGCGAGCACATAGACCCCACCGCCTCGATTGGCGAGCAGGTGCGCGCGGCGTGCTCGGGCGCGGCGGCGGACGACGGCTTTATTGCGTATTTTCAGAATTTCACCAACACCTACGCGCCCGTCGAGGTTCTTAAAGAGAGGTATGACGCCGCCCTCGTTGACGACAGAATAAGGATACTTTCCATAGGGACGCGTCCCGACTGCATAAGCGAGGAGATCTGCTCTCTGCTCGAGGAATACCAAAAGGAGCGCGAGGTATGGGTCGAGCTCGGGCTTCAGACGGTGAGCGACGAAACTGCGCGGCTTATCAATCGCGGCTATCCCCTTTCGACCTTTGAGTCGGCACTCGCGATGCTCAAAGCTCACGGAATACCCGTTGTGGTGCACGTAATATTCGGTCTGCCGGGCGAGAGCCGAGAGGCTTACAGAAAAACGGCAGATTACCTTGCGTCCCTTGGCGTTTTCGGGGTAAAAATACACTCCATCTACGTTATGCACGGCACGCGGCTCGCAGAAATGTACGGCGAAAAACGTTACACGCCCCCCACCCTTTCGGATTTTGCTGAGGCGGCGGCGTATGCCGTTGCTCGTCTACCCGAGGACACGGTTATACACAGACTAACGGGCGACTGTCCGCGCGATTTGCTCATAGCACCCGAATGGAACAGCGATAAAAACGCAGTCCTCGAGGCGATACGCTCCGAGCTCATCGGCAAGGGCTACCGACAGGGCTCGTTATTTGAGGAATAGAAAAAACGGAAGCAGCTGCTTCCGTTTTTTATTATGCCTTTACTGTATAAGATGTTACTCCGAGGACGGTTTCGCCGTCTATCTGCAGGGCGGTGGGGCGGTCAAATTCAACCGTTATTTCCTTGCCCTTGAAGGTTTCGATAAAGCTGTTTTTCAGGTGCTCGCCCTTGAAGATTGCGGGGAATGCCATAAGCGTTCTGAGTCTGCCGGCGGTGTGCCAGACCATGAGCGTTACCTCGTGAGGCTCGGAGAGCCTCTGCTGCTCGGGGGTTGCCATCATACCGCCGCCGTAGTATCTGCCGTTCATCGTGGGGGCTATCCACACCTTCTTGAACTCGCGCTTTACGCCGTCGACAGTGACGGTGGCGTTTGCGGGCTTGTGGTGAAAAAGGACGCCCTTGATAGCGATTGCGGTATAATTTATCGGCTTGTCGCTGTCGGACGCGCGGAGCTTATCTCCGACCTCACAGCAGTATCCGTCTATGCCGTAGCCTACTCCGTTGATGAAGCGGTGGGTTTTGCCGTTCACGGTGACGGTGGGGAGATTGGTTATATACTTTTTGATTGAGAAGGGCTCGGTTGTATCGGTTACCTCTATATCGCGGAGAAAATCGTTGCCCGTGCCTGCGGCGTAGTACAGAACGTCGTTCTCTATCTCAATGTCGACGGTGTCGTTTACGAAGTGATTTATAGTTCCGTCGCCGCCTGCAAGGATTATTACGTCCTCCTTGTCAAGTGCGGAGAAAAACGCCTTGTAATCGGTCATCCCCGTCAAATCAATGCACTCCGCGCTCTCACCGTACTTCTCCTTTAACACGTTGATTTTTTCTTCGCAGGTCTTGTTGCCTGCAAGTGGATTGTACAGAATGTAGTATTTCATACTCCGACTCCTTTAAATTGATACAAGGAGAATTTTAACACCTTTTAAAATGTTTGACAAGTCAATTTCATAGCTTATTAACAGTTTGTTCACTAAATTTTGGAGAAATAACCCGATTTTTGCACCTATTTTTGAGCATTTTTCTCAAATTCGAGCTCATTGAGGAACTCTTTTATTCTGCGGAGCGCCTCTCTTATATGAGTGAGAGAGTAGCAGTATGAGGCTCGTATAAAGCCCTCGCCCGATTCGCCGAAGGCGGTGCCGGGGACAACGGCGACCTTTTTTGAATAGAGGAGCCTTTCGCAAAACTCCTCCGAGGTTAGCCCTGTTTTTCTGATGCTCGGAAAGGCGTAAAATGCGCCTCTCGGCTCACGGCACTCAAGCCCTATTTCGTTGAAGCCGTTGACTATTATTTTTCGTCTTGCGTCGTATTCCTCCACCATCGCCTCCACCGCCTCGTCGCAGGAGCGCAGTGCCTCTATTGCCGCGTATTGCGAGGTGGTTGGGGCGCACATTATTGCATACTGATGAATTTTGGTTATCTCGGAGAGCACGGGCTCGGGGCCGAGGGCGTAGCCGAGTCGCCAGCCCGTCATTGAAAACGCCTTTGAAAATCCGCCTATGACTACCGTGCGCTCGCGCATTCCCTCAACCGAGGACACTGTGGTGTGCCTTATGCCGCCGAAGGTAAGCTCGGCGTAAATCTCGTCGGAGATGACCATAATATCGGTATCGCGAAGCACCTCGGCAAGCAGGGCTATATCCTCCCTCTCCATAATCGCGCCCGTGGGGTTTGAGGGGTATGGGAGAATGAGCGCCTTCGTTTTTTCACTGATTGCGGCGCGAAGCTCGTCGGGGGTGATTTTGAAGCCGTTTTCCGCCTTGGTATTAACGATTACGGGCGTGCCGCCTGCAAGACGGGTTATAGGCTCGTAGCAAACGTACGAGGGCTGCGGAATTATCACCTCGTCGCCCGGGCTTACGAGGGCGCGGACTGCCATATCTATTGCCTCACTGCCGCCGACGGTTACGAGAACCTCGCCCATCGGGTCGTACTCTACGCCGTATTTGCGCAGGTTATAGCACGAGATTTCGCGGCGAAGCTCGTCAAGGCCGCGGTTCGAGGTATAGCGGGTGCGAGCCTTCTCAAGCGAGCGGATAGCCGCAGAGCGTATCTGCCACGGGGTGCGGAAATCGGGCTCGCCGACGCCGAGAGATATTACCCCGTCCATTGTATTTGCAATATCGAAAAATTTACGGATACCCGACGGCTTCATCTCTGTTACTGTGCGTGAGAGAACCCTTGAGTAATCTATCATAGCGAAACGCGGCTCCTTTCGTCATCGTCTGTGCCGAAAAGCTCGGTGCCGTAGTCCTTGTATCTGCGCATTATAAACTGCGTTGCGGTAGAGGTAACGTTCTCTATCGTCGCAAGCTCCTTCGCAACGAAATCGGACACCTGACGGAAGGTCTTGCCCCTGACTACAACAATGAGGTCGCAGGCTCCGGACATAAGATAGACCGACTCGACCTCGGGAAAATGAGATATTTTTTCTGCCACGTCCTCAAAGCCGAGCTCCGCCTTGGGAACTACCTTCAGCTCGATTATTGCGCTGACCGTATCCTCGCCGAGCTTCTCGCCGTCTACTACGCACCGATAGCCGCGTATTATGCCCTGCTCCTCCATTTCGCCTATTCTACCCTCGACCTCGGCTGAGCTGATGCCGAGTGCCGCGGCAATATCGCTTACGCTTATACGCGCATCCTTTTCAAGAAGCTTTAAAATTTTCGTGTTCATAAAAATTCTCCCTAAACGTACATATAAAAATTGCTTATAATATATCAAAACGCAGTCAATTTGTCAATAGAACATTGATTTTATTATATACTTATTCTATAAAAATATTTAAATCCGGCTGTTTTGGCGCGGATAATAAAAATGCAGAAGCGCGAGCTTCTGCATTTTTGCTTTGATTTTATTTGAAATACTTAACCATAGATTTGAACATCTTGATGTCGTATTCGCCGTATACGTTGCGGTACAGACCGTCGCCGATACGCTCGGAGTGACCCATTTTACCGAACACTCTGCCGTCAGCCGAGGTGATACCCTCGATTGCAAGGGCGGAGCCGTTGGGGTTGTAGGCTACGTCATAGGTTGCCGCGCCGTCCATATCAACGTACTGTGTTGCTATCTGACCGCCTGCGATAAGCTGCGCTATCACCTCATCGGTGGCGAGGAATTTGCCCTCTCCGTGAGAGATTGGCACGTTGTATATCTCACCGACCTCGCACTCCGCAAGCCAGGGGGACATATTGGAGGCGATGCGCGTTCTCACAATCTTGGACTGGTGGCGCGCGATATTGTTGAAGGTGAGGGTGGGACAGCTCTCGTCGGTGTCTATGATTTTGCCGAAGGGGAGAAGTCCGAGCTTAATAAGAGCCTGGAAGCCGTTACAGATACCGCACATAAGACCGTCGCGGTTGTCAAGCAGGTCGGTTACTGCCGCCTTTACGCCTGCGCCGCGGAAGAATGCGGTAATGAACTTGCCCGAGCCGTCGGGCTCGTCGCCGCCCGAGAAGCCGCCCGGAACGAAGATTGCCTGTGCGGATTTGATTTTTTCCGCGAAGGTGTCCGCGCTCCTCTTGACTCCGTCTGCGGTGAGGTTATTGATAACGAATATTTCGGGCTCGGCACCGGCGTCGCGAACCGCCTTCGCGGAATCGTACTCACAGTTGGTGCCGGGGAATACGGGGATAAGCACTCTCGGCTTTGCACATTTGATTGCGGGGGCGCGGCGCGCTGTGGCGGTATGGGATACCGTTTCAGGCTTCTGCTCCGCCGATTTGATATTGCAGGGGTAAATGGGCTCGAGCTTGCCCTCGTAGGCGCTTATAACGGCACCCGTGTCGAGTTTTTCGTCGCCATAGGTGTATTTCTGCTCCTCGGTGACGTAGCCGACGAGCGTGCCGCCGACGTCCTCTGTTACCTCAAGGACGAAGGAGCCGTAGAGTCTGCCGAACAGCTCTCGAAGGGTGAGCGCACTGTCGAAGCTGAAGCCGAAGCCGTTACCCATAGACATCTTGAGCACTGCCTCACAAACGCCGCCGTAGGTCACGGTGTACGCAGAAAGAGCCTTGCCCGTGCGCATAAGAGCGGTCACTCTGTCAAAGAGGGCGAGAAGCGAGTCTGTTACGGGAATGCCGTGCTCGTCGTATTCGGGTGTGAGAAGAACCACACGCGAGCCGCTCCTCTTGAACTCGGGGGAGATTACGTTCTCCGCCTTGTCGGTGGTGACGGCAAAGGAGATGAGAGTGGGGGGGACGTCGATATTCTCGAAGGTACCGCTCATAGAGTCCTTACCGCCGATAGCGGCAACGCCGAGCTCCATCTGCGCCTTGAACGCGCCGAGCAGGGCGGCGAGGGGCTTGCCCCATCTTTTCGGGTCCTTCATAGGCTTTTCAAAGTATTCCTGGAAGGTGAGGTAGGTATCCTTAAAATCTGCGCCCGTTGCAATAAGCTTGCTGACCGACTCCACAACCGCCATATACGCGCCGTGGTAGGGGCTCGCAGTGGAGAGGTCGGGGTTGTAGCCCCAGGACATAAAGGATACGTCGGAGGTATGCTTTTCCTCCATAGAGATTTTATGTACCATTGCCTGAATCGGAGTGCGCTGATACTTGCCGCCGAAGGGCATAAGCACGGTGCCTGCGCCGATGGTACTGTCGAAGCGCTCCGAAAGTCCGCGCTTGGAGCAGGTGTTGAGTCCCTCTGCTACCGCCATCATACCCTCGGTGAAGCTCTCGGGCAGAGCCTTTTCAATGCTCTCAACCTTGGGTGCCTCGATGCTTATATGCTTTTCCGCGCCGTTGGAATTCAAGAACTCGCGGCTGATGTCGCAGATAACCGCGCCGTTCCATCTCATAGTGAGTCTTTTCTCTGCCTTTACAACGGCAACCACGGTTGCCTCGAGGTTTTCGCTCTCTGCAAGAGCGAGGAAGGCTTCGCGGTTTTCGGGCTCGATAACCACCGCCATTCTCTCCTGCGATTCGGAGATGGCAAGCTCGGTGCCGTCAAGGCCCTCGTACTTCTTGGGAACTGCGTTAAGGTCGATGTCAAGACCGTCGGCAAGCTCGCCGATGGCAACCGATACACCGCCCGCGCCAAAGTCGTTACATCTCTTTATCATACGCGAAACGGTGGGATTTCTGAACAGACGCTGAAGCTTTCTTTCCTCGGGGGCGTTACCCTTCTGAACCTCGGCTCCGCAGCTCTCGAGTGATTTGAGGTTGTGCGATTTCGACGAGCCTGTTGCACCGCCGCAGCCGTCGCGGCCGGTTCTGCCGCCGAGAAGAATGACGAGGTCACCGTCTGAGGGACACTCGCGGCGTACGTTTGCCTCGGGTGCGGCGGCGATAACCGCGCCGACCTCCATATGTTTTGCGGCGTAGCCGTCGTGATATATTTCGTCAACTATACCCGTTGCAAGACCTATCTGGTTGCCGTAGGAGGAGTAGCCTGCCGCGGCTGTGGTGACTATCTTACGCTGGGGGAGCTTACCGGGGAGGGTTTCCTCGATGGGCTTAGTCGGGTCTGCGGCGCCCGTAAGGCGCATTGCCGCATAGACGTAGGAGCGTCCCGAAAGGGGGTCGCGAATCGCGCCGCCGATGCAGGTTGCCGCACCGCCAAAGGGCTCGATTTCGGTGGGGTGGTTGTGGGTTTCGTTCTTGAAAAGGAGAAGCCACGGCTCCTTCACACCGTCTGCCTCGACCTCAATTTTTACAGTGCAGGCATTGATTTCCTCTGATTCGTCAAGCTTATCGAGCTTACCGAGCTTACGAAGGCATTTTGCCGCTATTGTGCCGATGTCCATAAGGTTCTGCGGCTTGGTTCTGCCTATCGACTCTCTTGCCGCGAGGTAGTCGCGATACGCCCTATCAAGCAGCTCGTCCTCAAAGCTCACGCTGTCGATGGTGGTGAGAAAGGTTGTGTGACGGCAGTGATCCGACCAGTAGGTGTCGATCATCTTTATCTCGGTTATCGTCGGGCATCTTCCCTCGGTTTTGAAGTACGCCTGACAGAATTTTATATCGTCAATATCCATCGCAAGACCGTACGAGGCGATAAAATCCGAGAGCCCCGACTCGTCGAGGTCAAGGAAGCCCTCGAGAACCTTTACGGTGGTGGGAATGGTGTATTCGATTTTTATAGTGTCCTTCGGCTCGAGGGACGCCTCGCGGGATTCGACGGGGTTGATTACGTGCTTTTTGATTTTTGCAAGCTCACCGTCGGTGATGCTGCCGTAGAGCATATATACTCTCGCGCTCGCGACGTGGGGCTTGTCGCCTTGCGATATGAGCTGTATGCACTGCGCGGCGGAATCGGCGCGCTGGTCGAACTGTCCCGGCAGGTATTCGGTGGCGAAAACCACTGCTCCGTCGGTATCAAGCGCGCGGTACACGTTGTCAAGCTGGGGCTCGGAGAACACGGTGCCGACCGCGTAATCAAAGAGCTCCTCGGTGATGTTTTCCGCGTCGTAGCGGTTGATTATTCTTACTCTTTCAACGCTTTTAATACCGAGAAAGGTGGATATTTCATTTTTAAGAGCTGTCGCCTCGTTGTCAAGGCCGCACTTTTTTTCTACGTAGATGCGATATACCATTCTCTTACGCCTTCCTTTCTTTTATTGCCTTCATTGCGCGCGCACCGATGTCGCGGCGGTAGAATGCGTTTTCAAAGCTGATTTTCTCTACTCTGCCGTAAGCCGAGGCGATTGCCCCCTCGAGAGTCGGCTCAACTGCGCTCACTCCGAGAACTCTGCCGCCCGCGGTGAGAAGCCGTGTGCCGTCGAGCCTGGCTCCTGCGACGAACACCGAGTCCGCGATATCCTCGGGGATAGTGATTTCAAAGCCCGAGGCGTACCTTTCGGGGTAGCCGTCAGACGCCATAATTACGCAACAGGCGCTCTTATCGGAAAATTTAACTTCACACGCCCCCAGGGTTTCATCGGTTACAGCCTGCATAACGGTGAGAAGGTCGGATTCGAGAAGCGGAAGCACGACCTGAGTTTCGGGGTCACCGAAGCGGCAATTATATTCTATAACCTTGGGGCCGTCGGGGGTGAGCATAAGACCGAAATAAAGACAGCCCTTGAAGGCTCTGCCCTCGGCGTTCATAGCGTTTACGGTGGGGAGAAATATCCTATCCATACATTCGGCGGCTATGTCCGCGGTGTAATAGGGGTTGGGTGCAACGGTGCCCATTCCGCCCGTATTAAGACCCTCGTCGCCGTCGTGTGCGCGCTTGTGGTCCATAGAGGAAATCATAGGCTTAACACACTTGCCGTCGGTGAAGGCAAGGACCGAAACCTCGGGACCCGTGAGAAATTCCTCGACTACTATGCGGTTTCCGCTCGCGCCGAATTTTTTGTCCTGCATTATTGATTTCACCGCGTCCTCTGCCTCTTTGCGAGTCATCGCGATAACGACACCCTTGCCGAGTGCGAGACCGTCCGCCTTGATAACGGTGGGGATTTTACAGCCCTTTACGTATTCGAGCGCCGCCTCAGCCGAATCAAAGACCTCGTACTCCGCGGTGGGAATCGAGTATTTCTTCATAAGATTCTTGGAAAAGACCTTACTGCCCTCGATTATCGCGGCATTGGCACGGGGGCCGAAGCAGGGGATGCCGAGCTCCTCGAGCCTATCGACACAGCCGAGCACGAGGGGGTCGTCGGGAGCGACGACGGCGTAATCTATTCCGTTCGCTTTTGCAAATTCGCATATAGCGTCGATATCCTTCGCTCCTATCGGGACGAGGGTGGCATCACCTGCCATACCGCCGTTACCGGGAAGGGCGAAAATCTCGCTTACGCTTTTGTTTTCCTTAATTTTCTTTATGATGGCGTGCTCTCTGCCGCCACCGCCAACTACCATTACCTTCATCAGCTTACCTCAAATATCAGTGGTGGAAAAGGCGCATACCCGTGAACGCCATTACGATGCCGTACTTATTGCACGCCTCGATTACGAGGTCGTCGCGGACGGAGCCGCCCGGCTCTGCTATATACGAAACGCCCGATCGCTTCGCGCGCTCTATATTGTCGCTGAAGGGGAAGAAGGCGTCGGAGCCTATCGAAACACCGCTTATGCCGTCAAGGTATTCGCGTGCCTCCTCTGCCGTGAGGGGTGAGGGCTGCTCGGTGAAGTACTTCTGCCATACACCGTCGGCGCACACGTCCTCCTCGTTTTTGTTGATGTATCCGTCTATGACGTTATCTCTGTCGGGACGGGAGAGGGTGGGAAGGAAGGGGAGATTCAGGACCTTCTCACACTGACGGAGGTGCCAGGTATCTGCCTTGGTGCCTGCAAGACGGGTGCAATGGATTCTCGACTGCTGACCTGCGCCAACGCCGATAGCCTGTCCCTGATATGCGTAGCATACCGAGTTCGACTGCGTGTATTTGAGGGTGATGAGCGCGATGATAAGGTCGCGTGCCGCCTCCTCTGTGAGCTCCTTATTCTCGGTTACGATATTCGAGAGAAGCTCTTTGTTTATCTCAAAATTATTTCTTCCCTGCTCGAAGGTCATGCCGAAAACGTCCTTATGCTCTATGGGTGCGGGGACGTAATCGGGGTCGATTTTAACGATATTGTAGTTGCCCTTCTTCTTGGTTTTGAGGATTTCGAGCGCCTCGTCGGTGTAGCCGGGGGCTATGATGCCGTCGGATATTTCGCGCTTGATTATGAGGGCGGTGGTTTTGTCACAGACGTCGGAGAGGGCTATCCAGTCGCCGAAGGAGGACATACGGTCAGTGCCGCGCGCTCTCGCATAGGCGCAGGCGAGGGGCGAGTCATCGAGTCCCTCGATGTCGTCAACGAAGCAGGCGCGCTTCAGCGTGTCGGAGAGCTTAACGCCGACCGCGGCGGAGGTGGGGCTGACGTGCTTGAACGAGGTTGCCGAGGGGAGCCCTGTTGCCGCCTTCAGCTCCTTCACAAGCTGCCAGGAATTGAATGCGTCGAGGAAATTGATGTAGCCGGGTCTGCCCGAGAGGATTTCAATGGGAAGCTCCGAGCCGTCCGCCATAAAAATTTTCGAGGGCTTCTGGTTGGGGTTACAGCCGTATTTGAGTTCAAATTCTTTCATTTTCTTTCCGCCTTTACACGTTCTTATTTATAAGTCTTGCCTGCTCCTCGCCGCTCTCAAGGTTGACGTAGCGGACGTAGAGGGAGATTTTGTTGCTCTCATTGAGGCTCTGCCATATCGAGTCTGCAAATGCGTCGATATCCGAGGGGATAGCAACGCGCTCGGGCTCGCCCTGGAAGGTGGGAATGGGGTTGCCGTCGGTCACGTAGGTGTGAATAAAGTGACCGAGCCCTGCAAGCGCGGGGTACTCGAAGAAATATCTGTTGCAGGCGCTTCCCTCCGCGTCTATACTCTTGAGTATGCTCATTTCATAGGTGAACTCGCCCTTATCAAAGGTGAGGACACCGCTGATACGGGGGGTGAGGTTGGGTGCGTCGGGCTCAAACTCGCGTGTGCGGAGTGCGGCGCGGGAGTCCTCTCCCCTTGAGAGAAAATCGTATATGGTATCGGTCTGGTCGCCGTTGGTTACTATGAGGCGGTTGCCGATTTTTCTGATTGCGGAATAGATGATGAGCGAGGGGTCGGAAACCTTGGAATAGTCGTGAGGCTCGGTGTAAATCTCACCGTCCCTTTCGGTAAACACGCGGTTGCGCGAGTTCTCGCTTCTGCCCATTATGAAGTACGCGATGACGGCGCATTTTCCGTCGGAGCTTTTGCCGATTACGATGCCGCGACCGGGGTATGTGTTAGCCGAGAGGAGCTCGGGAAGTGATGCAATATCATATATGTTAGCCATTTCTTTTGTTCCTTTCATTTATTACCGTGCGGCAAACCTGCTCGCAGGAAAGGGGGAGAATTTTCCACTCTGCCTCCTCCATAATTCTTTTCTGAAGCACCTCGGGAGTATCACCGTCGCGCACCTCTACCGCCTTTTGCATTATTATTTTTCCGCCGTCGGGAATCTCGTTGACGAAATGGACGGTGGCACCGCTGACCTTTACGCCGTAGGCGAGGGCCGCCTCGTGAACCCTGAGTCCGTAGAAGCCCGCACCGCAGAACGACGGTATAAGCGAGGGGTGAACGTTGATTATTCTGTCCTTATAGTGCGAGGTGAAGCGCTCGGAGAGAATGGACATAAAGCCTGCAAGGACTATGATGTCTATACCTGCCGAGTCGAGCGCGTCAATCATTTTCTCTTCGAAATCCTCGGCATCGCGGCACGCCTTTTTCTCGATAACGAGGGTGTCGATGCCTGCGCGGTGTGCGCGCTCTATGGCGTATGCGCCGGATTTATTGGATATAACGAGGGTGATTTTACCGCTTTTGATTATGCCGGATATCTCGGCATCAATAAGAGCCTGCAGATTCGTTCCGCCGCCAGAGACGAGCACGGCGATTTTTGCAACGTCCGTCAGCATAGAACAACGCCCTCGTCGCTTTCGATAACCTCGCCGACGATGTACGCGTCCTCGCCGTTTGCGCGGAGAACCTCAAGTGCGCGCTCCGCATCCTCACGGGAGACGACGACACTCATACCGACACCCATATTATAGGTGTTGTACATATCGCGCTCGGGGATGTTACCCTCCTTGGCAATAAGCTCGAAGATGGGAAGAACCTTTACGTCGGATTTTTTGATTTTTGCGCCGAGTCCCTTGGGGAAGCTGCGCGGAATATTCTCGTAGAAGCCGCCGCCCGTGATGTGAGAAACGCCCTTTACCTTAACTGCCTCGAAGAGCGCGAGCATCGGCTTTACGTATATTTTGGTAGGAGTGAGAAGGGCTTCGCCGAGGCTCTTGCCGCCGAGCTCCGCACGGGGAGCCTTGAGGTCTGCGTTTTCGATGTCGAACACCTTACGCACGAGGGAGAAGCCGTTTGAGTGAACGCCGCTTGAGGGGAGCGCGATTATAACGTCGCCCGCCTTCATTGAATTTTTGTCAAGAACCTTTGATTTGTCAACCACGCCGACCGAGAAGCCCGCGAGGTCGTATTCGTCGATGGGATAGAAGCCGGGCATTTCCGCGGTTTCTCCGCCGATGAGAGCGGCGCCGGACTGAACACAGCCCTCGGCAACGCCTGCCACTATCTCGGCAATCTTCTCCGGAACGTTCTTGCCGCAGGCAATATAATCAAGGAAGAAAAGGGGCTTTGCGCCGACGCAGATGATGTCGTTTACGCACATAGCAACGCAGTCGATACCTACGGTATCGTGCTTGTCCATAAGGAAGGCAAGCTTGAGCTTTGTGCCAACGCCGTCGGTGCCGCTTACAAGCACGGGGCGCTCAATACCCGTGAGGTCAAGCTCGAAAAGGCCGCCAAAGCCGCCGATGTCGGTGTCCGCACCTGCTGTAACCGTTCTTGCGATGTGAGCCTTCATAAGCTCGACCGCCTTATAGCCCGCGGTAATATCTACGCCCGCAGCCGCATAGCTTTCTGATCTGGAGTTCTTCACTGTTCTGTTCTCACTTTCTGTCAGTTATTTTTATTCTCTGAAATTTTTGAATCGAATTTGGATTTGAGGCACACGGGCTTTTCGGTGGGATATTCACCCGAGAAGCAGGCGGTGCAATAGCCGCCGCAGGTGCCGCCCTCACCGAGCTTATACACGTCCTCGAGGGGAAGGTAGCCGAGCGAATCGGCTCCGACTATGCGCGTTATTTCCTCTACGGTATGGTTGTTTGCTATCAGGGCGTCCTTTGAATCTATGTCGGTGCCGTAGTAGCAGGGGTTGAGGAAGGGGGGCGCGGAGGAGCGGAGATGTACCTCTGTCGCACCCGCGGAGCGAAGCAGGCGGACTATTCTCGCGCAGGTGGTGCCGCGGACTATCGAGTCGTCGACGAGCACTACCCTCTTGCCCTTGACGGTTGAGGAGAGGGGGTTGAGCTTTATTCTTACCATATCCTCTCTCGCGCTCTGACCGGGGGCGATGAAGGTTCTGCCTATGTACTTGTTCTTTATAAGACCTATGCCGTAGGGGATTCCCGATTCCTGCGCGTAGCCGATTGCCGCATCGAGTCCCGAATCGGGCACGCCGACTACGACGTCGGCATCTACGGGGTGCGCTTTCGCAAGGAAGGCGCCTGCGCGGCGGCGCGCGTCGTGAACCGAGCAACCCGAGATAACCGAGTCGGGACGTGCGGTATAGACGTACTCGAATACGCAAAGCGCCTCGGGGCTTTTGCCGCAGTGCTCCTTTATGGATTTAATGCCCTCGTCAACCGAGAAGACGACTATCTCGCCCGGCTCAATCTCTCTTACAAAGGTGGCGCCGACGGAATCGAGCGCACAGCTCTCGGTGGCGACGACGTACTGTCCGTTTTCGCGCTTGCCGTAGCAGAGGGGGTGCAGGCCGTTTTGGTCCCTTGCCGCTATAATCTTCTGCGGCGACATAAGGAGCAGGCAGTAGCCGCCCTTCAGCCTTGTCATTGCCTTGGCGACCGCCTCCTCTATTGATGCGGAGCTTATGCGCTCCTTGGTGACGACGTAGGAGATAACCTCTGCGTCGGAGGTGGTGTGGAAAATCATACCCTGGAGCTCAAGCTCGTGACGGAGCTCCTGCGCGTTTACGAGCGCGCCGTCTGTGGCTATCGCGAGCCTGCCCTTGATATGATTTACGACTATCGGCTCGGCGTTTGCCTTATCCTTTGTGGAGAGGGTGCCGTAGCGCGAATGGCCTATTGCCATATTTCCGTAGCCGAGATTTTCAAGCGACTGACGGGAGAATACGTCGTTTACAAGTCCGGAGCTCTTATGCGTGGTGAAGATACCGTCGTCGTTCACGACGATTCCCGCGCTCTCCTGTCCTCTGTGCTGGAGGGCGTAGAGTCCGTAGTAGACGCTTTGTGCGACGTTGGTTTTTTCCTCGCCTATGATTGCAAAAATTCCCATATAGTTTTATTTTCCTCCGCTTAGGTTATACGTTGTATTTTGCTTCTACTGCCGCGTTTTTAGCGAGGACGGCTTCCTTCGCCGCCGCTCGTGCCGCCTTTATACGCTCGGTGAGCTCGGGGTCTGCAAGGGCGAGTATCTCGGCGGCGAGATGTGCGGCGTTTGCCGCGCCGTCGATTGCAACGGTGGCAACGGGAATGCCCGAGGGCATCTGTACCGTGGACCAGAGCGCATCAGCTCCGCCCGTATTTTTGGAGGAGATCGGGATACCTATAACGGGTAGGTGGGTGTTTGCCGCAACGGCACCTGCAAGGTGTGCCGCCATTCCTGCGGCGGCTATGATAACGCCGAAGCCGCGCTCTGCCGCAGAGGATACGAACGCCGCCGCCTCCGCAGGTGTTCTGTGTGCGGAATAGACGTGCACCTCAAAGGGAATACCGTAGTCCCTCAAAACGTTAATGCCCTTCTCTACTATCGGAAGGTCGCTGTCACTGCCCATAATAACGGCAACTTTTTTCATATATATTCCTCCTGAAATTAATAACTGCCTGATTAGCTTTTATCGCTTTTGTGACGGGAAATAAAAAACGGCAGTCTTACCCTCGCTTGTGAGGTAAGAGCTGCCCAGACGGTCGGCGTATTAAGTTTTTGCTCCCACGCGGTCACCCGCAGCATCGGCAAGCGCCAACGCTTTTCCGTCAGTTACAAAAACCCACATCACGCGTATATTTTATCATAGGAAAATTAAAAAGTCAATACAGATTCCGTGCGCGCTCGCGAGAAAAATCGACAACTTTTTAGGCTTGTTTTGTTGTTTTTTCACAAAAGCGCACCATAGATGTCACGTCAATCAAAAGAGAAAATGTAAATTTTTATTGACATTTTAGCAAGGATTTTTGTTAAAATCTTTACACGGGTGGGTACTAAATCGAATTTTTGGTGCCGAAAGGCTTACTTCGCCGCCTTGTGACGTGCCAGTGGATTTGCGGCGGTGTATGCGGCAAAATAAATAATTTTTCCGCTTTGTCGGGGGCGGTTTTCGGCATTTTTAAAGAAAATGGATTTTTTTACAAAAAAGTATATACAAACCGAAAAAAATGTGCTAAAATAATTTCGTAATTCAGCGGAGCACGCGCGGTCGCCACAGGCGACAGAATGGAGAATATATGAAAAAGATTTACACAGGAAAAACCAAGGACGTTTACTCACTTGATAATGGCAACGTAATGCTGAAATTCAAGGACGACTGCACCGGCAAGGACGGCGTTTTTGATCCGGGTGAAAACACTGTCGGACTCACCATTGAGGGTATCGGCAGAGCAAATCTCGAAACCTCTATTCACTATTTTGAGCTTCTCAAGGAAGCGGGCATCAAGACCCACTACGTAAGCGCGGATATCGAAAACGCTACGATGGAGGTTCTCCCCGGCAAGGTATTCGGCCACGGACTTGAGGTTATCTGCCGTCTTGTTGCAACGGGCAGCTTCATCCGCAGATACGGCGAGTACATAGCTGACGGCACTCCCCTTGTTGGCGGATACGTTGAATGCACCTTCAAAAACGATGAGAAGGGCGACCCGCTCGTTACCTCAGAGGGACTTGCGGCTCTCGGCGTTATGTCCGAGGAGATGTTCAAGTCTATGAAGGCACAGACCCTCGCTATCACGAAAATTGTTGCCGACGACCTCAAGAGCATCGGTCTTGACCTTTGGGATATCAAATTTGAGTTCGGCTACAATGGCGACGAGGTTATCCTTATCGACGAGATTGCCTCCGGCAATATGAGAGTATATAAGGACGGAAAAATCGTCGATCCCGTTGAGCTTACCAAGCTTATTCTCGCTCCGAGAGCGTAATTTTTATCCTTTATTTTAATGAATTGCCACCGGGCAGCCCGAGCACTCCGTTAGGTCATTGAAGGAGTGCCAAGGTTGCCCATTGCTTTTATACGGAGAATTTGTATGAAAAAATTGAAGAATCCCTTCGCCAGGCTGACGGTATTTGAATGGGTGCTGTGGGCGGTTTCCTTCGCTGTGGTCCTCGCCTCAATGCTCCTCACGCCGAGTGTTAATATTTTCGCGCTTTTAGCATCGCTCGTCGGCGTTACGGCGCTGATATTCGTCGCCAAGGGGATGGTTTTCGGGCAGGTGCTGACTGTTGCGTTTGCCGCGCTTTACGGTGTGGCGTCGTTCGGCGAGGCACTGTACGGCGAGATGATAACCTACCTCGGTATGTCCGCGCCTGCGGCGATAGCGGCTATAGTCGCGTGGATTGAAAACCCCTACGGAAGCGGTGACGAGGTTAAAGTGAGAAGGCTCACCGCACGCGATATTATCGCCGTTCTCGCGCTCACTGCCGCGGTCACCGCCGCGTTCTATTTTATCCTGCGCGCGCTCGGCACCTCACAGCTCATTGTCAGCACGGTTTCTGTCGCTACGAGCTTTCTGCCCTCGGCGCTCGTCTTTCTGCGCTCACCCTACTATGCCCTCGGCTACACGGCGAACGATATTGTGCTCATCGTTATGTGGAGCATTGCGGCGGCGAATGACATTTCCCTTCTGCCGATGGTCTTTTGCTTCGTTATGTTCCTCATAAACGACCTCTACGGCTTTATCAGCTGGCGGAGAATGGAAAAAAGGCAAGGATAAAACGCACCGAAAAATCGGTGCGTTTTTTGTATAAATCAACCTTCCACGGTGGAATTTACCCCTGATTTATATAACTTTTCGGCATTACGCTTGAACACCGTGGGCGAGGTGCCCTCCTTTTTCTTGAAGTGCTTTGAAAAGTAGTAGATTGACGAAAAGCCGACTGCCTCGGATATTTCCGACAGCGGCATATTGCCGTAAAGAAGCAAAAGCTTCGCCTGCGAGATGCGGTGATTTATGAGGTCGTCAATCGGTGAGATTCCGTACCTGTCTTTATAAAGGGCGCAAAAGCGGCTCACCGAATAATCCGCGAGCTTTGCAAGCTCGGAAAGCGTCCATTGCCTCTTAAAATCCTTCATCATCTCGCCTCTTGCGTATTCAAGCTTATCGTCGCGAGTGAGACCCGTATTTTTTCTGTATGCTCGGTAGAGGTCTATGATTGCCTCGCTCATAATGAGGTCGCATTTTTCCTCCCAGCCGTCAAGGGCGTACGACCTCTCGCGGTGTATTTTTACGATTGCCGAGGCAAGATACATCACACCGCCCACGTGGAAGGGCTTGCCGACGGGAAGGGGGTATCTTTCGAGAAGGGCGGTAAAATCATCGCCGCCAAGATAGAGCCAGTCGTTTGAAAAGCCCTCCTCCGCCTCGGGCGTGGGGCCGTGATATATTATCTCGTTCGGTCTGCTGATATACATATCCCCTGCTCTGCCGCGCCTGAGCTTGCCGTCAATTTCTATGAGGTAATCGGTTCGGAAGCAGGTCACAAAATAATACGGGCTTATGCTCCTCTGGCAGAACTCACCCTTTCTGTTCTTATAATCAACTCCGTATACTATGAAATCCATACCGTGACCCCCTTCGCAAAATAGTAAGATAGTACAAATATAAGATAAGATATTGCATTGTTATAAGCATTTTATCATAGTATAATACAAATATCAAGGTTATTTTATTAAAAGGAGACAAAAAATGAAAAAAATTTCTCTTTCGGGAAAATGGAGAATGACCGGAAACGGCTACGATTGCTACGGCACGGTGCCCGGCTCGCTTTACTCCTTCCTTCTTGAAAACGGTCTTATGGACGACCCCTACTACCGCGACAACGAGTACCGCGCGCTCGAGCTCTCGGAGCACGATTACACCTTCGAGAGAAGCTTTACGCACGAGGCGTGCGAGGGTAAAATATATTTGCGCTTTGAGGGACTCGACACCCTTTGCGACGTTTATCTGAACGGCAAGCATATCGGCACCGCCGACAATATGCACGTGACGTATGAGTTTGACGCTACGGACGCGGTTAAGGTGGGCGAGAACAAGGTCTCGGTTGAGTGCCACAATCCCGTAAAATACATACACGAGGCATCGCGCGAGCGTGACCTTTTTAAGAATACTCAATCAATGCGCGGCTATGCATATCTCCGAAAGGCGCACTGTATGTTCGGCTGGGACTGGGGTCCCTTCCTTCCCGATATGGGAATCTGGCGCGAGCCGTCTATCGTTATCAAAAATTCGGCGAGAATAAACAATCTCCACGTTATACAGCGCCACGAGGGCGGTCGCGTGTTTATCAATCCCGCACTCGACGTTGAGGGGGAATGCACGGCAACCGTTACGGTTATCTGCCCCGACGGAAGCTCTCTTTCAATCCCCGCGAATGAGGAGAGCGAAATCGTGAATGCACAGCTCTGGTGGCCGAGAGGACTCGGCGAGCAGCCCCTCTACACCGTGCGCGCCGAGATTTTTGAGGGCGGCGAGGCGGTTGATGCGACCGAGCGCAGAGTTGGACTCAGAACTCTTGATCTGATACGCAAAAAGGACAAATGGGGCGAGAGCTTCACCCACGAGTGCAACGGAATACAGTTCTTCGCAATGGGTGCGGACTATATCCCCGAGGACAATATTATCTCCCGCTGCACGCCCGAGCGCTCGCGCCTGCTCTTGAAGCGCTGTGTAGACGCGAATTTCAACGCGATAAGAATCTGGGGCGGCGGATACTATCCCGACAATTATTTCTTTGATATTTGCGACGAGCTCGGACTTGTCGTGTTCTTCGATATGGCGTTTGCCTGCACACTCTACAATCCCGACGATAAGATGATGGACAGCATCAGAGTCGAGATAAGACAGAATCTCGAGAGGCTCCGCCACCACGCGTCAATAGCCATCATCTGCGGTAACAACGAGATCGAAGCCTGCCACTCGCGCGAGCCCGACCGAGCTCTGTTAGAGAGAAACATATATCTTTTTGAGGACGTTATTGCGGGTATTGCCGCCGAGGTATGCCCCGAGATCCCCTACATACACACCTCGCCGATTACCGTAGGCAGATTCGTCGACCCCAACAACGAAAACTTCGGCGACTCTCACTATTGGGACGTATGGCACGCGAGCAAGCCCTTCACCGAGTACAGAAACCACCATTTCCGCTATCTTTCGGAATTCGGCTTCCAGTCCTTCCCCTGCGAGAGAACGGTAAATCAGTTTACTCTCCCCGAGGACAGAAACGTATTCTCACGCGTTATGGAGCAGCATCAGAGAAACTCCGCGGCGAACGGAAAAATAGTCAGCTACATCGCCGATACCTTCCTTTACCCGACCGATTTCGGCACCCTTCTTTACACCTCACAGCTTCTGCAGGCAGAGGCGATGAAATACGGCGTTGAGCATCTGCGACGCGAAAGAGGCAGATGTATGGGTACGCTCTACTGGCAGCTCAACGACATCTGGCCTGTTGCCTCGTGGGCGAGCATAGACTATTACGGCAGACTCAAGGCGCTCCATTACTACGCGAAGCGCTTCTATTCTCCCGTGCTTGTTTCCTGCCGCGAAACAGGCGAAAAGGCGACACGCCCCTACGTTATTCTCGAGCCCGGGCTCTACGACTACGAAACGAAGGCAGAGCTCGCCGTGACGAACGACACCACAACCGAGTTCTCGGGAGTTGTTCGCTCCGCACTCCGCAATTCAAGCGGCGAGATACTCGAGTCCTTTGAGGAGCGCGTTACCGTTGCGCCTCTCTCGGTGCTCACCCTCTGCGAGCGCGACTTCAACAAAACCGACGTCGAGAACAACTACTACTCCTACGAGCTTGTCTGCGACTGCGGCAAGGTAGTGTCCTCGGGCACCGTGCTCTTCACGGCACCGAAGCATTTCAGCTTCAGGAATCCCGAGCTCACCTGCGAGGTAGTGGGCGACGAGATTATCGTCAGAGCCAAGGCATACGCCAAGAGCGTTGAAATCTACTCCCCCGACTGCGATTTCATTCTTTCCGACAATTTCTTCGATATGAACGCAGGCGAGGTGCGCGTAAAGGTTCTCGAGGGCGAGGCGAAAAACCTCAAGCTCCGCTCGGTTTATGACATAAGATAATTTTTAATAGAAAAACGCACCGATTTTTCGGTGCGTTTTTTGTCGCTTGTGATTAAATCTCCCTGAGTCTTTTGGGGAACAGGGATATTGAGAGGAGCGCCTGCGAGGGTGTGTAGAATATCCACGCGGCGTTTATGCCGGGGTGGGCGAGGAAATACCAGATAGTACCCTCAGCGATGGGGAGATAGCCGCCGAGATTTGAAAAGCCGACGAATATATCACAGCCGATGAACAAAAGGAGTCCTATCGCGAATACGGGATTCCTTATGAAGCTGAAGCAGGCGTAGACGGCATTAGTGATGAGGTGGGCGAAATAGACCACCGAAATCACGCTCAGGGCGTCTGCGCCGCCGCGAAGAACCAGGAAGGTGAGCGCCACGGCGATAGCCGTTACGGCGCCGCGCGCTATCAGGTGGACGCGGCGAAGGACTATGCTCTCTATTTCAAAATGTATGCGCGCGGCGTACGAGAGCTGTGCGCAGGTGAAGAATATCATACCGTACAGGTACAGCTCCGACGGGAGCAAAATGAGGAAGGTATCCGCGCAGACCGTGAAAACGAGGGCAAGCTGTGTGAAAAGGTAGGAGAGCGAAAGCTCTGCAAACATAGCACAGAAGATGCAAGCCGCAAGAACGACGGTATAGCATATCCACTGCGAATCCGTGCCGCTCGCAAGGTGCAGATGCACTCCGAGCACGAGCTCAACTATAAAGAAGAATGCGGTAGCAAACCAGAGAAAATTTTTGCTTTTAATCATTTGTCTTTTTCCTTACGAGTTTAATTATGCCGTACTGCGCATAATACAGAATCAGCGAGATAAGCACGAAGCCGAACGAATAGAGGATAAAGAATACGGGATACGGCACCAAGGGATATATTGTTGAAAGAATGGGCAGCGTGCATTCAAAGTACGGGCCTATATAAAACATATTGAAGGTTTCGTCTATTCCCACAGCGGCGAAAACGTGGTACACTGCGACGTTCGCAATGAACGCAATGAGCAAAAATACGACGAACACGGGAATGCTCGGCAGGTAGTGACGGAAGGAAAGCCTGTCCCTGCGATGCACCGTAAAGAACACGGCGAGAACAATCTGCATACCGTGGTGAACCATAGTCTGAATATTTATACCGATGGTTGAGATAAAGACCTGCTCGGGATAGAAGAATACGGCGAGTCCGCCGAAGAAGGAAAAGACCGACATATAAACGACTATCGCCTCGTGCAGCTTGCCGCTCGGGAGAAAGGCAACGAAGGGCAATGCGTAAAGAGGAGTCGAGCAAAGCTGATACGGGAAGGCGTACCACTGGTAATCCCAGGTAAATACTCCGTCCTCATATGAAAATCCGTAATTTAACTGCTTATATACCTCAAGCACTACGAAAATTATCCAGCATATAAGGGCTATTCTCTTGAACGTCCTTTCACTGCAGTCGCGGAAAAACACGCACATAAGCACCGTCACAGCAACTACTATAACGCAAAACATCAGGTGGAACCAGCCATAGCTTGTAGGTGTGGTCATTGAAGCATCGAAAAAGTTAAAAAGTTTCCCCAAAAACTCCATACTGTTCTCCTCAAAATATTTTCTAATTTAATAGATTTTATCATTTTGCGCGCGCATTTACAATAGCTTCAATTATGAAATAATATTAAACGCGCGAGGTGCGGATTGCATCAAAAAACGAATACGCATTGTTTATGCGCATAATTATGCATTTATATTCTTGGCAAAATGGATATTTTGCACAAATATCTTTTTATTGCTTGCGTTTTTGGTGTTTAAAGTGCCGAAAATTATGTTTTTTTAGCAAAAAGTATTGCATATTCATTCTATTTGTGCTACAATAGCGGAGTAATTAATTTTTTCAAGCTCTTGGAGGATATTTAAAATGGATAAGAAACAAATCAAAAAGGTAGTGCTTGCATATTCGGGAGGTCTTGACACCTCTATTATAATTCCGTGGCTCAAGGAAAACTACAACAACTGCGAGGTTATCGCGGTTTCGGGTAACGTCGGTCAGGCTGACGAGCTCGACGGACTTGAGGAGAAGGCTCTCAAAACGGGTGCCTCGAAGCTTTATATCGAGGATCTCACCGAGGAGTTTGTCAACGACTACATAATTCCGACCGTTAAAGCAGGCGCGCTTTACGAGGACTATATGCTCGGTACGTCGTTCGCACGTCCCATCATTGCGAAGCGTATAGTTGAGATAGCGAAGGCAGAGGGCGCAGATGCCATCTGTCACGGCTGTACGGGTAAGGGCAACGACCAGGTTCGCTTTGAGCTTACTATCAAGGCGTTCGCACCCGATATGCACATCATCGCTCCGTGGCGTGAGTGGACCATCAAATCGCGCGAGGAGGAGATTGAGTACGCCGAGGCACACAACATCCCTCTCAAAATAAGCCGCGAGACCAACTATTCAAAGGATAAGAACCTCTGGCATCTCTCGCACGAGGGACTTGACCTCGAGGATGCGGGCAACGAGCCCCTTTACGAGAAGGAGGGCTTCCTCGAGATGGGCGTATCTCCCATTATGGCGCCCGATGCACCCACCTACATTACCCTTGATTTTGAGAAGGGTATCCCCACCGCGCTCAACGGCGAGAAGATGAGTGCGAAGGAAATCATACTCGCGCTCAACAAGTTCGGCGGCGAGAACGGTATCGGACTGCTCGACATTATAGAAAACCGTCTTGTAGGTATGAAGTGCCGCGGCGTTTACGAGACTCCCGGCGGAACCATTCTCTACGAGGCACACAAGTATCTTGAAACTATGACCCTTGACAAAATGACCGCACACAAGAAGGCGGAGCTTGCAATAACATTTGCAGACCTCGTTTACAACGGTCAGTGGTTCACCCCCCTGCGCGAGGCTCTTTCGGCATTCGTTGACAAGACGCAGGAGAACGTTACGGGTAAGGTTAAGCTGAAGCTCTATAAGGGCAACATCATCAAGGCTGGCGTATGGAGCGACTACGCGCTCTACTCCGAGGAGCTTGCAACCTTCGGCGAGGACGACGTCTACAATCAGGCGGATTCCGCAGGCTTCATAAACCTCTACGGTCTGCCCATCAAGGTTCAGGCGCAGGTTAACCAGAAGAACGGCAAATAATTATTTAGGCATAGCCGCAGGGGGCGGGGCTCCCTGCGGCTATCGGTGCTATTTCAGAAGAACGGAACGGACAAAATTATGAAAAAAATGTGGGCGGGAAGGACGCTCGGAGCATCTGCCGAGCTGGCTGACGATTTCAATTCTTCCATTCATATAGACTCAAAAATGTATCGCCACGATATAAAGGGCTCTATGGTACACGCGGATATGCTCGCGCGCACGGGGATAATCTCGGAGGCGGATGCCGATGCGATAATCGCAGGGCTCGAGGGCATACTCAACGATATAGATTCGGGCGCGCTTGCGATTTCACCCGACGCCGAGGACATTCATATGTTTATCGAGGCGACGCTCACCGAGCGTGTCGGCGAGGTGGGAAAGAAGCTGCACACGGCGAGAAGCCGTAACGATCAGGTTGCCGTTGACGTGCGCCTTTATATGCGTGACGAGGTGGCAAAAATCAAGGAGCTCATTATAGAGCTTCTCGACGCGATATACGAGGTGGCGGAGGCACACAAGGACGACATTATGCCCGGCTACACCCACCTTCAGCGCGCACAGCCCGTAACCTTCGGACATCATCTTCTGGCGTATGCCGAGATGCTGAAGCGCGATTTCGGCAGGCTTTGCGATGCGGTGGCGCGTATGAACTATTCCCCTCTCGGCGCGGCGGCGCTCGCAGGCACGACCTACCCTATCGACAGGGCGCTGACTGCCTCGGGGCTTGGCTTTACGGCTCCGACGGCAAACAGTCTTGACTCGGTTTCAGACCGCGATTTCTGCGTGGAGCTTATTTCGGCGTTTGCGCTTATTATGACTCACCTCTCGCGCTTCTCCGAGGAGATAATTCTTTGGTCGAGCTGGGAGTTTTCCTTCGTTGAGCTGGACGACGCGTACACTACGGGCTCGTCGATAATGCCGCAGAAGAAAAATTCGGATATGGCGGAGCTTGTGCGCGGCAAGACGGGCAGAGTTTACGGCGACCTCATCGGCACGCTGACGATGCTGAAGGGACTGCCGCTTGCATACAACAAGGATATGCAGGAGGACAAGGAATCGCTCTTTGACGCGGCGGAAACGGTGGCTCGCTGCCTTGAAATCTTCGCGCCGATGGTGCGCACTATGAAGGTAAAGAGCGAGAATATGTACCGTGCGGCACAGCGCGGCTTTATCAACGCGACCGACCTCGCCGACTATCTCACGAAGCGCGGTATTCCCTTCCGCACCGCGTACAAAACGGTTGGCGAGCTTGTTGCCTACTGCATAGCGCACGGCACGGTGCTTGACGAGCTACCCCTCGAGGTTTACAAGAGCTATTCACCCATTTTCGACGGGGATCTGTACGGGGAAATTTCCCTCAAGACCTGCGTGGAAAAGAGAATTTCGGAGGGCGGAACAGGCCCCGACAGCGTTGAGAGTCAGCTCGCGGCGCTTGCAAATTTCATAAAAGAGCAAAGAGCAAAATGAAAAAGGTATTTATAGACGGCAGAGCCGGTACGACGGGTCTGCGTATTGAAGAAAGACTCCGCGGCAGAGATGACCTCACCCTCATTTCTCTCTCCGAGGAAAAAAGAAAGGATCCCGACGCAAGACGCGAGATCCTCAACCGCGCGGATATAGTTTTCCTCTGCCTGCCCGACGAGGCGGCGAGGGAGGCGGTTTCGATGATAGAGCGAGATGACGTTGCGGTTATCGACGCCTCGACCGCGCACAGAACGAATCACGACTGGGCTTACGGCTTTGCCGAGCTTGGCGAGGAGTTTGAGGAAAAAATCAAAAAGAGCAACAGAATAGCCGTCCCCGGCTGTCACGCGAGCGGCTTTATCGCGCTTGTTTACCCTCTTATCAAGGCAGGCATTTTGCCAAGAGATGCGCGCCTCACGGCGCACTCGGTGACGGGATACAGCGGCGGCGGAAAAAAGATGATTGCCGATTATGAGACGGCGGAGCGCTCGGCGCTTCTCGGCGCGCCGAGGCAGTACGGAATAACGCAGAGCCACAAGCACCTGCCCGAGATGGTGAAGGTGACGGGGCTTACCGAGGCGCCTCTGTTTTCGCCCATTGTTGCCGATTTTTATTCGGGTATGGAGGTCACGGTGCCCATTTTCAAGAGCCAGCTCTGCTACGGCGGAGCCGACGAGATACGGGCGATATACCGCGAGCTTTACACCACCCCGATAGTGCGGTATAACGAGGGCGCCGACGAGGGCGGCTTTCTCTCAGCGGCGAGTATGTCCGGGCTCGACACTATGTCGGTTGAGGTTTACGGTAACGGCGATAGGATTCTGCTCGTTGCGCGGTACGACAATCTCGGCAAGGGTGCCTCGGGCGCGGCGGTTGAATGCCTCAATATAAAGCTTGGTACAGACAAGGCAAAAGGACTTTCCATAGGAGATTAAAATGATTAAAATTATAGACGGCGGTGTATGCGCGGCGAAGGGATTTCTGGCAGGCGGCGTACATTGCGGAATCAGAAAAAACAGGACTAAAAAGGACCTTTCACTCATATTCTCGGAGCTTCCGGCAAGCGCGGCGGCGGTTTACACCACCAACAAGGTAAAGGGCGCGCCCCTGCTCGTGACGAAGAAGAATATTTCGGACGGCACCGCCCGTGCGATAGTTTGCAACAGCGGAAACGCGAACACCTGCAATGCTGACGGCGTTATGATAGCCGAGAGGATGTGCGAGCTTACCGCGGCGGCGCTCGGCATTGCGCCCGAGGACGTTGTCGTTGCCTCGACGGGTGTTATCGGTCAGCCGCTTGACGTTACGCCTATTGCGGCGGCGCTTCCCTCTCTTGCGGCGGGGCTTAGTCGCGGCGGCAGTGCAAGCGCCGCAGAGGGTATTATGACGACGGATACGAGGATGAAGGAGATAGCCGTGAGCTTTGAGGTCGGCGGCGTTAGCTGCCGACTCGGCGGCATTGCCAAGGGCTCGGGTATGATACATCCGAATATGGCTACTATGCTCGTTTTCATCACCACCGACTGTGCGATAAGCCCGAAAATGCTGAAAAGGGCTCTGTCTACCGATATAGAGAGCACCTTTAATATGGTGAGCGTTGACGGCGACACCTCTACCAACGATATGGTGACCGTTCTGGCAAACGGCGCGGCAGGCAATGCCGTGATAGATGCGGAGGGTGAGGACTTTTCTGCGTTTATGGCGGCGCTCAACACGGTGACGGTAAACCTCTGCCGCAGGATAGCGGCGGACGGCGAGGGTGCCACGAAGCTGCTCGAATGTACCGTCAAGGGTGCAAAGGATGAAAAAAACGCGAAAATAATTGCAAAGAGTGTTATCTGCTCCTCGCTTGTAAAGGCGGCTATGTTCGGCTCTGATGCCAACTGGGGCAGAGTGCTGTGCGCGATTGGGTACAGCGGCGCGGAGGTTGACGTCTGCAAGGTCGGCGTATCCTTCGTATCGCGAAGCGGCGAAATCGAGGTTTGCAGAAGCGGCGCGGGAATAGATTTTTCCGAGGAGCTTGCGAAGAAAATTCTCCTCGAGGACGAGATAACCATTGCCGTGACGCTCGGTGACGGCGAGGCAGAGAGCACCGCCTGGGGCTGTGACCTCACCTATGATTACGTGAAAATTAACGGAGATTACAGGACTTAAAATGGAGCTTAAAATCACAAATTCACAGAGGGCGGAGGTGCTTATCGAGGCGCTTCCCTACATTCAGAAATATAACGGGCTCGTGGTCGTTATCAAGTACGGCGGCAACGCTATGATAAACGAGGAGCGCAAAAAGCAGGTGATGGAGGACATAGTTCTTATGCACCTTGTCGGAGTGAAGGTCGTGCTCGTTCACGGCGGCGGCCCCGAAATCACCGAAACCATGAAGAAAATGAGCAAGGAAACTGTTTTCCATAACGGACTCCGAGTCACCGACCGTGAGAGCGCCGATATAGTGCAAATGGTGCTGGCGGGCAAGATAAACAAGAGCCTCGTAAATCTGCTCCAAATCAACGGCGCGAGCGCTATCGGCCTTTCGGGTATGGACGGTCATATGATAGAGGCGAAAATGAAGGACGAGGCGCTCGGATACGTGGGAGAAATCACACGGGTGGACGTTACGCCGATAAATCACCTGCTCGAGCGCGGCTATATCCCCGTCGTTTCGACCGTCGGCTGTGATATGGAGGGCAACGTTTACAACATCAATGCGGACACCGCGGCGGCGCATATTGCAGGTGCCCTCGGCGCAACGAGGCTGATTACTATGACGGACATTGAGGGCGTTCTTCGCGACAAGGACGACCACACCTCGATAATCCCCTGCATCGACCTCGCCGAAACGGAGGAGCTGTTCAAGAGCGGAATTATCTCGGGCGGTATGATACCCAAGGTTGAGTGCTGTCTTGAGGCTATAAGACACGGAGTTAAAAAGGTCACGATTCTTGACGGACGCGTTCCGCACGCGCTTCTTATCGAGGCGTTTACGGACGAGGGCGCAGGAACGATGGTAATTAAGGACAAGAACAATGCAGACGATTTCTGATACCAAGCAAAACGATAAAAAATACGTCGCCGACACCTATGCACGCTTTGATATTGAGCTTGTATCGGGCAAGGGCTCGCTCGTTTACGACGACACGGGTAGGGAGTATATCGATCTTTCCACCGGAATTGCGGTAAACACCCTCGGCGTTGTGGACGCGGAGTGGTGCGCGGCGGTAACCGCCCAGCTCGGTGCGTATCAGCACACCTCAAACCTCTATTATTCGGCTCCGCAGGCGACGCTTGCAAGACTGCTTTGCGAGCGGACGGGGGCGAAAAGGGTGTTCTTCGGCAACTCGGGCGCCGAGGCAAACGAGTGCGCCATAAAGGTGGCTCGCAAATGGGCGCAGGACGAGCGCGGCGCGGGCGATTACACTATCATAACCCTCAAAAACAGCTTTCACGGCAGGACTATCACCACCCTGAAGGCAACGGGGCAGGACGTTTTTCACACCGATTTCGGCCCCTTCCCCGACGGCTTTGCATACGCAGAGCCGAACAACCTCGATTCCGTGCGTGCGATAGCCGAGGCACAGCCCTGCTGTGCGGTTATGATGGAGCTCGTGCAGGGCGAGGGCGGAGTCGTGGCTCTGGAGCCCGAATTTGTCCTCGGCGTATGCGAGCTTGCGCGGGAGAAAAATATGCTCGTCATTATCGACGAGGTGCAGACGGGCAACGGACGCTCGGGCTCTCTTTACGCCTTTATGGAGTACGGCATCACCCCCGACGTTGTGACTACGGCAAAGGGACTCGGCGGCGGATTGCCGATTGGCGCGTGTATGCTGTTTGAGCGGGTGGAAAATACCCTCGGGCGCGGCTCTCACGGCTCAACCTTTGGCGGTAATCCCGTCGCGGCGGCAGGTGCGGTAAGCATTATCAGCCGTATTGACTCGGCGCTTCTTGCCGAGGTGAAGGAAAAAAGCAAATATATATTCGACTCGCTCACGGGCGCCGAGGGAATAAAGAGCGTTACGGGAATGGGTCTGATGATAGGAATAGAAACCGAAAAGGACTCGTCGGCGGTGCTGGCGGAGTGTATGAGGCGCGGAATTTTGCCCATTAAGGCAAAGAGCAAGCTTCGTCTGCTCCCTGCTCTCAACATTCCGTGGGAGCTGCTTCGCCGCGCGGTCGAAATAATTAAGGAGGCGGCAAAAAATGATTAATCTTAAGGGTAGAGATTTTCTGAAGCTTCTCGACTACACAACCGAGGAGATTGAGTATCTTATAGAGCTTGCGGCGGATTTCAAGGCAAAGAAAAAGGCGGGAATCCCGCACAAGCTTCACGAGGGCAAGAACATCGCTCTCATTTTTGAAAAGACGAGCACGCGCACGCGCTGTGCCTTTGAGGTGGCGGCGATGGATCTCGGTATGGGCGTTACCTACCTTGACCCGACGGGCTCGCAGATTGGAAAAAAGGAGACGATAGCCGACACGGCGCGCGTGCTTTCGGGTATGTACGAGGGCATAGAGTACCGCGGCTTCGGTCAGGAAATAGTCGAGGAGCTTGCGAAATATTCAAAGGTTCCCGTATGGAACGGACTGACTAACGAATTTCACCCCACGCAGATTCTTGCGGATATGCTTACTGTTAAGGAGAAGCTCGGCAGGCTCCGCGGAGTGAATTTCGTTTATATGGGTGATGCACGCTTCAATATGGGCAACTCGCTTATGGTCGGCTGTGCGAAGCTCGGCTTGAATTTCACCGCCTGCGCTCCTCTGAAATATTTCCCCGATGAGACCCTCATCGACGAGTGCGAGAAAATAGCCGCGAAAACCGGCGCGACGCTCCGCTTTGAAACCGATCCTATGAAGGCTACCGCAGGTGCCGACGTTATTTACACGGACGTTTGGGTTTCTATGGGCGAGCCCGCGGAGGTATGGCGCGAGCGCATCACCGAGCTGTCCCCATACGCCGTTACGGAGAGGATTATGGCGAACACCGCCGAGGGCTCGATATTTATGCATTGCCTGCCCGCCTTCCACGACCTCGGCACTACCATAGGCAAGGAGATAGGCGAAAAATTCGGCCTTACCTCTATGGAGGTTGAGGACTCGGTATTCGAGAGCGAAAAATCGGTCGTTTTCGACGAGGCGGAGAACCGCATGCACACGATAAAGGCGGTAATCGCCGCCACCGTATAACCCCGAGGGGCTGTCGTATTTAGGCATAATCGAATAAAAAAGAGGTATTGTGCAAAAAAGCACTTGCTCACGCAAGTGCTTTTTTGTTTTTGCTTCTTATTTTAATCTATAACAGTAACGGTGCAATCACAGTCGGGGGTGAGTCTGATTTTCTCGGTTCCCATTCTCGCGTCGTAGACCGACTCTACCGCCTCGCCGTTAACGGTAAAGGTGCGCTTGCCCGTGCCGCAGTTCTTGTAAACTACGGTAAGCTTCACGCCCTTGACTCTGACGGTAATCGAGCAGGCGTCGGTGGGTATGTACGCCGCAGGCGCAACGGTGATGCCGTCGAGGTCGGGCTCTATGCCGAATACCGAGCGGACGAGCGCCTTGAGAAGCACACAGCCGCTACCTGTGAACCAATCGCTCATAGACTCGCCGTCGAGCGCCTCGTCGAGATTGTGTATGTAGGAGTTGGGCATTACGAAGGGGGTGGTAGAGATGCTGTCGTGGGTGATGGGGAGAATTTTGTATATCTGCTCCCACGCCGCGCGGCACTCGCCGACTCTGAAAAGTGCCCAAATCGCAAAGAGGGTTGCGTGAATATAGGTTGCGCCGTTTTCGGCGGTTCCCTTCGGGAGCTTTACAATTCTGCCGACGTCCTTGTTGGTTTTCGCAAAATAGGGCTCGAAGGTCTTGTAGCCGTATTTGCTGTCGAGGCGTTCAAGCGCCGCCATTATATCGCCCTTCAGACTCTCGTCAAGCTCGATGGCATCGGTGAGAATGAAGAAGGCGTTGGCGGTGAGGCTGTCGCGGCTCTCGCCGTCGTTGTCCGAGAAGCTTCCTATCTTATAGGAGATATTCTCGCCCCAGCCGTGCAGGATTTTGCGCGCGCCGTCCGCGCCGTGCTCAACGGCACATCTGATAATTCCGCCCGCAATACGCGCTCTTTCGGCGGTGTATTTTTCCTCAAGCTCGGGATATTTGCCGCACCTTGCGAGAATGTCGGTTATTTCATAGAGATTTCTGTAAAGGTGGAGCGTTGCCATTACGGATACGCCGTTGCCGTATTCGTCGTCGGATTTTTTCGAACGGCCGAGTCCGTCGAGCGCGTCGTTCCAGTCGCCGTACATTGCGTGCAGGCAGTCGGTGTCGGGGTCAACGTGCGAGAGCAGATAATCGGTTATTGCGATGAGGTGGCAGAGCACACTGTCGCGGCGGTCGGAGAAATCAACGCTCGATTTGCCGATTTTGTAGTAGCCGCATATCTCGTCGAGAATTGAGAAATCGTCGGTAAACGAAAGGTACTCGTAAACCGTGGAGATTATCCAGTTGCCCTGGTCGATGAAGGGGCGTATATCCATATCGGGTGCCACGTCCGCGCCGTGCGGATAGGAATACTGTCGCGGTGCTCTGCCGTCGTCACCGATAAAGTTGAGCGCCTCGATTATCTTCTCCCTCGAGTACTCGGGAATCCACATAAGAGCTGCCTCGAGCTGTTGGAAAATATCTCTGATTCCGATGTATGGGCCGGCGTAGTTCTTTGCTCTCGCGCAAAACTCCGTCTGCTTGAAAACGTTGTTGATAAAGTAGTTTACCTTATCCCCCGATACGCCCATAAGACCGTCAAACGAGGTATTTGGGATTTCCTTGTATATCTCGGTGGGATTTTTCTCGATTTCCTCAAGTATGGCGTCGGATTCTGCCACCTCGCGAAGCTCTGTCGCACGGGCAAAAACTTCACACGGGTCCGTACCAACCGCCACCGTATAGGAAAGAGTGGCACATTCGCCGCGTCCGAGCGTGAGCGTCAGCATATCCGCGGCAACCGCGCTCTCGTTGAAGGTGGTGTGCGGCTTCGCCACTGCGAATGCACCGCATCTCAACGCCTCTGCCGAGAGGAGCTGATTATTGTAGCCGCCGCAGTAATCCGCGTGAGAGGTGGTGGTTGCGAGCGCGCCCGTCACGGAGCTCCTCGCTATCGCGCCGTATCTTTCAAAGCAGACGTTGCGGTTAACGTGCTCCGTCACCGAAACGGTGAAGCCGTTTTCCACTGCGGCAATCCTTTTATACCACTTTGCCTCCGCCTCCGAGATGCTGACCTTGAGCTTCGGGTTGAAGTATGAGGAGATATACGTGCTGACCTCGCCCTCGCCTGTATTTTCAAGGCAGATGTCAAAGCGCATACGCTTTTGCCTATCGAGGTATACGCGCACCGCGGAGCGAAGCTCTGCCGCTTCGGTTAGGTAGTAGGTAGCATAGGGGGTAAAGACAGTGTATCTTTTTACACCCTTCTCAAAGAGCTGCTTCGCAACACCCGTGAGCGAGATAGGGAAAAATCCCCCCTCACATCTCTCGCCTGCAAAGAAGGCAATCCTCGGCTCGCCGCCCTCGGTAGTGTTTGGGAAAATATCGAGCGTGCTCTCCTCCACCGAGATATTACCCGACGAATGAGCCCAGACGGTCAGACCGTCGCGGCTGTATGGGTATCTCGCGTTACCGAACGGCTTGCCGTAGTCGAGCACGTCGTCCTTGTCAAAGAAGATGCACTCCCCTGCTATCAGCCTCGCCGCCTTGTCGGCGCTCGCCTCTACTTCTTTGATTTTTTCAAAATAGCTCTTCATTGCTTCGGTAAGCTTCATTTGGGTTTCCTTTCAATCGCTAAAATGTTACACGGGGTGCGTCCTTTGGTGGTTTTCGCGGATTTTCGCCTCACTTAACCCTCGTGTATATAAATCTCATTATCCAGAAAAACGGCTTTATCGGCAAGAGGTAGGTAAGATACCTTTTAATAAAGCCCTCCTTGGTTTGCAACGCCTTTTTTCTGAAGGGGTAAGGATAATATCCCTCTCGCTTCAGCTCGGCAAAGCGTTCCTTTACCCACTTCTTGTCCCTGACTCGCGCAAGGCAAAGCACCAACGATTCGCGGCAATGGAGCGCATTCGCTTCAAGCCACCACAGGCGCGTGTAGTCGTTGTTGTCGTTATATTTTCCGCACTCAATATATGAGTTGAGCAGCTTCAGCATAGCAAGCGAATTGCCGTAAAGACGAATCGCACGTGCCTCGGTCATTCCCTGCTTCATAGCGGAGCTTTCGCGCACGCGGTAATTGTACACGATGAGGTCGAATTTCACAAAGCGCTCGAGGTGATAGAGCAAATCGTAATGGAATATCACGTCCTCGCCCATGAAAAGCTCCTCTTGCAGAAAAACTTGGTTTTCCAAGAGGAAATCCCGTCTTATAAGCCCCTGCCACATAACCATCATTCCGAAGTTATCGTTTTCCACGTTTCTGTTCTTGGGGCTGTATTGCTCGCGGAAGCTCATATTGCGGTTCTCTACAACCTTATATTCGGTACTGCCGACGAAGCCGATTTCCGAGGTGTCAACAACGCTCGCCTGCTCATCTGAAACGTACACGTAATCGCCCCATACGCAGTCGGCTCTTTCCTTCTTTGCGGCGGCGAATAAAATCTCTGCCGCCCTCGGCACTATCATATCGTCGCCGTCCACGAACCATATATACTCGCCGCGCGCTTCCCTTATGCCAACGTTTCTGGTGGCGGAGACGCCCTTGTTGGCGGCGTTTTGTATAAGCCTGATTCTGTGATTCTTGCGGCACAGAGCCTCTATAACCTCCGCCGTACCGTCGGTGGAGCAGTCGTTTATGCACAGAATCTCGTACTCAATTCCGCACACCGCCTCAATCGAGGCAATGCATCGCTCCACGTATGCGGATATATTATAGCACGGCAGAATAAAGCTTACGTCTGTCTGTCTGTCTGTCTGTCTG
>JAFURQ010000022.1 GCA_017471825.1 Clostridia bacterium
AAGTGCCAAAAACCCTTGTAAAATAAAGAAAAACGAGCAGAAATAATCTACTCGTTTTCTTGGTCTGAGTGACAAGACTTGAACTTGCGGCCTCTACCACCCCAAGGTAGCGCGCTACCAACTGCGCCACACCCAGATTTGTTTGATTGTTTAAATTGTACTTCTATGCGAGAACTTGGCGGTTTTAATCCGCGCGCCCCGCCGGGCTGAACGCGCCGTTGCATAGTCGCCTTGCGTTGCTTGATACACTCGCGCCTTAGGCTCCTTGCTTTGGGCTGATCACTTCGTGAAAACAGTTGTTAACTGTTTTGACTCGTTCACTACCAACTGCGCCACACCCAGATTTTGCGTTTTGTTGTGTTTTTGTTGGGCGGTTTTTCGAGCGTTTTCGAAAAACCTAATATATTATAGCATTGAAGATCGCAAAAGTCAAGGCTTTTTGCGAAAAAATCGAAAAAATCGAAAAAAACGAAAAAATAGCGTTGGGCGCGCTCGGCGAGGCGAAAACGGCGGTTCTTGGGGGGCAGTTGGTTGCCGTAGAGGCGGCGTGGAGAGGCGGCGCGGGGGTGGTTGATGGGGATTTTGTGAAAATTTCAATTCTTTATTGCAAAAGGGCGGGGGATTTGCTAAAATAGAGGTAGATTTATTGATTTTTTGCGAGGTGCGGCTTATGATATGGAAAAACGTTGAGCTTTTTAACGTGAGTGAGGTAGAGAAGAGAGAGGACGGGGCGATTATGATGCGCCGTTTTCCGCGAGCTGTGCTCGACTCGTTCATTTGCGCGAAGCCCTCGTGGCCGATGACGGTCGGAAGGCTGACGACAGGATGCGAGATACGCTTTGTGGGCGAGTCGGCGGACGTCGTGGTGTCCTCGTCAGACATTGACGGCACGGTGGAAATATGGCGCGGAGATTTCCTCTGCGGAACGCGCGCGCTTCCTGCCGGGGTGCCTCAAATGCTGCATTTGCGCCCCGATTACGGAGTAGACAGTCACGATATTTCGGCGTATCACGGAAGCTTTGATACGGCTGTGTGGCGCGTGGTATTCGACCACGATTTTTGCGCGGTTATACACGATATAGAGGCGATAACGCCTATTCGTCCGCCGCTGCCCGAGGAGGTGCCGGAAAAGAGGATTCTTTGCTACGGCTCGTCGATAACAAATAGCGCGGGCTCGGGCTATTACACCAATTCTTACATCAGCACGATGGGCAGAGTGCTCGGTGCGGACGTCCTCTGCAAGGGAATGGGCGGCTCCTGCTTCGTGCAAAATGAGGTTGCCGATTACATTGTGGGCGAGGATTGGGACGTGCTGACGCTTGAGCTCGGCATCAATATGGTTGACCGGTTTCCCGTATCGGTGTTTGAGGAGCGCGCAACGTATATGGTCGAGCGCGTGCTCGAGGTGGGCAAGCCCGTGGTGCTGATAAGCAATTTTTACAGCCATCACAACATAGAGGGCTCAAGGTTTGAGAAGGAAAACCGCGATTACGTCGAAACACTCGAGAGAATATACGAGAAGCACAAGTGCGACAGGCTCTACTACATAAAGGGAACCGAGATAGCAACCGACCCGTCATATCTTCTGGCGGACGTTCTGCACCCGTCGCCCTACGGTCACGCGGAAATGGGCAGAAAAATCGCGAAAATTCTGCGCGAGGATTTCAAAATTATATAAAAAAGCGCCTGAGGCGGTGATGTTCTTAACGGAGAACACGCTGATTTCAGGCGCTTTTTATCTGAATGCTGTATGCTTTACAAGACTATAAAAATTGAAATTATTGTTGCCGTATAATTGATTTGCTCCTCGGGGGTGAGGGTGGGGGTTCCGTCCCCGTCCTGTGCGCCGTACATACCGAAGTAGGCGTGGCATCCGCCCTCTATGACGCGCTCCTCGTAGCCGTCGGGAAGATTTTCAAGATTTGCGGCGTATTTTTCGGCGTTCAGAACCTTATCCTCGGAGCCGTAAACCGAGAGAACCTCAAGCTCGGTGTCCGAAAGGTCGGCGGTGGAATAGGAGCCGAGCAGGATAACTCCGTCGAAATCGTGGGCGTGGTCATCTGCATAAGCGGCCGCCATACTGCCACCGAGGGAGTGTCCGCCGATGTACCAGCGTTCTACGGTTTCGAAGCGCTCCTTTATGCCGCCGGCGGCACCCGTGTCAAATATTGCGAGGTTAAATGGCATTTTCACGAGCACGCAAAGGACGCCGTTCTCGGCGAGGGCGCGCATCAGGGGAGTGTAGGCGGTGTGCTCAACCTTGCCGCCCGGGTAGAAAATGAAGCCTGCGATAGGTGCCTCGGGAGCAAAGACGAGATTGCCGTCTGCGTCGCGGCTCTCATACACGCCGGAAGCCGTGAACGCCTCGATTGCCTCGTCGTCGGCACGGTAGTAGGTGCCGAGATACACGGCGACGGCGATTACGAGCGCAAGGAGCAGGGCTCCCGATATTGCGATTATTATTTTAGCGCGCCTTGAGAGCGGCTTTTTTTCTTCTTTTGCGGTGCTTGCTTCGGCGGGGTCTACATCGGGGATTACATCGGTTTCCTCTGGTGCCGGCTCCTCTGTGTATTCTTCAAAATTTTTCTTTTCTTCCATATTTTTCTCCGTTGGGTGTAAATTTACAGCACTATTATAGCATTGTGGCGTAGAAATGGCAAGCATATTTTGTGAACATATGAAGCAAAAAAGCTCGCGGTGCGAGCTTTTTATATTGGCAGGGTAGCTGTTACGGTAAAGACCGAGCCCTGTATTGCGGCGGTTATTTTTCCGCCGTGGGATGTGACTATTGCGTGAGCGAGAGAAAGACCTATGCCGTGGCCGCCCGTTTCTGAGTTTCGCGAGGGGTCGGCGCGGTAGAACCTGTCGAAAAGGTGCTCGAGCTCGTCTGCCGATATGGCGTTTTCGACCTCGTTGGAAACCGAGAGAAGCACGTTTTTGCCCTGCTTGCGCAGGGTGAGGGTGAGCTCGGAGGAGTCTTTTGAATACTTCAAGGCATTGTCTGCAAGAATGCCGACGAGGCGGGAGATTGACGCGGCATCACCCTTGATGGTGAGAAGCGGAGCAATATCGGTGACGATGCGCTTGCCTTGCGCCCTTGTGGGGGCTCCGAATGCCTCAATTGCCTCGGTGACGACCTCGGAGATCGGGAAATCTATTTTCGGCAGCTCCGCGCCGTATTCCTCCATTCGTGCAAGTGTGACGAGCTCATTGGTGAGCTCTGTGAGGCGTTTCGTTTGCCTGCCTATATCCTCGACGCATTCGTTCTCCCCGATTTCCATAGCGAGAATATCAACGTTTGCGCCTATTATGGTGAGGGGGGTTTTGATTTCGTGTCCCGCGTCGGTTATGAAGCGCTTTTGCTTTTCATAGCTTATTGCAACGGGACGCAGGATTTTATTGAAAACGAGAATTATTATAACCGAGAGAAGAATGAATCCCGCCAGAGCTATCGTTGCACTGGTAAGAAGAAAGCCGCGGAATACGTCGAGCCGCCTACCGCAGTCGAGAAACGTCACGGTGACGTTGCTGCCTCTTTCTGTGCGCAAATATCTGAAGCTTTCGATAAAGCCGCGCTCATCACCGTTGCTGACAACCTTCAGGGAAAACTCGCGTGCGCGCTCATCGTCTACGGTTGCGATTCTGCGCGTATCAATGGCGATAATTTCACACGCCCCCGTCATAGTTACGGTGAAAAAGCGCGATTCGTGTGGCACCTCGGGCGACATATCGGGTGGGAGGGCATCCGCGTCGGGCTCCGGTGACGAGTCGTCCAGCCATGGGAATTTTCCGCTCATATTGGCGAGCATATCAAGGGTTACGTCTGCTTCTCGCTTGAGCGAGGTGTAGTTTATAAGGTTCATCGCAAGGACAAGAATCAGGAAAAACGCGAGCAGGGCGGATACGGATAGAATTATCAGTCTGCGTCGTAGCTTCTTTATCATACGCACATCTCCAGTGAATAGCCTGCGTTGCGCATTGCTTTTATCTGAACGTCGGCACCGAGGGCGGCAAGCTTCTTTCTGAGATAGGAGATATACACCCATACGATGTTTGTTTCGGCGTCGCTGTCGTAGCCCCAGATTTTCTCTATAAAGCGCTCGGTTGATATGACACTGCGAGGATTGAGCAGGAGCATCTCCATCATCTGAAATTCCTTGTTTGCGAGCTTATAGCTTCCCGTGGCAGTGGCGAGCTCAAAGGTTGCGCGGTTGAGGGTTACGTTGCCGTAGGAGAGGGTGGAGTCATGCGCGGCGCTTCCTCGGGTTATGGCTCGCACGGTGGCGAGAAGCTCGTGAGTATCAAATGGCTTCGTGAGGTAATAATTGGCGCCGAGGTCAAGCCCTGCTACCTTGTCCGCTACCTCTGAGCGAGCCGAAAGAATTAACACGGGTACGGTGTTTTTTGCTTCGCGCAGCTTTTTTAACACGGTGAGTCCGTCACATTTCGGCATCATTATATCGAGTATGGCAACGTCATAGTTTCCAAGCTCGAGGTAGGTGAGGGCATCCTCGCCGTTATATACTGCATCTGCGGAATAATTATTTTTTTCAAATATTTTTACAAGCGCTCTGGCGAGCGAGCGCTCGTCCTCTGCAATAAGGATTCTCATAATAATCTCCATTCGGTTGTTAGGCAAGAGAGAATAATACGAACCCGTTTTAAAAAGACAAATTTCGCATAATCCTGCGGTAAAAATTCTTGTAATATCCGCATATTACTTTAAATTTTAACCTTGTCTTCTGTCAAAATTTGTTCTCTTTAAAATTCGTAGAACTCTCAAGCCTGAATTTTAAGATGATTTTGGTGCTTGGCTCTCGTAGCCAAGTGCAGACTTTGCAAGAGAGATAAGTGCCTAAAG
>JAFURQ010000023.1 GCA_017471825.1 Clostridia bacterium
CTTTAGGCACTTATCTCTCTTGCAAAGTCTGCACTTGGCTACGAGAGCCAAGCACCAAAATCATCTTAAAATTCAGGCTTGAGAGTTCTACGAATTTTAAAGAGAACAAATTTTGACAGAAGACAAGGTTAAAATTTAAAGCAATATGCGGATATTACAAGAATTTTTACCGCGGTATTATGCGAAATTTGTCTTTTTAAAACGGGTTCCTATTATTCTCTCTTGCCTAAGGAGAATGTGTTACACCGTTGCGGTGTCCTTTTTGTTTCCGCTCACGAGGCTCTTCATATCGTAGAGTCCGGGTGCCTTGGTTATGATGAAGTCTGCCGCGGCTATTGCACCCTCGGCAAATAGCGCTCTGCTATGCGCTTCGTGCTTAAGAGTTATCGTCTGATTCTGCGTGCCGACGATGACCTCGTGCTCACCTACTATATTACCCATTCTTACGGCGTGAATGCCTATCTCGTTCGGACTTCTTTTTCCGTGGCCGCTTCTGCCTGTATTAGCATAGGCATCGGGTCTTACGTCGCAGATAGCATTTGCAATCATAATTGCAGTTCCGCTCGGAGCGTCTATTTTTCTGTTGTGATGCTTTTCTATTATTTCTATCTCTGCCTCGGGCATTGCAAGAGCGGCGGTTTTTGCCAGCTCAACGAGTAAGGCGACACCGAGTGACATATTAGCCGAAAAGAACACCGGTATGCGTGCCGCCGCAGAGTATATTGCGGCAAGCTCGTCGTCTGTGTGTCCCGTTGTCGCGACAACGGTGGGAATCCCGTGGCTTGCCGCGAACTCCAAAAGCTGCGGTGCGCAGGAGTGATGTGAAAAGTCTATAATACAATCTATGCCGTCAACAGAGGTGATTTCATCAAAATTACGATACACGGGTACGGGGTAATCGTCGTTTGCATTCGGGTCGACGCCTGCCGTAAGCACACAGCCGCGAAGCCCTGTATCCGCAAGAGCGACAACCTCCTGCCCCATATGTCCGCATATTCCGTTAAGCAGTATATTCATAAGCTGTTCCTTAAATAAGATTTTGTTCCTTCATAAGTCGAAGCATTACTGCCTCGTTCTCGGGCTCCATAGGTGTCAGAGGCAGGCGCACGTAGTTCTCGCAGAAGCCCATAGCGCTTACCGCCGCTTTTACGGGGATTGGATTAACCTCGCAGAAGAGCGAATTGATAAGGGGAAGAAGCTCGAGTTGAAGGTCAAGCGAGCCCTTTATATCCCCCTCGAAGAAGCGGTAGCAGATTTCGTGCGTTGCCTTCGGCATAATGTTTGAGAGCACTGAAATAACGCCCTTGCCGCCAAGAGAGAGGATGGGAACTATCTGGTCGTCGTTACCCGAGTAAATATCCATTTTATCTCCGACAAGACGTGCGAGCTCGGCGATTTGCGATATATTGCCCGAGGCTTCCTTTATTGCTACGATATTAGGATGCTCTGCGAGGATTGCCGCGGAGGCAGGCGTGAGATTACATCCCGTTCTGCTCGGTACGTTATAGAGTATGCAGGGCTTGGTTGAAGCATCTGCTATTGCGCGGAAGGACTCTATCAGTCCGCGCTGGGTCGCCTTGTTGTAATAGGGAGTTACAAGAAGCATTGCATCGGCTCCGCATTCGCAGGCAAAGCGAGTAAGATCGATGGCGTATGCGGTATCGTTAGAGCCTGTGCCTGCGATGACGGGCACCCTGCCCGCAACTCTCTCTACACAAAAGCGGATAGCCTCTCTGTGCTCGGCGTCGTCAAGAGTTGAGCCCTCACCTGTCGTGCCGACCGCAACTATTGCATCTACGCCCTCTGCGATCTGCCAATCTATAAGCTCGCCGAATTTAATATAATCAATACCGTCCCTTGTTAACGGAGTAACTATGGCGGTGGCAACTCCTGTAAATACTGTGTTTTTCATATTAATCTCCTTTGATTTGATTTTATGCTCTATAATAAAAAAAGATAGCCTGCGAGCTATCAAAAATCAAAGGTTTCTTGATTGTGATAGCTCTCCGCATTTCTGCGACAGCAGGGCGGATGTTCTCCGAACTGCCAGCAAGCGCCTTCCACAGCGCTAACTTCGGCACCCACGCCTTTTCCGCACGGCCTTGGGGCCTTTGTGTGTGCGGTACTATTCGTGCAGTGCGCCTCTATCTTATTACCATAACATTTTATCATACACTGCACCCGTTGTCAATAGATTTGAAAGATTTTATTGACAAACGCCCTTTTTTTATATATAATAAGATAAAACACATAAAATTATCAAGAGAGGACGAAAAATGGAAAAAAATATATACCTCGCGCCCGAGGCTGACGTGCTTAAGGTTGAGCATGAGGACGTTATCACCACGAGCCCTATAGTTCTCCCACCCTACATAATCGGCGGCTCAGGTTCAAATGGTCAGACCTATTAAAATACGCACGGCATGTGACGGAGATGGCGACAAGCTTTACTTTACCGCTGAGGAGCGTCACGACGGTGTCTGTATTAAGGATATTCTGAAAAAAGAGCTTGTCGTTTCCGGCACGCTTATAACCAAGGTAAAATTCGGCGGTGTTCTCATAAACGGCACCGCCGTTACTATGCGTGCCACCGTTCACGAGGGCGACGAGATAACGGTTGTTCTTCCTATCGAGAAGAGTGAATTTGTGGAGCCTATTGACGCGCCGCTTACCGTGCTTTACGAGGACGAGCATTTTATTGCCGTAGACAAGCCCACGGGTATGCCCGTTCATCCCTCGCGCGGAAATCATCTCGTAACGCTTGCGAGCGTGGTTACGGCATACGTCGGCACGCCGTTTGTTTTCCGAGCGATAAACCGCCTGGACAGAGATACCTCGGGTATAGTTATTATAGCAAAGAATCAATATTCCGCTTCCCTGCTATCCACCGAAATGAAAGCCGGCGGCTTTGAAAAATACTACACGGCACTTCTCGCTAACGCCCCGCGCGAAGAATACGGCATTATTGATGCGCCGATAGAGCGCGAGTGCGAGGGCAGCATAAAGCGCACAGTAACAGAGGGTGGAAAAAGAGCTGTAACCGAGTACCGAGTGCGTGAGATTTTAAGCGACGGACGCGCCGTATGCGACATCAGGCTTCATACGGGCAGAACGCATCAGATACGAGTTCATATGGCGCATATAGGTGCGCCCCTTTACGCCGATTTTCTCTACGGAGAGCGGATGACAGGAGAAATATATTCCCTGCGCTGCTCGAGAATCCTGCTGACGCACCCTATAACACGCGAGAGAATTGAAATTAAAGCCGAATAAAAGGCATTGACTGCTTGTCAATGCCTTTTATCTTTATATTGGAAAATTTCGCTTATATAGCGTTACTCTGCCGCGCTTACCTGCCTCACTCAAGGCGCCCACCGCGACAAGAAGCTTTAAAACGTAAAAGGTGAAGCGCGAGGTGCGCTTTATCTCACGGGCAAGCTCGGGTGCGGTAAATTCGTTGCCGAGTGTGCTTGGTATAAAATCGGCATAATCCTCTGCCGTCCTCAGCACCTGCTCGCCGAGGATAGCATTTGGAATACGCTCCATACGGCTTGAGCCGCGCTTACGGCTTTTATCCCAGCCGTTAAGGTACCTGAAATCATCGACCTTAAGATACATAACGCGTACAGTCAGATTTTCGTTAGGCAGGATTCCGCGAATACCGAAAAGGAGCTTGAAGGCGTCGTAGATGCTTTCCCTTTTCGGACTTTTTCTTTTTTCGCCTATTTCCCCTGTTTCCTTATTTATCCAGCGCACGTATTTCTCGCTTGCGAGCGGGCATATTACGGTAACGTGAGTATCGGGCAGGAATTTTTTGAGCTTGGGAAAAAGTTTGTCATAATTTCTCGTCTGAATTTCAAAAATTCCATCTTCGTTTTTTACGTCGGCAATTGAGCCGAGGTGCTTTATCTCGTGCTTCGAGCTATCTGGCTCAATATACAGCTTCAGTATTTTGTGAAGCGTTTTTTCAGAAAGTGTGCCGATTCCTGCATCAAGCGTTTGTTCGGAAAGCACGGTATTTTTAGCAGTGGAGAAGCGAAGCTCATCCGCTACGGTTATGGGTATCGGTTGTTTCATACTTTTCTCCTTTGCTTTTAAAATGCGTCTGCCAAGGGTACGCTTAGCAGACGCATCTGATTATTCTGATACGGTAGCCCCGTCGGTCTGTTCGGACGAGGTGGGAGCCGAGGAATAAGAGGAATAATATCTCTTATACTTGCGATAGCCGTATTTTCTCTTATGGTAATAGCTTCCGCCCGACTTGAGATCGACGTCGTTTACTACGTAGCCTACGATTCTTCCGTTTACTCCGGTTATAAGCGCCGCAGATTCCTCGATTGCGTTAAGGTCGGAGTAATTGCTTCTCGCAACCATAACGGTTCCTGTAAGCAGGGGAACGATAACGCCGATATCAGAAACCTCGAATGCGGGGGGTGTATCTATTATGATTATGTCGTATTTTTCCTTGCACGAGGTGATGAGCTGTGCCATCTTATCACTGCCGAGAAGCTCCGAGGGATTCGGGGGGATTCTTCCCGAGAATATAACGTCTAGGTTCTCGTTATTGATGTTGGCTATAACCGATTCGGCATCGGGGGCGGCTCCTGTAAGGAACTCCGAAAGGCCCGTTCTCTTCTCAACGTTAAACACCTCTGAGAGCTCGGGACGGCGAAGGTCGCACTCGATAAGGAGTGTCTTCTTTCCAAGCAGAGCAAGGGAGGTTGCTATGTTTGCGGAAATTACGCTTTTTCCTGCGCCGGAGAAGTCGGAGGTAATAGCGAACACGGGGCATTTCTCTGCCGCGGTGGAATAGCAAAGGTTGGTACGCAGGGTGTTGAATGCCTCGGTCACGGCGAAGGGAGTGCTTGAGGTCAAAAGCTTGCCCTTATAATCACGCTTATCGCCCGTCATAACTCCGCGCTTCTTCGAGCGCTTTGATACGGTCACGTCGCCGGGCACAGTCCATTCGGGGATTATTCCTATAACGGGAGTTGAGAAGCGCGATTTGATGGTCGCGTCATCATACACCTTGGTATCGTTTATGAAAATGAAGAAGCAAATCAGATACGAGGCTACCGCGGCAAGCACACCGCCGATGAGGGCGTGCCTGGTCACAGATTTATTTACTGTATGTACGTCAATCGGATATTCGGTATCAACGAGCTTAAGAGGCTTAACCTTCGTAGCTATCTGGTTCTTTTCATCGTCTACGTTATAGTGGTCGTTCTCAATAAATTCGGGGAAAATATCCTGCATAGCGCAAATTACCGTATGCGTGGTATCTCTGTTGCCCGTTGTTACGGAGATGGTGAAGATGGCGGATTCGGAGTCTGCCTTGCTCGCGCTTACCATACCCGAAACCATAGATATTGCCTTGTGCTTTTCCACGCCGAAGTATTCGTCAAGCTTGTGCGTTGTTACCGCCTTTTCAATTACCTGCTGGCTATTGATTATCTCAACGCAGTTGGTGGCGATTCCCGCCGCCGCGTTAAGCATTGCGTCGGATATATACGCATTGGTGGGGAGAACGTTTACAACCTGGAATTTTGCGCTTGCCGTATACGAGGGCTTGGAAAGCTTGGCATACGCGCCGAAAACTATGGCGCAAAGAAGGGTTGCAATGCAAATAATTATCCAGAACTTTTTAAGAGCGCCGAGAAGACTTGACAAGGTAATTTTTGAACGGCTTGTCTCGTTTGTTACTTCGTTGTTCATTTTAATCTCCTATAAAATATTTTAGTCGGTGGTTTTCGAATTGACAAAGGCATCGTACGATACGAGGGGTGCGTCGGGCGACATATTACATTCGAGCTCATAGAGCGGCACGGTGGAAAGAATGCTGTCGCAGATTCGCATTGAACGGGCAAGCATAAGCCCGTTACCCTTCGCGAGATATACCTGATTCATAAATTTCACAACTGCGCCGTCAACGCTGATTTTTCGCGATTTGTTTACCGTCCCTCTCGACAAAAAGCCTATTGCTCCGAGCGGACGCATTGCGTTGTAGCCGTAATGCTCCTTACCCATCCAAGGGGTTGAACAGGCATACGGTGTGCCGTTTATCAGGCGAATTATGGGCTTATCTCCGTTAAGAATTTTTACCTTATCGGGAAATTTTTCCAGCCAGAGTCTTGAGTGAGTTGTTTTTCCGACTCCGCTGTGTGCGGTTATTGCATACGCAACACCGTCAAGCTCAAGCATAACACCGTGAAACACGACTGCATCGTAATCGGGTAGCTTTTCCGCTATTTTGCGATACATAACGACGTTTTCGGTATATTCGGGTCTTGTTCTGACGCCGGAATACTCGTATTCAAGCTCTATATCCGCATCGCTTGCAGATACGGTGAAAAGCGGTGGCTCGTCGGTTTTGAATGCCGCGACTACCTTTTCCGTATATTCAAAGCGGCAATCAAGACCTATCGGGATATCCGCTATTTTTATGGTTATCATTCAAATCTCCTCTGTCCGACGTGCGAACGGATTATTTTTGATTCTTATATGCGTTAATAAGACTGTCGTTTCCCTCTGCGAAGCTTATGCGATTGAAGCGAGCGCTGTCTGCGCCGTAATTAACCTGTGAAAGCGACGTGCAGTAGCCAAACGCCTGCTCCGCAACGGTATAAACACTCTCGGGAACCGTTACGGAAACGAGAGAGGAGCAGCCGTAGAAGGCGGCGGCGCCAATGCTTCTCACTCCGCTCGGTATCTTAAGCGTGCGCAGATTCACGCATCCGTAAAACGTTCTGACGGAAACACTGTCTATTGATGCGGGAAGATTAGCTATTTCAAGCGCGGAGCATTTGTAGAACACGCCTGCGCCCATTTTAGATATGCTGTCGGGAAGCGTTATGCTCCAAAGGGCGTTACATTCGCCGAACACCTCGTCGCCAAGCTCCTCGATGCCCTCGGGCAGGGATATTTTTTTAAGTCCGCCGCAATATGAGAAGGCGCCTCTTGCTATAACTCTCGGTGCGCCCTGCCAATCTATTTGCTCAAGGGCTGTGTTGGCAAATGCCTGCTTACCTATGTGCGAGCAGTCCTCGGGAATCTCTATTTCTTTAAGCGAGGTGCAGTTTACAAAGGCGGAATCGCCTATCGAATATATACCGTCGTGAAGCCTTACCGTCGCGAGCGAATTACAGCCCGAAAAGGCGCCGTCGGATATATAAGTGACGTTTTCACCGATTTTTATTTCGGTTACAGAGGTTGCGGCGAAGGCATAATCGCCGATATGAGCGAGCGAGCCGATATTAACTGCGGCAATGGCGGAGCAACTGTCAAATGCGTTATCACCAAGATAAACGACTCCGGAAATATCTATATCCCTAAGTGCCGTCGAGGCGTAGAATGCGCCGTTACCTATTTCCCTCAGGCTATCGGTATTTTCTACACGCTCGAGCGAGGTGCAGTAAGAAAAGGCATCTGCACCTATTTTCTCTACGGTTTCGGGAAGGACGATTTCGGTAAGAGATGTGCAATCGTAAAACGCGTTGTCGCCTATATACGTGCATTTACCGTTTATTTGCAGGTCCGTGAGTGCCTTGTTTGCAAGGAAGGCGGAATCGGGGATTTGAGTTATACCGCTACCAAGTCGGCAGGATACCAACGACGAGCATTCGCCAAAGGCGTAGGTGCCGACAGCGGTTACTCCGTCAGGAATGCTTATGCTTTCAAGCCCCGAAGCCGAAAAGGCGTATTCATCTATCAGCGTGAGGCTGTTTGGTAGGGATACCTCCTTCAGCCTTGTCGCCGCGGCAAAGGTAAATTTTCCGATTTCCGAGACTCCCTCGGGAACGGTAATTGAGGTGAGCGCCTTGCACTCAAAGAACATATAATCGCCAAGGCGTTTGAGCGTAGCGGGGAGTGTTACGTCGGTAAGGGCGTAGCAGTCGATAAAGAGATTCTCACCAACCCGGGTCAGTCCCTCGGGCAGTGTCACCGCCTCAAGCGTCTGACAGTTATCAAAGGCGTTGTCGCCGATTTCCGTTATTTTGGAGTCTGCGAAATCAATCTCCGTAAGGTTGGTTGCGTGACGGAAGGCAAAATCCTCTATCACGGTTGCTTCCGACGGAAGAGTAACCCTTACAACGTCGTTGCAGTTGACGAAGGCGGAGGAAATTTTCTTAACCGTTTCGGGAAGCCTCAAATCCACGCCCCACACGCGCCTTTCGGTAACAGAGCCTACCGTAACGTCGCGGTAAAGCACCTTTGCGTTTTCGGTATCAACGAGCTGTGGGAGCTGACCGTCACCGTCGGTTACGGGCGTGTATTTTATCAGTATCGAATCTCCCACAACGGTAAATTCGTCGGTCAGATTCTTATAATATGCGGTGCCCTCGAAGGCAAGACCGCCTATCCTTTTTACTCCGCTCGGAATGTTTATTTGTGCGAGGTTATCGCAAAAATAAAAGGCGTAGGTTTCTATTATCTCTATGCTGTCGGGCAAAACGACCTTAGTCAGCGAAAGACAGTTGCGGAAGGCGTATCTGCCGATAACCGTCACGTAATCGGGAACGGTATACTCGGTTACCGTAGCCTTTGAAGGAAGCAAAAGCACGGTTTTTTCAAGCTTGTCGACAAGAGCGCCGCCCTCGTTGGTATAGCGCTCGTTCTTATCACTTACCGAAATCTCGGCGAGCGAATTGCAGGCGTAAAATACGTTTTCGCCTATTTCTGAAGCCTTAGAGCCTATGCTGAGGGCTTCGAGATTTTTACATTCGAAAAAGGCTCTGTCACCGATAGTAACCAACGAATCGGGCAGGGCTATTGCCTTGATGGCGGTGCAGGAGGCAAACGCCGAGTTGCCGACGGATATGCAGGCATCAGGGAGGGTTATTTCCTCAAGCACGGGGCATTTTTCGAAGGTTGAGGTTGCTATTTCCGTAACAGCCTGCGGAATATTTATCTTTTTCAATGAGTAGCAGCCATAGAATGCGGCGGAGCCTATTTGCGACACGGTATCGGGAAGTGTCAGCTCTGTAAGCAAGCCGCATCGTGCAAAGGCGTATTCTCCGATTTTTTTCAGGGAATCGGTGAACGTAATGCTTTTAAGCTCTGTGCAGGAATTGAACGCCGAGTCACCGATTTCGGTGACAAATGCGCCGAGCTTGACGGATTTGACCGTACAGCCCTCGAAGGCGCCCTCGGCAACAGCCGTAACAAGAGCTCCGTCAATCATAGTAGGGACGGTGACGTTTTCGCCGTCGCCCTTGTACCTTGTAACAGCCGCAGTTTCGCTGTCTAGAAGAATATATTCAAAATCGCCGTAAATGTACACTTCCCTTTCGGCATTCTCGTCGTTGGAGCTACCGCCGAAAATCAAAATAAGGGCAAGAGCAATCGCGGCAATGGCAACAAGTACCACAGAAATAATTATAATAGTTTTTTTCATTATTTTTTTATTTCCCGCGCGTAAATATATTTAACCTTTTAAATTATACACCAGAAAGAGCGTTTTGTCAACATAAAAAAGGCGGTAGTTTTCGCGTTTATTGCATAAAAAGGAAATATGTTGAAGAAAATATAAGGGATAGAGTTGAAGCTCGGGGCATCTGCCTCGAAAATCAAGCAGCTCCGGAAAGGAAAACAAAATGAAAAAGAATTGGAAAAAGGTCGCCTGTGCGCTTATGGCGGCGGTAATGCTGACGCTGTGCGTCGGCGGCATTGGCGTTTACGCCGATTTTGGCAGTGGAGTTGCCGTGCTTGCGGAAGGCACGGAAATAATCAAAACTGCGCTTTCGGGAAAGAAAATCATCTTCTCTGATTTGGACTTCAAGCAGGGGCTCTGTCTTACCGATTTTGAAAAAATCGAGATTACGGGGATTCCCGAATCAAACGAGGGAACTCTTTTGCTTGCGGGCAGAAGGGTTGGTGTCGGAACGGTTATAAAGCGCAAGAATATCGGTGCTCTGGTTTTTGTGCCTGCGAGCAAGGATGTTGCCGAGTGCAAATTCACCTTCAAAACCGATGACTTTGCAAACGGTGCAGAGGTCAGCTTTATTCTCAAATTTACCGACAAGGTGAATTATGCGCCCAAGATTGACCTCAAGGAGAGCGAGGCGGCGTCCTTAGTAACGCAAAGGGACGTGAAAATCTATGGAAAAATGAACGCGACCGACACCGAGGGAGATTCGCTCGAATACGTTGTAATCTCCTATCCCGAGGTCGGAAATCTTGAGATTTTAGATGCCTCTACGGGCGAATTTCTTTACACGCCCCCCACCCAATACACCGGAACCGACTCATTCAGGTTTGTTGCGCGCGATGAATGGGGCAACTTTTCAAAGCCTGCGGAAATAGAGATAACCGTGTGTAACAGAATGAGCGAGGTTGTGTATGAGGATATGAAATTACACAAGGATTACAATGCGGCAATTGCGCTCACGGCTATGAATGCGGTTGACGGACGGCTTATCGGTGACGGAGTTTATTTTATGCCGGATGACACCGTGACACTCGCGGAATTTGTAACTATGGCTATGAAATGCGCGGGAATTAAGCCTGATACGAGCCTGCAGGGTACGTTTTATGACGATAACGACGAAATTCCGCCCCAGCTGTTAAGCTATATGGCAACAGCGCAAAAAATGGGACTCATTCAGGGCAGCTTTGAAAACGGCGAGCTTCTTTTGCATCCTAATTCTCCTGTGACAAAATATCAAGCCGCAATGATAATGGCAGAGCTTGTTGGTGGCGGTGAATCGGAAATGCCCGTGTTTGCCGACGGCGGCACTGTTCCCGTATATGCTGAGGCGGCAGTTGCAAAAATGTGTGCTCTTGGAATTTTTGATGCGGAGTCGGAGAATATCAATGCTACGTCCGCTCTTACAAAGGCAGAATGCGTATCATACCTTTACGAGCTAATTAAGCCTTTACAATAAAATCATGGGGCATATCCCGTCGATATGCCCCTCAATATTTACCCCAGCACCGCTCTACAGAGGAATATTTTTGCAAAAAAACTATTGACAAACAAAACTTGATGTGCTATTATATTACAGTACGAAATCAAAACGCCCCTGTAGCTCAGTCGGTAGAGCACTTGACTTTTAATCAAGGTGTCCGGGATTCGAGTTCCCGCAGGAGCACCAAAAACAAAAGGCACCCGTGTGGTGCCTTTTGTTTTTGCTCTTGTGAGGGACTCGAGCACGCTCGTTCGCTTGCGAACGAATGGGATTCGCAACATTGCGCCGTCCGTCTTGCTGTGCAAGACATCTCACTTCCCTTTTATTACTTAGCCAACGAAATCTGATGTGAGCCTTTCGGCGCAAAATTCCCGCAGGAGTGGCACCCGTGTGGTGCCTTTTGTTTTTGCTCTTGTGAGGGACTCGAGCACGCTCGTTCGCTTGCGAACGAATGGGATTCGCAACATTGCGCCGCGCGGGCAATAAAAATGCGCTTATGCCAAACATAAGCGCATTTTTGTTTTATGCAAGTATGAATTTATTAAAGCTCTTTTTGCCGCGCTTTATAAGCACGCCTTCCTTGAGCTGAGCCTCGGTTACGGTTGCACGGACGTCGGAAATCTTAACGCCGTCGACGGTAACGCCGCCCTGCTCTATTGCACGGCGTCCCTCGGATTTTGAGGGAACCATTTTTCCGAGAACCAACAGAGAGTTAACGTCGATTACGCCGTTTACGAGCATTGAGGCGTCAACCTCAACGCTGGGGGTGAGGCTCGAATCGCCCGTGCCAAAGAGTGCGCGGGATGCCGCCTGTGCCTTTGCCGCCTCTTCTTCGCCGTGAATGAGCTTAGTGAGCTCGTATGCAAGAATTTCCTTTGCATCATTGAGCTGTGCGCCTTCCCATTTATCCATCTTGTCTATTTCCTCAAGAGGAAGGAAGGTAAGCATTCTTATGCATTTAAGAACATCCTTGTCACCCACGTTTCTCCAATACTGATAAAAATCGTACGGCGGAGTTTTGTTCGGGTCGAGCCAGACCGCACCGTTTGCGGTTTTGCCCATCTTCTTGCCCTCGGAATTAAGAAGAAGGGTTATAGTCATAGCGTAAGCGTCCTTGGAGAGCTTCTTTCTTATAAGCTCGGTGCCGTAGAGCATATTTGACCACTGGTCGTCGCCGCCAAACTGCATATTACAGCCATATTCCTTGAAAAGATGGTAGAAGTCATAGGACTGCATTATCATATAGTTAAATTCGAGGAAGGAAAGTCCCTTTTCCATTCTTTGCTTATAGCACTCTGCGGTAAGCATTCTGTTTACCGAGAAGCAGGCGCCGACATCGCGCAGAAGCTCGATGTAATTGAGCTTAAGCAGCCAATCGGCATTGTTTACCATTATTGCCTTGCCCTCGCCGAATTCGATAAATTTCTCCATCTGCTTTTTAAAGCAATCGCAGTTGTGCTGTATGGTTTCGGGAGTAAGCATGGAGCGCATATCGCTTCTGCCTGAGGGGTCGCCAATATATCCCGTACCGCCGCCGATAAGTACAATCGGGCGGTTGCCTGCCATCTGAAGTCTTTTCATAAGGCAGAGTGCCATGAAATGACCTACATGAAGGCTGTCAGCAGTAGGGTCAAAGCCGATATAGAAGGTCGCCTTACCTTCGTTTACCAGCTCTTTAATTTCATTTTCATCAGTTACCTGCGCTATAAGTCCGCGGGCAACGAGTTCGTCGTAAATTTTCATCAGTTTTCGCCTTTCGATGCTATAAATATAAATGATTTTACTATATTTTTAAATATTTGTCAACGGTTTTGCGAGTTTATTTTAAATTAAATCACGTTTCTCAAGATAAGCCATACATCTTGCGATCTCTTTCGGGAGATCGGAGGGGGTTACGCCGTAGGACGAAAGCTCGCCTGCGAGATTTTGTGCCGCCATTGCGTGCAGGTACACCGCAAGCGCGGCGGATATGGAGGGTGCTGCCTTCCCCTGTGCGACAAGCGCGCCTATAACGCCTGCGAGAACATCTCCGCTACCCGCCTTTGCCAAAGCGGAGGAGCCGTTGGTGTTGATGTATATTTCACCATCGCCCACAACTATTGTTCCGGCGCCCTTCAAAACGAGAGTCAGCTTATTTTCAAGCGCAAATTTCTCCGCCGCTTCAAGCCTATGCTGCTGAACGTTTGCAACGTCCGACATAGAGAGCCTTGCAAATTCAAGCGGATGTGGGGTTATGATTACCTTGCGCTTTGCATTCTTCAGCGCCAAAATTCCGCTCGCACCCATAGCCGAGAGCGCATTCAGGGCATCCGCATCAAGAACGAGAGGTGTCCCCTCGGAATCAAGGAGCGAGAGCACAAGACGGCCGAGGCCCTCGGTATTATCCGAGCCGGAGCCGATAAGAGTAGCGGTATGCTCGGCAGATATGGCGCATATTTGCGCTATATCATCATCTGATATGGAGTTATTGATGCTCTTTTCCTTATATATCATTTCGGGATATTTTTGCGAAAGCTCATTTATAAGCTCCTTACAGCCGAGGAATGTGACGAGCCCGACTCCGCTACGGAGCGCCGCCTCCGACGAGAGATGTGCCGCGCCGCGATACCTCTCGCTACCTGTGATAATCAGAAGCTTACCAAAGGTGCCTTTATTGGAATTCTCCTCTCTGCCCGGAAGGTTTCTGACCGCCCAATCACTGTCCACCATATGATGACGCAGTGAGAAGCTTTCAATTACTGCATCCTTCGGAATACCGAGATCGCAATATATAATATCGCCGACGAATGAGCGTGCGGGATAGGATATGATACCGGGCTTAATAAAGCTGAGAGATACCGTAGCGGTAGCGGTTATAGCATAATCGCTTACGCTTCCGTTGTCGGGATTGATGCCGAGTGGGACGTCAACGGCTATTTTGTGAGCTCCAACCGCTTCACGTGCGGCTATTGCTATGGGGCGAAGCTGCTCCGGCATCTCGCCTGCAAAGCCCGTACCGAACACGGCGTCTATTATGCCGCCTGCGTTTCTTATATCCTCTTTGATTTCGTCAAGCGACGTATAATTGACAACCGTACCGCCCTTTTCCTTAAAAAGCTCAAGGAAATATTTTCCCTCCTCGGATTTCTGACCTGCGGAAAAAATATCGTAAACCTTTACAGAATACTCATTCATAAGCTCAACTGCGGCGGCATATCCGTCACCGCCGTTATTGCCCTTGCCCGCGAGAACCAAAATGCTCTTGCCCTGCGGAACTCTTGCTCTGACGGCATCGGCAACTGCAATACCTGCCTTTTGCATAAGAGTTTTCATGGGAATCCCAAGCTTTTTAGCACAAAAAAGGTCTATTTCGGGAATCATTGAAGAAACCGCAAGCTTCATACTATCACCGCCTTGCTGTAAATTAAACATAATTTAAAATATAATTGGTATTATTGTAGCACAAAAAATGCAGTTTTTCAATATTTTTTAGGCAATATAACGCAAAACTCTTTACATTTTCACATTTTTTTGCTATAATTACAGTAGAAATGTTATAAGAAGTTCGAAAAGGAGGAGCATTATGCCTAAAAAAATAATTATTACGATAGCAAGGCAGTACGGAAGCGGCGGAAGAGAGATAGGCGAAAAAATATCGCAGGCGCTGAACATTCCAATGTATGATAAGGAAATCATAACCGATGCTGCCTCTAAGGGCGATATGAGCCCTGAAATACTTAAAACAGCCGATGAATCCGCGGCAAATAGCCTGCTCTATACTCTGGCAATGGGCTCAAATATCGCGGGGGCTACGATGCACTTTGGCTACAAGATGCCTATTAACGATAAGCTCTTTATTCTTCAATCCGAGCTTATCAAGGAATACGCCGACAAGAGCAGTTGTGTGATTATAGGAAGGTGCGCGGACTACGTGCTTCGCGACAGAAAGGACGTATTGCGTATATTCGTTTACGGCGATCTTGAGTCGCGCAAGGCGAGAATTTCCGAAAGATACCCGGACATCAAATCCTCTCAGATTGTCGATACGATTAACAAGACGGATAAGCGGCGTTCATCCTACTATAATTTCTATACCGGAAACAAGTGGGGTAAATTCGATAATTACGATATGGCAATAAACTCTTCCACCCTCGGAATCGACGGTGCGGTTGACGTAATAGTTTCCGCGGCGAAGAGGCTTATTGGGGAATAAACAAAAAAGGACTGACAAAATCAGTCCTTTTTTGTTTGCATTATTCGGTTCCGTTATGGAATAAAATGTTTGTTTTATTACATTTTCCGAGATTATTCTACTTCCGCGATTATTGAGCGTATTGATTTGAGCGCGTGATCGAATGCCGCCTCGGCAGAGGCAAATTTATAGGGATTTTCAAACGTTTTTCCAACGAGCTTGTTAAGACCCGCAAAGGTCTCAAGATGGGGCTCGAGAGAAATGAAGAAATCCTTTTTTGCATAGGAGAGATGCTCCCTCAATATATCTGCAATACGCGCCTCGCCGCATCCGGCAGGTACTATCGCACCGACTCTCATACTGTCCTTGATATGAAAATACTCTATATACTCTCTCAAAAGATTATATCCCTCGGGATACGGTGAGTGGGAATCAAGCACAAAATTACCCATATCAAAAACGGCGCGGAGTCTTCCGCCAAAGGCGGTCATAAGATCGTGGCAGCACTCGGGGGATTCACCGTAGATCTTCGCCTCATTTTCGTGGCAGAGGGTGACGCCATAGGTATCGGCAACGTCAAGGAGTACGCCAAGCTTTTCGATTACCTCGGAGCGCGCCTGCTCACGCGACTGTCCGTCGCGCAGGTAGAAGCTGAACATACGGATGTTCTTTGCGCCCATGATATTAGCGGCGTTGAAGCAGTGCTTTGCCTTCTCAACGTGAGCATTGAAATCGTCCGCAAGATTGATTTTGCCTATCGGTGAGCCTATCGCAGAGGCCTTGATGCCTCGCTCGGCAAGCATTTTTGTATATGCCTTTACCTCATTTTCTGCAAGGTCGGCTATATTAACACCGTTCACAAATCTCGGCTCAATGAAGGACACGCCCTCCTTTGCAAGATAGTCTGCGTGTGTTACGGCGTCAGCGCTGTATTCGTCGGCAAATGCCGAGAGTAAAATTTTTGCCATTATATTTCACCGATGGGTGCAACAGCCTCTTCCTTCCCGCTTTCAATGGAACGGTTCATTGCAGTTATAAGGTTGACGGGTGCTATCAGCTCTTCATACGAAACCTTCTGCTCTCCGCCGGTAAGAATCGAATAGAACTCCTCAAACTCCGTCAGGAACAGAGGTGTAGATACAGGATATTCTCCTCCGATCATTCCCTCGTCACAGCTGACGTACGCAAAATATTTGTAATTGCCGTCAACGTATTCGGCAACAACGTCGTAGCTATCGTATCTGACGGTGACGGTCAAAACGTTACCGTTTATTTTCACCATTACGCTCTTTGGGTTGTAACCGAAGATTGTGAGCAGGACCTCCGCCAAATGCTGACTGTAGAAATAAAATCCGCCGTAATTATTCGTCATGGATATGGGGGCGCGAAGATATCCGCCGTAGACCTTACCGTGACTGCCGGTGGAAACAACCTCTGCAAGCTCATGAGCGAGAGGTGCGTGCTTACAGCAGGATCCGCCTGTTACCTTGCACCCGTGTCGCTTTAACTCGCGTACAAGCTTCAATGCTTCGCCTTCGTCACAGGTAATCGGCTTGTCGATAAACATCGGAATCCCGTAAGGAATATAGGGTGCGGCGTATTTAAGGTGATTGTCGCCGTGACGTGCGGTAACGATAATACCGTCTACCTTTCCTACGAAGGCGTCGTAGCTGTCTGCCGCAAAAACACCGAAGCCTTCGCTTATTCTCTTTGCCGCCTCGGGCTCGTCGGTATAGACACCAACAACCTCAACGTCGGCAAAGCGCGCGTCATTTTTTATAAATCCAAGGAAGGAGTCGGCGTGAGAGTTTTCACATCCGAGTATAGCTATTCTGTACATATCAATCTCCATTCTGTCGCCATATAGCGATCGCACAAAAGTAAAAATATACCGATATTAATAAAGAACCGGGAGCGGATTTTCCGCGTGAACCTTTTCGATAACACCGATGATTTTCGATGCCATCTCGGGAGTGACGGTAAAGGGAGTACCGTTCTTGATTCTGTCTCTTATCATCTCGTACATAGAGCGTGTTCCGATATCAAAGGCGGTGCCGTCGAATTTGCCGCTTTCCTCGTGCATTTCAAGCTTTTCGGAGCAGTATATCGGATAACCGTTTTCGTCCTTCAAGGAGTCGAACACCACGGGGCGTGTAACATTTTCGCCATCTATTATGTATTTCATCTCGTACTCTGTGGTAGAGGACTTGAAGGTTCCCTTAGTACCCATAATCTTGATAGTAGTTTCGGGATAAGCGTCGATTGAGATCATCTCGACGTCAATAACGGGCTTGCCGGGAGCGGTAATAATTATCTTAGCATAATCCTCTGCATCGCCGCTTGTTATTGCGGTATCTATTCTCGAGAATCTAACCTCTGCGTTGTCGTCAAAACCAAGGAATCCGAGAGCAAATCCGATAGGATGGGGGCCTGTATTGTATATGCTTCCTGCCATTCTGCACTGGAGAGTCTGCCAGTCCCATCTGCGAGCAAATGCATTGTAGCTGATGTTGATCTGCTTAACGTCGCCAAGCTTTCCGCTTTCGCAAAGCTCCTTTGCAAATATATAAAACGGAGCAAAGAACGACTGCTGGAAAACAGCAAGGATAACGCCCTTTTCATTTGCGCATCTGATGAGGTCATCGCACTCGTATCTGTTTCTCGCCATTGGCTTTTCAACAAGAACGTTAAGTCCGTGGAGTATAAGGTCCTTCGTTATTGCGTAGTGGTCGTTTGAGAGTGTGGCATTGATTACAAAATCAATATCGTCGCGCTCAAAAAGCTCTGTGTAGGACGAATATACAGTACAGCCGGGGTATTCCTCGAGCGCTCTTGAGCGTCTTTGCTCATCAAGCTCGACTACCGCAACAACCTCAAAAAATTTGTTGTTTTCGCTTTTAAGGAAGGCGCCGTGAATATCTCTACCGCTTCTTCCCTGTCCTATAATTGCAACCTTTGTGTCTTTCATAGTCCCTCCAAAATAAATATTTCTGTCCTTATTATAATATTCATTCATTAAATAGTAAATAATAAAAAATGCTCTTATATATTGCAAAAAGTGTAATAATATGTTATACTGTTTAAAAAGCAATGCGGGAGAGCTGTAATGAGCAAGGTAATATCATCGGCATCGAGTAACGCCATTAACTACAACCACGTAATACACGATTCAATATCTGCGGAGAAATTCAGTATTCATTATCACGACAGATGTGAGATAATTTTTTGTATGGGCGGTGACGTTTCGTACATTGCCGAGGGGCGAAGCTACAAGCTTTCTCGCGGTGACATCGTTATTTCCCGTCCTACCGTTATTCATACAATAATTCCCGCGGAAAACACCACCTACGAGCGTTATGACGTTATCATTAACCAGAAGCTTCTCCCGACAAGAATATGGGACAAGCTGAAGCGTGGGCGCGACGTTTACCATTGCTTGGGAAACGAGAGAATCATTGATTTGACCGCAAAGCTTGATTATTATTACAAGCGTTTTGATGACGAGGACTATGCAAGGCTTGTTTTTAATATAGTTGAAGAAATTCTCTACAATCTGTCAGAGCTTGAGGGGAGCAATGAGCTTGCTGTATCAAATCCAATACTTGACAAGGCGCTCGCATATATTCGTGAAAATCTTACGACGCTTACGGGAGTCGAGGAAATCAGCAAGGCTCTTTACATTACCAAGAGCCACCTTCACCATCTTTTTTCAGAGCATCTGCAGATAACCCCTGCAAAATACATAACCTCAAAAAGACTTCTGCTTGTGCAAAAGCGTATCAGGCGCGGCGAAAGACCGACTGCGGTTTTTTCGGAGTGCGGTTTTGAGGATTATGCGACCTTTTACAGAAACTTCAAAAAGCATTTCGGCTATTCTCCTGCGGAAGAAGGCAAGGTAGAGGTCAAAAGACAAATACTTTCTTAATAAACAAGCCCTGTGCAAGAGCACAGGGCTTGTTTGACGGTTATATTACCTCTATTTGCACGGCACGCATTGCCTCGAGGGCGGTTTTATGGCTTTGCTCGGTTACGCCTGCACAACACGAGGAATCTATCAAAACTCTTGCCTCGGGAAATGCTGATTTCAGTATCATAGCATTAGATATGACGCAAATATCGGTACACAGTCCGCAAAGCTCTATTTCGGTTACCTCCTCACCGTAGGAAGAAAGAATTCGAGGAAGCCCGGTGCTTCCGAAAGTGATTTTATCAACGATTTCCTTGGCATACGGCAAAAGCTCCTCGCATATCTGCCATCCGTGCGTATCCTTGATGCAGTGCTCTACAGGAAGCTTTCTTCCCTCCTGAGTTTTCATATAATCCGCACCGTGAGTCTCGCGGGTAAAAATAACTCTGCCATCGAAGCCCTTGACCTTCTCTACAACAAAGGGGACAATGGCAGTGGCAAGCTCGCTTCCGAGGCTTCCGGAAATAAAATCCACCTGCATATCAACTACAATCAGAAATTTCATCATTTTTCTCCTAATATTATCCGGTTACTTGAGTTTTCGGTTGGTTTTTGTACTGTGATATAATCCATTTTTCCGCGGTGCTCATATCAATTTCGTGTCCGCCGTCGAATATGTCAAGGAAAACCCTGGCAGACGGGTGACGCTCGAGTATTTTTTGATATAGCTCCATACTGTGAGAAAAAGGCACGACGGTATCAAACTTGCCGTGGAATATTTTTAAATTATTCTTGGCTATGGAGTCTATATAATTTATCGGGGAGCGCGACTTCATTTCGCTCTCGGAATTGCCGCAGCATGCCAGAACGTGAGCGCGATATGAGGCATTCTGAAGCGTCCATTTTTTCAAATCGGTTATTGGCACGTATGCACCGACAGCCTTAAAAAGCTCGGGAAAGATGGCAGACACCATAAGAGCCATATGACCGCCGCCGCTCAAGCCAAGGAGAAATATGTTTTCAGCATCTGCGCCCTCGTGCAAAAGCACGTAATCTATGGCGTCTTTTACGTCTTGGATGGCGTATTTTGAGGCACAGGCATAGGTACACTCGGGATTTGTCAGAAGGTTTGGACCTCTGAACTCCGGCAACAACAAATTAAAATCGTATTTTTCTGCCAGAGGGAGCATATTGTCTATCTGATTGAAGCGATCAAAGCTCCACGTATGAAGCCCAACCAAAAGCGGTCTGTCAACTGACGATGCCTTAAAAAACAATGAAGGCTGAATACTTCCGTCCAAAGAGGATTTAACTAAAATTTCAGTTTGTATCATTATAAAACCTACTTCTATTTTTATACTCAAATTATATCATAACAGATTTTGAAAATCAACAGGTTACGAGCAATTCGGAAGAAACAAAAATCACGCCATAGGCGTGGATGGAATCGCGACCCGGTCGCGCATGAAATCATCACAAAGTGATGTATGGAATCAAGACGACAAATAATGCTGCCTTCAGCTATTGCCATGCACGGCTTTCGCCGTGATTCCATACAATTCGCCAGGCGAATTGATGCCATACCAAGCCTCCGTTGTCGGCTTGGATAAAAATAAAGGCACTTCTTCCGAAGTGCCTTTATTTTTTGGCTCCCCCTGCTGGGCTCGAACCAGCGACACGTGCATACCGCTTGCGGTATCTTGTGTCGCTTGTCGTGTACGCCCGACAAGCAGCAAATTCACAGTCATGCGCACTTTTCTCCACCGTCACATAGTCGCCCTGTGTCGCTCGATACACTCGCTTCGGGGGCTCCTTGTTTTGGGTGGTTTCGCCGCACTAAAAACAACACACAGTTGTTTTTAGCTTGCTACGACCTCGCTACGCCCAGTCGGTAGAGCTTACGTCCTGCCATGATGTACCTTCACGAGCCCATTCAGGAGAAACAAAAAAGCACCAAGCCGAATGGCTTGGTGCTTTTTTTGGCTCCCCCTGCTGGGCTCGAACCAGCGACCCCCTGATTTAGTTAGTGTTACAACCAAATCAATGAATCTCTTAATTTTAAGCCCTATGAGTTGGGAAACTCATATATTCTTTACTCGTATATTATAGCATCATATAATAAAAAAGTCAATAGGTTTTTGCAAATTTCTCAACTTTGTATAGTTTTTGCAAACCGCCTCATATAAATGAAGCGGTTTATTATGCGATTTCTCCGATAAACTTGTAATTGATCTTAATATTCTGCATTGTAGTGCCATTTTCTTTGATACGATCTCCTACAACAACGGACTGTATGAGTCGATTGAGAACCTCGTCATCAAGTTCAGTCAACGTTTCATAAGATTCTGCCAATTCAAGAAAACGCTCAGTTCCGTACGCGGTTGCCTGTGAGCTATCCTGGATTTTTACGAGTTCAGCTCTACGCGCTCTTGCCGCATCCTGTTCAGCCTCGCATCTGGCTGATAAGTCTTGGAATTTTCTATCCGACAAAATTCCATTGAACCTATCATCGTATAACTGTTCAAACTTGCGGTCAAGTTCAGCAATCTTTGCTTCGAGCATCTTAATCTCGTTTTCGACACGGGCATCTTCGCTATCACCATTCTCAACCTTGTGCAGAACTCTGGCAATAAACTCTTCCCTGTTTTCTCGAATCATATACAGCACCTCATTGATATCGTGAAGTATGGCTTCATACAACTCGTTGTACATGATATAGTGACTCGAGCAAACATCCGGTCCTTTCTTCTTGTAGGTATTGCATACGTAATAGTTGTTTCTATCTGATGCGTTCGCAATTCCCAAAGCATGTCCGCACTTGTCACATTTAATCAATCCTGCAAAGATATTATTGAAGCCGCTTGAAGCCGTTCTCTTTCTACTATCAAGTTTAGCGTGAGCATCATCCCAAAGCTGCTGGCTTATAAGCTGAGGAACAATACCCGGAATCATAATCCAGTCCTCTTCCTCTTGCTTCACAATTCGCTTGCTCTTAAATGATACCTTTCTACGTCTACCGCTAATAAGAAAGCCCAAGTACGTTTTATCCTGAAGGATTTTATGTACGGTTGCCAAGTTCCAGTCATACGGATCCTTTTCATACGGTTTTTTCAACAACTGTGCTCGATATGCTGATGGAGTAAGTATCTTATGCTCCTTTAACACTCTTGCAATTTTGTTATACCCATACCCATGGTACGCCGCCATTTCAAAAATCCAGATCACATTAGGTGCAACCTCTTGGTTGATTTCCAACACGTGATGGTCATCTTGAGATTTCAGCAAACCGTAAACTGCAAACGAACCGATATATTCGCCGTTCATAGCTTTGGTTATAAACGCTTGTTTTGTCTTTCTTGAACAATCTGCAGGATAATACTCGTTGAATACGTTCTTGATTGGAAGCATCAAATCATAGTCAGTATCTCCACGGTCTGTATCTACATCATCGCCTATCACCTCCCTTCGAGTGAACAGTTTTTCGGATTTGTTTCGCCACATAGTCAGAATAAATCTCCATAAGATTTTGCGTTCCGAAGCTCCGTTGAACTGTTATCCTCACTTTGGTTTCCTTAGCCTCTTTTTTTGCGATTTTTTATCACTTCCCTTCCTTATTATTATATAGGGGCTTATCAGGACTTCTTTTGCTCTTCAATCACCTCTTTTCTGAGCCTTTCCATCAGATATTCACCGTCAACGGAGGTAAGTATCTTATACCAATCCGAGCGAAAGAAGTTTTCGAGAGCGACAAGCTCATAGTCCGGCTTATCAACAATTCCGCTTCTGCGCAGGTGGCGACGGTAGGCGTTTTGGTAATCGTGGCACGCTTGCAGGACTATTGCATTCGCAATCTCTTCGTAGGGATCGAAGTTCCCATCTTCTCTGATGATGTCTTTTTCTTTTTTCATAGTTGTTTCCTCCTTGAATTTATCACAGTTTTTTCCTGTGTACCCATAAAGACAAAGGAGGATGTCTGTTTTCTGCAAAAAAGTAAAAATATTTTTTAAAAAGCAAAAACACAAGATGTTGATGTTGCATCTTGACAAACACCATATCTTGTGTTATAATGTATGTGTAATTGATTTTTGTGCGCGTCCTTCGGGACACCGTGAGTTTTCTCACAATGCACACGTTGTTATTTTTGTACGCGGTCAGTATGCTCGCCCTATGTCTTTTTGCTATGGGCTAATACTGGCTATTTTTATTTTTTATAGGGCTATTTGCCCACAATGCGAGAATGAATTTGGTTTACGAAACACCGTAAACGCCACTGCCGATCTATGGCTTGGAGGTTCATTCTCGCTTTTTTTATTTGTCCAAAAGCCACACGGCTATCGGGCAAGGATGAGCACGGCTCTCATTGGGAGCTTTCCGCAAAATCCATTCTTTGCGTACTGCTTCTCGGCGGTCACATTCAGCACAGACACCGTTTTGCGCAGAACATCGACTGGAACGCCATCTACTGCGAGAGCAGCAAGGATATTTACCCCCTCATCAAGAAGTTTGTAAAGGAATAAAAAAGCAAGGGCTGACCGCTGCGGTTAGCCCTCGTTTCTATTTTTAAGTTATTTAACAAGCGTTCCGTTATACGACAGAATACCGCCGATATCATTCACCTTGGTGTAGCCGTTCCCCTTCAAATAAGCTGCGGCTCTTTCGCTTCTTTTTCCACTGCGGCAGTAAACATATATCGGAACATCCTTATCCGTAATAAGAGTTCCGGCTCGATCAATCTCACCAATAGGCAAATTGATACTTCCTTCGATATGCCCCGCTGCGTATTCTTCGTTTGTTCTTGCGTCCAGAAGAACCGCGTTTTCTTCTTTGAGATAGCGCTCGATTCCTTCGTTAATATCCTTACGAACAAACAGATTAAAAAAATTCATTTGATCTCCTTTATATTGCGAAAAGAACGCCCGCCATTTTATAGGCAGGCGTCCTTTGTATTTTTTGATTAGTTTCCGGGAGCGATATAGTTTCTCTTGGAGAGCTCTGCCTCGATCTGATCTAAGCTTTCCTCGGAGTCGGCTCTTACAGTATGGTAATGATATCCGCCGGTGATGTGCATCAGCTCAACGGATTTACCTGTTCTGACGTTCTCTATGAACTGTGCGATCTGCTTTCGCGAGGAAATATTCAGCTTTGCCTCCATCTTTCCGTAAGCTTTGTGCCAAACGTAAACGTCGGCAACGATTCCACCGAGGTCCACGATTGCTTGCAGCTCGTCCTCGGTTTGCTCGGTAGTGTGGAATACCTTAAAAACTCTTTCTACAAAAGGCGAGGACTTTATGACGTAGCCTGCGCTGGTCGCAACGATATCAAGTCCCTGCGCCTTCAGAATAGAAATATCCTTTACGATGATTTGACGGGATACGTCGTACTTTTCGGAAAGCTCACCTCCCGAAACAGCTCTTTTCTCTGACAACAGCAGATTGACTATACTCTTTCTTCTCTCATCCGACTTCATTTCACCACTCCTTCCCTGTATCAAATTGCATGAAGATTCTTAAGGGAAAGGTCGAGGATGGGGGACGAGTGAGTGAGTGCGCCACTGGAAATATAATCCACGCCGATGTCAACAAGACGGGCAACGTTCTCTCTGGTTACGTTACCGCTGCATTCGGTTTCAGCCTTGCCACGGCAAAGCTCAACCGCCTTTTTCATATCCTCTACACTCATGTTATCAAGCATAATGATGTCCGCGCCAGCTTCAAGAGCCTCCATCAGCATATCAAGGTTCTCGACCTCGATCTCGATCTTACGGACGAAGGGCGCGTATTCCTTTGCCATTCTGACGGCTTCCTTAACACCGCCTGCCGCACCGATGTGGTTGTCCTTTAAGAGAATTCCATCGCTGAGGTTGTATCTGTGGTTGTAGCCACCGCCGACCTTGACCGAGTATTTCTCAAAGATACGCATATTTGGGGTCGTCTTTCTTGTATCAAGAAGCTTGGTTTTCGTTCCCTTGAGCAGATCGGCGATCTCTCTTGTGTAGGTTGCGATACCACTCATTCTCTGCAAATAGTTGAGCGCGGTTCTCTCGCCGGAGAGAAGCACACGGATATCTCCGCGTACAAGACCGATCTTCTCTCCCTTCTTAACGGTGTCGCCATCCTTGCAGTAGAAGATGACCTC
>JAFURQ010000024.1 GCA_017471825.1 Clostridia bacterium
ATGCCGGAATGGCGGAATTGGCAGACGCCCGGGACTTAAAATCCCGTGAGATTTTTTCTCGTACCGGTTCGACCCCGGCTTCCGGCACCATTATATCGCGGAGTGGAGCAGTCTGGTAGCTCGTCGGGCTCATAACCCGAAGGTCATGAGGTTCAAATCCCATCTCCGCAACCAAAGAAACTCGGAACACCGTTCGGTGTGCCGAGTTTTTTCTTTTTTGATTGTGGAAATGTGGATAATTTGAACCTCATGAGCTTCGGCCCTTTGAGCGCGCTTCGCGTTGCGCAAAGGTAAGTTATGAAACTTTGAATACGAAGAGCTAAATATATTTGATAGGCTTAAATAGCGAAGCGGGATCCATTCCGCCGACGGCGGAATATTGCGCAACACGGCGTTCAAAAGATCGCGTAATAATCAGCGGAACGTTTCTCTCATCCCCTACCCCGTGTAGCAAATAACGCGGTCTATATTCCTCATTTGCATATTTCAAGTTCTCACTTTACAACCCCTTTGGCATTGAAATGTGGAAAACCACCGCCTTTTGTTCTGCATATGGCGCAATATTTGCGAATATTGTCACATAGGATTGACAAAGCGCGAAATTTGTGATACAATTCCAAAATAACCGTTATAAAATAGGTTAAAAAGCACAAAGATTGAAAGAGAAGTTTTATGGAGACTAAGGAAACAAAAAGGACGCTCAAAAAGAATCTGGGCGTTACGTCTGCAATGGCAATAGTTGTAGGCTGTGTAATTGGCGCCGGTGTATTCTTTAAACCCTACGCCATTTATCAAGAAACGGGCGGAGCGCCCGGAATGGGTATGCTTGCTTGGATTATTGGCGGTTTAGCAAGTATTTTTGCTGCCTTGACTTTTGCGGAAATTGCTATCCTGATCCCCCGCACCGGCGGTATGATAGCCTATCTTACAGACGTTTATAATGAAAAAGTAGGTTTTTTGGCCGGCTGGATGCAGACCTTAATTTTTTATCCTGCTTTTTTGGCAAGCTACGGTGTTACAGTAGGTAATGAGCTCGCCGCTTACGTTGGCCAGCAGTATGCACTTCCCATTGCTATGGCATCAATTGCAATACTGGTTGTATTTAACGTTTTAGGCTCCAAATCGGCATCGAGATTCCAGATTATTTTCACTATCTGTAAGCTCATACCGTTGTTCGTGCTTATGATCTTCGGATTTATTCTTGGCGAGGGCGGAAACCCCGTCGTTACCCCCTTGGTAGCGGAGGATAGGCAGTCAGGCGCAGTTTTGGGTTCAACGCTTTTGGCAGTTTTATTCGCCTTTGAAGGATGGACAAACGTTGGTGCAATAGCAGGCGAAATGAAAAATCCCGGCCGCGATTTGCCTCGCGCGATTGTTGGCGGCGTTTCAATCATTATGCTTGTATATATCATAATCAATATTGCATATATTTGGGTAATACCTGCAGATGAGCTTATGAACATATCGTCGCCTGCGGCGGCCGTTGCGGAAAAAATCTTCGGTACTTTCGGCGGTACTTTAATAAAAATAGGTATCATCATTTCGGTTATTGGCGCCGCAAACGGCTTCTTGATGTCGGGGTCACGCGTGTGCTATCAGCTGGCGGAACAGAAAACACTTCCCTTCAGTAAGACCTTGAGCAAGCTCAATTCCAAGCACGTTCCTACGAACTCGATCATTCTGATAGGCATCTTGGGATGCTTGTTCTGCATTGGCGGAACGTTTGATATGCTTACAAATCTTGCCGTTTTCTCTTGTTGGATATTCTATACACTTACCTTCGCGGCGGTTATGACGCTGAGAAGAAAGCATCCGGAAATCGAAAGAAAATACAAGGTGCCGCTCTATCCTGTTATTCCGATTTTAGCAATTATCAGCGGTGTTTACGTTATTTTGAGCCAGATTTTCTGGTCCGGTATAGAAGCAACCCTTTTATCAATCGGAAGTATTTTAGCTACACTGATCGGCTTGCCCGTGTACTTCCTTGTTAAAAAGTATTACAAATCAAAGGAAGAGCAATAACAAAAGAACTCAAATCACCGTGCGGTGATTTGAGTTCTTTTCTTTTTGTGGAAAAGCTCCGCCGAATAGGAATAAGTTGTTCCCTGCTATGTGGCAAAAGCAGAAAAACGGCAGTTTTTTCGATTTTTTTGAAAAAAACTCTTGACAAGCTGTGAATTTTGGTCTATAATCTAATTGAGCCAAACGGCTCACAAAGAAAAAGGAGGGCAAAATGAGATCTAAAAATACTGCTCATTATTCAACGATCGTCAACTTTGTCAATAAATATTTTGACGATATCGGAAGATCGCCTTCCACAAGAGAAATTGAGTCCGGGACGGGCATTTCCAGACCGACGGTGCAAAGATATCTGCGCGAGCTTTGCGAGCGTGGAGAGATCGAATACGACGGTCACAGAGGCATCATTACCGACTATATGCGCGGTGCGACAGAGGGCACCAGCCGCGTCCTGATGGGAAATTCGATCCCCTGCGGCATGCTCAACGAGGTGTGCGACGCAGAGCTTGAGAGCATCAGAATGCCGACGGCTCTTATAGGCAACGGCGATTTTTTCCTTCTCCGCGCTAGAGGAAACTCGATGATAAACGCGGGCATTGACGACGGCGACCTCGTGCTTATCAAAAGATGCGAGAGAGTGCGTGAGGGACGGATAGCCGCATTTCTCTACGATAACTCGGAAACAACGCTTAAAAGATTTAAGCAGGACAAAAACGCAATCTACCTCATACCCGAAAACGATGAAATGGAGCCGATAGTTATCCGCGGTAATAATCGCGAGCGGCTCATTATTCAGGGCGAGGCAATAATGGTTATGAAGGATCTGTAAGGAGGACTTATGAAAAAGTATATCGTTACCTATACCAAGGATTACGGAGATACCTATGAATGTCGCGAGGTTGAAACCGAGTCGTATACCGCCGCGTACGTAATAGTTGATATGACACTTCCCTCTTATGCCGCTATTACGAGCATCAATCCGGCTTAACTCGGTGCTGTTAGCGCGACCTTGCGCTATGGTTTTGAATACCTTATAACAAAATCCCCGAGGGCTACCCTTGGGGATTTTTCACCCCCCGAATTTTTGCTAGAATCTTACGAATCGGGAGATAATATTAGACGATAAAAGTTTTTATTCTATGTTGAAAAGTGATAATCAATATGTTATAATAACCTCACAGGTCGTGTTACGACACGACTGAAAAAACTTGACAAGAGGGCAAAATGAAAATAGCTTTTTTTGATGCCAAGCCTTACGATAAGCCGTCATTTGACAAGTACGGTGCGGAATACGGGCTGGATATAAAATACTTCGAAACAAAACTGAATGAAGATACCGTAGAGCTTGCATCGGGCTACGATGCGGTCTGCGTATTTGTCAACGATACAGTTAACGCCGCGGTAATAGACCGCTTGTGTGAGTTTGGCGTAAGCATAGTAGCACTTCGATGTGCGGGATTTAATAACGTGGATATGAAATATGCCTTCGGGCGCGTTCACGTGCTTCGTGTGCCGGCGTATTCGCCGTATGCCGTTGCGGAGCATACGATGGCTATGCTGCTGACTTCCATCCGCCGTATACACAAGGCGTATATACGCACAAGAGATTTCAATTTCAGCCTTGCCGGTATGACGGGATTTGATCTGCACGGGAAGACGGTTGGTGTAATCGGTACAGGACGTATCGGACGCGTCTTTATTGACATTTGCCGCGGCTTTGGAATGAAGGTTCTTGCATACGATAAATATCAGGCTGACGGACTCGACAACAGAGATACGGTAAAATACGTATCCCTCGACGAGCTTTTCCGCGATAGCGACATTATATCCCTGCACTGCCCCCTTACAGAGGAAACCTATCACGTAATAGATGAGGACGCTATCGCAAAATGTAAGCGCGGAGTCGTTATCCTGAACACCTCGCGAGGCGCGCTTGTTGATGCGGAGGCTTTGCTCGCTGGTATAAAATCAAGAAAGGTTGGCGCGGCGTGCCTCGACGTTTACGAGGAGGAGGCAGACTTCTTCTTTGAGGACTTTTCGGGACATATCCTTGAGGACGATACGCTTGCGCGACTGATATCAATGCCAAACGTTATAGTAACCTCGCACCAGGCTTTTCTTACCGAGGACGCTCTGTCAAATATTGCTCAGACAACCGTAGAAAATATAGTTAGATTTGCTAAAAACGGGCAATGTGAAAACGAGGTCTGCTTCCGCAAGGGACACGCAGAGGACTGTAAGAACGGAAAGTGCTTCTAAAAACAGATTTTCACCTTGATTTTTATCACAAGGTGTACCCCGTGTAACAAAAACGTGTTTTAAAAAAAAGATTCTCACCTTATACCATCATATTGATTCGGGGTAAATGTGGGAATCTTTTCTTTGTTTAGAGGCTTGTATTGGGAGGAATCGCCGTGCTTTTATTGCTTTCAAAACGGGCTATCCGTATATTGACATCACGCTATATTTATGTTACAATTGTAGCAATATATCCTTTTAATTCAGACACTGGGAGGAAAGTATGAAAAAGCCATTTGTATTTATAAGCTACTCAACCAAGGATTCGGACACAGCGAACCTTATACACAGCTATCTTGAGGGCAACGGAATCCCATGCTGGATAGCATCACGTAACATAGAGGGTGGCGAGAGCTTTGCGGTTCAGATCGTTGATGCCATCAACGATTGCGAAGCCTTCGTAATGATTTCCTCGGGCAATTCAAACGGCTCCGGACACGTGAGCAACGAGTTGTCCTTGGCATTCAGTGCAAACAAGAAAATAATCCCCTTCAGAATAGAGGAGTATTCTCTCTCCAAGGCAAATCTCTACTTTCTGCAACAGGCACAGTGGATAGATGCGTGCGACAGTCTCAACGACGGTCTGCGCCATCTTCTTCTGGCGGTGCGCACCGTAATTCCCGCCGAGGCGGAGGCAAAGGAGCCCGAGGTGGCGGAGCCCATACCCGTATTTGAAAAAAAGGCAACCGAGGAAGAAGAGGACAACCGTCCCTCTCTGACTCGTGACGAGATGGTAACACTGCTGTTGAAAAATATCGGCAAGTTTCCCTACTGTCTGCGCGACCGCACCTACGGAAAGGCGTACGACGGCTTCAAGGCGCTCTCAAAGGTGCTTTTCGACCACACGGTTTCTATGTATTTCCGCGGAAAGATAACGGCAAGCGGCATTGATTACGTCGACTTCATAGTTGACACTCTGTCGCAGGGTCAGGGCATCTCTATTCAGGTCAGAGGTCTGCCCGGATGTGCAAAGAATATGCTGCTTCAGCTCGCATACTATCAGATGCTCGAAAACTTCCGCTCCGAAAAGAGCGATTACCTGCCGGTCTACCTTTCCTCCAGCTATTATGAAAAGCTCTCCTACACGAAGGGCAAGGAGCGCGAGGAGATGAGGGCAAAGATTGAGCCCGAGTGCCACGAGGTTTACAGATTTGTTAAAAAGAACCCCGGCATTAAGCCCGTGCTTATGGTCGAGGCGGTAAGAGAGCACGTAGTCTCCGCCTTCGCACCCGAGGACGTTATATTCGACATCTTCAAGGGATATGCCGATAAATGTAAGGCTTTTCACAAATTCAATCGCATAGTCGCTCTCGACGTGGGACTGATCAAAAACCGTCAGAGGCTGAAGAGGGCTATTCCCCTGATCGGCGACGCTTCGGGATACGTATTCCGCTTCTCGTCGGTGCCGATTGCCGACAAAGCCGCGTGCATTGAGGTTATTGAAGCAATACTTACCATGTACAAGGATGCACACGACGGAGTCAGCGCGGCAGATATATACAAGGCGCTGAAAAGATTGCGTTTCGTAACCGTTGATATATTTACCGTCAGGCTTGTTGCCACAGAGCTGTCCCAGGGACTCTCGGTTGACGATATCTCGCTCGTAGATATGTACGAGCGACTCGCACTCAACGAGCTGAAGGGTGACGAGGAAAAAATGCTTGTCATCGCACAGGAGCTCTACGAATACGTTTTCAACGACAAGCACGACGTAAAGAAGCGCCCGTACAACGCGGTGCTGTGGTCACTGCCGCATAAGCACAGCGCGTATCTCGAGTTTATGATCGCATTCTTTGCGGTAAATTCTATTCTCAATCCCGATGCTCCCGACCGCCTGCGCTTCCTCAAGTATTCCATGACTTCTATGGAAAACCGCTTTATGTCCTCTCATCTGCACAACAATTATCACCTTCAGGAGTCGCTTTTAAAGCTGGTGCTTGACAACTACGAGAGCCTTGACATAAATCAAAAGAGCAACGCGGCATATTGGCTTGGAAAGCTCTCATACGCAGAGCTGACCGACGGAGCGCAAAGACTGCTGGACGGTGAATACCGCCGACTTCTGCCGCTTGTAACCAACGATCACAGTCAGACTCTGACAAACCGATTCAATCAGTATCTTTTCCGTTCTGTATGTCACGGCTTGATATCCTATGGCAGAACAAACGTCCTCGACGAATATCTCTGCCTCGTTATCACCAACGACATAACAAACGCCATCGACCGCGGCACCGTGGTTCAGTATATGGGTGACAGCTATCAGGTCAGCGCTCACAACGATTTTTATCTCGACGACGACCCCAACATAGGCGAGCAGGCGATCCGCATACTTTCGAGCAACGTGGAATCGGCACTTGCCGCAAAGCACACGAGCTATGTCGAGGCGGATCTTGTGTCGTTGCTTTCACTGGTTCAGGCGCGTATGCACACCTCACCCGAGGCGTTGGCTTACAATCTGACGCCCTGCTGCAAAAAGTGCCTTGAGCTGCTCCGCGAGTATCAGAAGCGTCCGCGCAGTGTGGTTTCGGACAAGCTCCTCTACTATTTCAAGTCTGTTGAGGAGGACCTCGAAAGCTACGTTGAGGATTCCCGATTTGACGCGGCGTTCAACCTCTACAACGATCTGTCGCGAATGAAGGATACCAAGCGCGACAATTGGAAGAATTACAACGTAACCAATCCCGAGAGCATTGCGGATCACACCCTGAGTGCGTGGATAATGGGAATGCTCTACCTCCCCGACGAGCACCCCGAGCAGAGCTACAACAAGCAGACTGTGCTTGATATGATTCTGATTCACGATATGGCGGAATCAAAGCTCGGAGATCATAGCGGCGAGCTTTCGGAGCCTACAAAGGAGCTGAAGCTGCAGAACTGTTATCTGCGCAAGCTTTTCCTCAAGGGAACCTATCCCGAGGTGGCTAATATGACGAGGTATTACGATGCGTGGGTTGATTACTACTACGGCCAGAGCATCAACGCGCGAATAGCAAGAGATATCAACCTATTGCAGACGGTCAATACCTTCTTCAGCTATCTTGTGCAGTCACCTGAAAGCTACTCTCTGCAGACGGCAAAAAAGTGGATGGCAGAGGGCGATAAGCTCAGTACGGATATCGGCTACGAGCTGTTTGAGCGTATTATCGTGAACAATCCGGGCTACCGCAAGGCTATGGACTCGCTTATTTTAACGAAATAGTCATTGCAGCCAAGTAATTAAAAGTAATAAAAAAGACCTCAATTTCCCTTTTGGGTGATTGAGTTCTTTTGTGTATTAAGAAAAAACAAAATCCGTTATTACTTGTCGAGCCGTGCCCTGTCATTTAGAATTTGCAGAAATATTTCAACAGGGCGCTTGATACGTTTCCTTTTTGGAAGGTAAGCATAGGTTTTTCTCTGAATATTACCTACTCTTTTCAGCACGATTTTATCGTCAAAAAGTCCTCTCCATGAGTTTTCGGGGACAAACGCAATTCCGAGTCCCATTTCTATGTATTTGCGCAGATAGAATGGGTCATCGGTCTGAATTGCTATATTTGGTACAAATCCGGCATCAGCGCATATACCTGCAGTTATTTTATAAAGGCTGGAGCTTGGTGTCATAGTGATAAACCGCTCGTTTGCCAAGTCCGATATAGAAAAATCCGCCTTGCTCGCAAATGAATGATTTTTATTCATTGCAATGCAGATGTTCTCATCTACAACAAGTATTTTTTCGCTATATTCGTAGGGACACGAATCAGCGATAAAAACATCGTACTCCTGCTCTGTATCCATACTGTGATGAATGATGAAATTAACCTGCGGATGCTTTTGTATCAGCTCCTCAATAGCGCTTGTGACTATTCTTCTGTTGCTCATACAAATCATATGAATATCGCCCTTTAATTCATCCGACTCAAGCACACAATCCCTCGCGCTCTCTAAAAGAAAGAGTGCTTGAGATACGTTTTCGTAAAACTGCCTGCCGGCACTGTTTAGATATATTTTGTTCGCGCGATGCTCAAACAGCTCACAGCCAAGCTCGTTTTCTAATCTTTTGATAGATTGAGATATGCTTGATGTCGGAACGAGAAATTTTCTCGCTGTCCTTGACAAATTCTCTGTTTGTGCGGCATCGCAGAAATATTTCAACTGCAAAAGCTCCATACCAACCTCCTATTATTATCTTATATTTTAGCATTGTTTGCTTTCACTGTCAAGTTATAGCAAGTGCATTTTATTTGATTATTTACAATTATGCAAACGTGTGCTATACTATAAAAAATAAAGCTTTTTGGAGGAAATATGGCAGAAATTTTAGAAGTTATTATGATCGTCAGCTTTGGCGCTTCCTGGCCGCTCAACGTTATAAAGTCCTATAAGGCGAGAACGACCAAGGGCAAAAGCCTTGCTTTCCTGTTGCTGATCTTTTTCGGATACATAGCAGGAATCATATCCAAGATTGTCAACGATGTATATATGGCAGAGATAGGACAAAAATGGTACGTTTTGTTCTTCTACGTTCTCAATTTCATAATGGTTGGCGCAGACCTTTTGATGTACGTGCGCAACAGCAGACTTGACAAGCTGCAAAAGGATAGCATATCATGAAAAAAATCGAGGACATTGTTTACGGGAGCATTGAAGCCGCGCACAAGCTAAATCTGTATCTTCCAAATTGCCCCGTCAGCTCGGTATTTGTATACCTTCACGGCGGCGGTCTGGAGGCCGGCGATAAAAGCGATGCCGATATATTCGCTCCCTATCTGACGGAGCGCGGAATTGCCGTTGTGTCCGCAAACTACCGAATGTATCCAAATGCCGAATACCCCGATTATATTTACGATGCGGCTGAAGTCGTTGCTTGGGCGGACAGCTATATGCGCAAGGAGCTCGGCTGTGAGAAGCTTTACGTTGGAGGAAGCTCTGCGGGAGGATATCTTTCAATGATGCTCTGCTTCGACAGACGGTATCTTGCGAGCGTCGGTCTTGACAACTCCGCGGTTTCGGGCTATTTCCACGATGCAGGGCAGCCCACCGCTCACTTCAACGTGCTCAAGCGCAAGGGGGTTGATCCGAGGCGCGTGATTATTGATGAGAGTGCACCGCTTTACTACATTGGCTTGGAAAACAAGTATCCGCCGATGCGATTTATAGTATCCGATGACGATATGGAAAATCGCTATGAGCAGATTGTGCTGACATTATCCACACTTTCCCACTTCGGATACAAAAATTTTGATCACGTCGTTATGCACGGCAGTCATTGTGAATATTGCAGTAAGCTTGACAGCAAGGGAGAAGGCGTGCTCGGCCAAATGATTTATGATTTCATCGAGCACGTTAACCGATAATTATTTGAGTAGGAGAGAGTAATCTTCAGATTACTCTCTCCTTTTTTATTTTTCTCGGGAGCACACGCGGCTTGCATTTTTTAATAAACTGTGTCGAATTTTAAGAAACATCTTGAATTTTTTCTCGTAATATAGTAAAATAAGAGTAAATTTTGTACCAAAGGTACGGACTGGAGATTGTTATGGACAAGTTTGATAAGCATGCCGCAGGTGACTCGACTGCAAAGAAAAGCCGTGGCGGATCAGGATTTGCCAAGCTCGTAGGCTTCGACCCCGTAGAAAAGCAAACGACCGTCAAAACGGAAATCGTTGCGGGAATCGTTACGTTTCTTGCGATGGCATATATTCTGACGGTTAACCCCAACCAGATTGTTGGCTCGGGAAGCGAATACTGGGCTTCTGTGTTTATAGCAACCGCTCTCGGAGCAGTTGTAGGCACGCTTTTGATGGCATTCCTTGCCAAAATGCCCTTGGCTCAGGCTTCGGGTATGGGACTAAACTCAATGCTTGGAGGCATCATCGGCGGATTTGGCGGCTACGGTGCCGCATTCACTCACGGGCAGGCATTTATGCTTGTGTTTATTTCCGGTCTTTTGTTCCTTTCCCTCTCGCTTATAAAGATTAAGGGCCAGACCTTCCGTGAGCTTGTATTTGACGGTATGCCCGTTGCCGTAAGAGGCGCGATATCGGTCGGTATCGGTTTGTTTATCGCTTACATAGGATTCCAGAATGCAGGCATCATCGTTCACAACGGCTACACCCAGATAGGCTTTGTTGACTTCACAAATTGGGGTGATCAGGTTGTTAACAGCGCTGTGCCCGCATCCGAAGCGGCAAAGACTGCGGTAGTTGCTCTTGCAGGTCTGTTTTTCATCGCTATACTTGATAAATTCAACATAAAGGGCGCGGTAATATTCGGAATCCTGGGTGCTACTGTCGTAGGTATTCCCTTAGGTGTCACCAACCTCGCAATACTTGCGGGAGATGGCGATATTTCTTGGAAATTCTGGGAGAATTTCGCGAACTACTTCTCGGGTGAAACGAGTGTATTCGGTTCATTTGTCAACGTATTCTCCGAGGGACTTATTCCCGAGGGCGTTTCCGTGTTTACAATCATTATGATCATAATCACTATGTGTATGATCGATATGTTTGACACTATGGGAACCATCGTTGGCTGCTGTGGCGGTAACAGAGTTCTTTCCGATGAAAATAACAAGCCCCACAACTATGGCAAGATTATGATGTCGGATGCGATAGCGACGTGTACCAGTGCTATGCTCGGTACGTCCACCGTTACGACCTTCGTTGAATCGGGTACGGGAGTGTCTGCGGGCGGCAGAACAGGTCTTACTGCCTTTACTACGGCATCTATGTTCTTCCTTTCAATGTTCGCGCTTCCTCTTTTTGCGGCGATTCCTTCTGCCGCCGCGGCATCCGCTCTTATCTACGTCGGTGTTCTTATGATGAAGAACAACATCAAGAACGTTGATTTCAGCAATGCTATCAATGCAACCGCCGCATTCCTCACCATCGTAATAATGGTTCTTTCGTACTCCATCACCAAGGGAATAGGCGTCGGTCTTCTTTCCTACACCGTTATGTCCGCTCTGCTTTACCTTGTTGAGCTTATCAAGTACGCTATTACAAAGAAGGATAAGCCCGTTTGGAACATTTCTGTTGTCACTATCATAGTGTCGCTCCTCTTCTGCGTATACTTCTTCGTTCCCGCTACGCTATTCTGATTTTATATATAAAAATGGCAATGTGTCTATGCACATTGCCATTTTCTTTTGCCTATTGCTGATCTTCAAAAAAGCTGTCGGGACTGCCGATATACATTATAACGTCGGTGTATTCAAACAACTGAATCTGATCAAACGTCTGCATCAATATTTCGTATTCCGCATCCGCAACGTCCGCTATGCCCTGTTTAATTTGAGGCTTTGCGGAGAATGCCGATGCATTGTTCTCGTAAACGTCTGTGCTGAAATCCTCGAAGCTCTTTGTCTGAACGAAGAGCATTGGTATTTCAACCTCTACCTTTTCATATTCGATCTCGTCCTCTACGGTCACTGCCTTGTAGTAATAAACGGTTTTCATCTCTATATCATATCTTCTTGAAAGGGTATCAAGTCCCCAACCGCCTATTTTTTCGGTTACAAACAGGCTTGATGTGCCATTGACGTATATGCTATCAGCATTCATACCGTTTGCCTCGTCCTCAACCCTGATGCTATTTATTCCGCTTATATCGCTGAGGTTGAACCAATAGGTTTCAAAATCCACGAGCTTCACCGTTTCGCTTACCCTGCCGGAGATGTATTCGGCGGTCTGCGAATCGTAAACCTCCTCGTAGCCGAGAATCAGAAGGTCGTCTGACTCACGCTTTTTCGCAACTATGCGAGTGTATTCATCGTCAAGGCTTATTACGGCGGTGGTCGTAAGTCCCGTTCCGTTATAGCCCAAGAATTCGTATATGTAACCTGCTACCTTATCGTTCTCGCGAGCGAAGGATATTATAGACGTTTTTGCAGCATCGGCAACGCCTATCTGATATGCGAAGGTAAGAGAGGTATCATTCATCTCATATTTCAACGATGCGCCATCGGTTATGCTTATTCTTCCGCTATTCACGTTGTTGTCGGAATCAGCATACAGCTCAACGGATACCGTGCTGTTGCCTGCGAGAAGCTTTGACTGTGCGCCTTCAAGGGATACGAAAATCTTGAAGCCCTTAATTTCAGTGTAAAATTCGGTATATTCCTCAGGATTATCGTTTATAAACTCCTGATATGCCGCCGCTATTGCCTCTCCCAAGGCAAAAACAACGTCTGCCTTTGAAAGAATGGATTCCATATTAAGCAGACCGTCATACATAACCATAAGCTGTGCGCCGACAAAGCGCGGGCTTATTTCGGACACGTTAGTGCCTGATGTAAAGTCGGATGCAGGAAAATCCGCTTCTGAATACGCCATATTTTCCCGTCCGAATGTCTCGGGGATAAACGACCATGCGTCAGGTCTTTGAAGGACGGTATTTATAACGTTTACGGCAGAGGCGGCTATGCTTTTTACGGTCAGGGTTGCGTGAAGAACCTTGGTTTCGTAATTCGGATTAGTAAGAGTCGCCGTTGCCTCGTAAACACCTACCTCGGTGGCGGTGTTATTGCTATACACCACGGTAGTGCCATCGGGGAGCTCACCGCTGATTGTTATGCTCTGCTCCTTGCCGTTATACATTACGGTCTTGCTTACGAAGCTTATGCCCTCAAATTCAAGCAGAGCCGGCTGTTGCTCGTTTCCGTCGGTATCGTCGGTCGAAGGGGTATCGACGGTTGTACCGTCATTCGGTGAATTTGCATCACCGCTATCATCGCTACCGCATCCTACCATAAAAACAAGAAGTAGCGTAGATAACAGTAGCGACAGTGCTACAAATATTTTCTTCATTATATGCACTCCTTCACGAATTTAACAATATTGAACGGGAAGGTAACCGCCGCAATTAAGAGTGCGCCGATCGTGCCAACGATTCCGAAGCCCACGGTAATAAGCAATGAGATTATAGGCGCAACGATGAAGCGATAAACCAGCATAAAAACGATGCTGTCAAGATCAAGGCTAAAGATAACTCCGGGCATTTCAATTGATTTCGACCAAGCACCCAGGAAGCAGTCCGTAGCTATACAGTCGTGTCCAAGCTGTGTACCAAGAGCTAAAATAAAATAAGCGCATACGAGTCCGACAATTACGTTAACGTAGATCGAGCCCAGAACTGCTACAGCGATTGCAACAAGTACCGATGTAATCATTCCAAAACGGTACCAGCCTCTATCCTCGCGCTCTGCCATTTCCAAAAGCTTCGGCGACGGTGTGGTAGTGGTAATTTCGTTGTTTTCCATTTGTATTATTCTCCTTTCTGATGCTTGCTTTTGCAAGTTGCACTAATTATATCACATCAAGCCTCAAAAGTCAACCCAAAAGAGTTAACTATTTAAACTCAAAACGGTTACAATTATAGTATAAAGCTATAAGGATGATATAATGAATATAGGAGAAGCAACAAGACTCCGCATAAAAGAGCTGTGCGAGCAAAACCACATAACTCTTAACAAGCTTTCCACTATATGCGGGATAACTCAATCAACGATGAATAACATAATAAGCGGAAGAAACAACAGCACCACCATCTCAACCATAAAAAAGATTTGCGATGGGCTTGAAATAACCGTGCTTGATTTCTTCAGCGCCGATATATTCACGGATTTAGAACAGGAAATAAAATAGCAATTTTGCGCATTTTTGACAATTATTTTCGAAAAACCCTTGACTTTTTGGTTATATTGTGGTACAATTAACCATCGCACAGGGTATAAGCTTGCAATATGGGCAAGCGTTTCTACTAACCGCCGCAAATGGTTGACTACCGGTTTTTAAGCCGCGTAATCAACCTTTTTTTATTTTTGTAGGGATGCATATGAACGTTTATCTTGAAATTTTCGGTTATATAGGCACAGGGCTCATCCTGCTATCCATGATGATGACGTCGGTCAAGAGGCTTCGCTATTTTAATATGGCGGGCTCGGTTATAAGCGCAATATACGCGGCGCTTATGAATACTTGGCCCCTCGTGCTGCTCAACGCGAGCCTTGTCGTAATACACATTGTAAAGCTTGCCTCTGAAAAATCCTCGAAAAAGGAAGCGGACGTAAGTAATGACGTCGCAGAATAATATATCAACAAAAAGCATAAAATGATACCCCGTGTAACTTTTACGGGGGTAAAAACCGATTAAAGGAGAAAAAATATGAAGCTTATAATAGACGGCTTTGAGGTTGAGCCTCGGCCGGATCAATCACTTTTAGATATAGTCACAGAGCTCGGTCTTATTGAAGGCAAGCTCTCAACCGACCCGATTGCCGCAAAAATAGCGGGCGAGGTCTTTACCCTGAATTACATCCCTCAGAGGCAAAAGGACGTAAGCCTCTACCGTGAATCCATGCGCAAGGCTATGGAGGCGTCGGGCGGCGTTGTAAAGCTTTTGCGTTATTCCGACCCTACAGGACGCGACACCTACAAAAGAACTGCGCAGTTCGTCATTTTCCTTGCTCTGTATAGGCTTTACCCAACTGCGACGGCGAAAATGAATTGTACGGTTGGCTCCGGGCTTTACATAAAGGTGAGCGGTGCCGATGATTTTTCCGCCGAGCTTCTTAAAGAGGAAATCAGGAAAATAGTCGACGAGGATATTGCTCTCATAAGGAGAAGAATATCAACCGACGAGGCGATAAGACTATACCTAAGCTTTGGTCAGGATGATAAGGCACGCCTGCTTGCGTATCGCGAAAACCCAACGCTTGATATTTACGAATGCGGCGGATTTATCGACTATTATTACGGAGAAATGGCGCCGTCCACGGGATTTTTGCGCGTTTGGGACATTGTTCCCGCGCCTGAGGGCTTTATGTTCATTTTCCCTAACAATTTTGATCCCGACAGGGTTGCAACATATCGTGAGATGCCCAACTTTTTCAGCGTATACACTGAGGGAAAAAGCTGGGGAGAGCTTATGGAATGTGAAACGGTTGCGGATCTCAACGAGCTTGTAGACAACGGGGGGATACGCGAGCTTATACGCGTCAACGAAGCATTACACGAGAAGAGATTCTCGCAGGTAGCGGATATGATTTGCGAGCGAGGAGCCAAGGCCGTAATGCTTGCAGGCCCGAGCTCATCGGGCAAAACGACGTCGGCTAACCGACTTGCGACTCAGCTACGCGTTCACGGAAAGCGTCCGATACTTATGAGTCTTGACGACTATTATATAGATCGCGATAAAATAGCGCCCGGTCCTGACGGAAAGGTTGATCTCGAGCATATAAATACCATTGATACCGAGCTGTTCGGCGAGCATATCGGAGCACTCCTTCGTGGCGAGGAGGTTGAGCTTCCGTCCTTTAATTTCAAGCTTGGAAAGAGAGAATGGAACGGTCACAGGCTCGCGCTCCACGCCAATTCGGTAATCATAGTAGAGGGACTGCACGCGCTGAATCCGCGCCTGCTGCCGAGCGGGCTCGACAAAAATCTTGTCGTAAGAATGTACGTGAGCCCCCTGCTTCCTCTTAACCTTGACGACCATAACAGAATACCCACGAGCTACCTTCGACTTTTAAGAAGAATTGTTCGAGATTTCGAAACGAGGAATTCCTCCGTGCAAAAAACGCTCTCCATGTGGGATTCGGTACGCAGAGGCGAGGAGAGATGGATTTTCCCCTTCCAAGAAAATGCAGACGTAATATTCAACAGCTCGACTATTTATGAGCTTGCCGTTATCAAAAAGCACATCTTCCCTCTCCTTACAGCCGTGGGGCCTGAGGACGAGTGCTACGATGACGTTCGCGGTCTTGTAAAGATTCTGAACTTCATACACGAGGCTGACGTGGATTATGAAATCCCACCGACAAGTCTGGTGCGTGAATTCATTGGCGGAAATACGTTTTACGTTAAATAACGTTACACGGGATGCCATATTTGATTTTTTTCGAGCATTTTAAAAAAAGCAAAGCCCGATAGTCAATGCTATCGGGCTTTGCTTTTTATTGCCATTTTCCGTCGGCAATCAATGTGCCTCGTGAATCGAAATTGAGGTTATGATCGGTCTGTTTGCCTTTGCTATTGAACCGTTGTTATCGGTGGGCTCTGCATCCTCGCAAATTTCGTCAATTACGGCAATTCCGTCGGTAACCATACCGAATGCCGCGTAGTTTCCGTCAAGATGCTCGGAATCCTCGTGCACAATAAAGAATTGGTCTGACGCACTGTTTTTGTCATCTGTGCGTGCCATTGATATCGCACCGCGGACGTGAAGAATATCGTTATTTACGCCGTTTGAGGAAAATTCTCCCTTAATAGAATCGGTTCCCTTTCCTGTTCCGCCCTGAGCCATAAAGCCCTCTATAATTCTGTGGAACTCCGTGCCGTTATAGTATCCGGAATTGGCGAGCTTAACAAAATTTTCTACCGTTTTGGGAGCCTCTTCGCCGTAAAGCTCGAGGTGAATATTTCCATATCCTTCAACCGTAATGCTTGCGTGGTGTGTTACCTTGAAGCCGTCGTTTACATCACTGAGCTTTTTATCCGGATCGCCAAATATTACGACAAGCGTCACAATAAGAGCCGCCACGAGAACAATCGCCGCCACCGTTATCGCTGTGGGGATAAGAATTTTCTTGGTTTTTTCTATCTTTTCCTGCTTCAGCTTCTCTATTTTTGCCTTTTCGGTTTTTTCGGTAACGTAGTTGCTGTTTTTCCTTTTCTTCGCCATTTTTCTTCCTCTTTTTTGTTTTTTCTGTATTATATTTTAACATAAAGTATTTTGATTTACAAGTCCCCAATAACACCATTTAACATAAATTTTACTCTATTTTCATTTTGAATTCTACAACAGAAGGTTAAAATGTTGACAAAATGGCGAAAAGGAGTTAAAATATAGGCAGTAAATATAACGGAGTCTTAAATGGAGCTTACAAGGGAAAATTTCATAAAAGAATTGACACGGGTATTTGATATTAACGGTATCGGTACATATTTAAACGACAGTGTATGCGACAAATTTTACCGTCTGACAATGCGAATGCTCGAGGAAAATCAAAAATACAATCTCACGGCAATAACCGCCCCCGAGAAAATAATACTTAATCACTACGCAGACTGTGTCGTGATGGCAAGGGCGTTTGACGTTGGGGCTTCAGTAATTGACGTGGGCTGCGGCGCGGGTTTTCCGTCGTTGCCGCTGGCAATAGTGCGGAGCGATCTTAAAATTTTGGCGGTAGATTCAACAGCCAAGAGAGTGAGATACGTGGCTGAAACCGCCGAGCTGCTCGGACTTGATAACGTGAGCACACGGGTTATGCGCGCCGAGGAAGGCGGAAGGGATGCCGCACTGCGCGAGAAATTCGACTATGCCACTGCCAGAGCCGTCGCTGAATTGAGAATTCTCGCGGAGCTTTGCCTGCCTTTTGTTAAGGTCGGAGGCAAAATGGTTGCGATGAAGGGTAAAAATGCGGAGCGCGAGCTTACCGATGCCAAAAACGCCATTTCGGTGCTTGGCGGCGGAAACGTTACCGTAGAAAGCGTAACTCTTTCGGACGGCGGCGAGGAGTCGCTCTCTCATCCTCTCATAGCCGTAAGAAAAAAGGCAAAAACGCCGACCGTATATCCGCGCGTATACGCACAGATTTCCAAAAAACCGCTTTAAATGTAAATCCCCCTCAAAACGAGGGGGATTTTTGCGTTTTTTTCACACGGGGTGCGGCATAGTGCGACATTTCGCGTCATTTTCTTATGGTAAAATCATATTACTACCTATGCGGAGGACGTGAAAATTATGAATATGTTTGATGAGGCAAGAACTATTTCCGGAATGATAAAAATGTGCAATATGACGCAGGGCGAAATTGCAAAAAAGCTTGGAGTAAGTCAATCTTACGTTGGAAACAAGGTCAGGCTTCTGAATTTTTCAGAACGGGTTCAGAGGCTTATAATTGCGGCAAATCTTTCCGAGCGTCATGCTCGCACCCTCTTGCGTCTTGACGATGACGAGCTTATTTGCGAATGTATCGAAAAGATTACTGCGGGAAAGCTGACCGTTGCCGAATGCGAGGCACTCGTTGACGTATACAAGGAGTCCAAAATAGCCAAGCATCTCGGTGTTGCGCCAAAAAGAGAGCGCGTTGAGAGGTTTGAGGATTTTTTGAAGCAAGCTGTTGAGAGTATGTGCAGTCTGGGAATAAACGCGACGCGTATGACTGAATATTACGGAAACAAAAAGTACATAACGATTTCTATCGAGGAATATATTTAAATTTATTTCGATATATTATTGAAATATCACCGGAAGTGTGATAAAATTAGCGGTAAGATATAATTACTCGGCAACACGCCGTTTACAACAGGAGATAATTATGGATTTCCGCACAGAACACGATTCAATGGGCGAGGTGTCGGTCCCTAAAAACAAATATTGGGGCGCACAAACACAGCGAAGCCTTGAAAATTTCAAAATCGGAACAGAAAAAATCCCGACCGAAATAATTCACGCATTCGGCATAATTAAGCTTGCGGCGGCAAGAGCAAATCACCGCCTTGTTCCTGACAGAATGACGGCGGAAAAGCTTTCTGCCATCGAGTCGGCGGCAACTGAGGTTATGCTCGGCGAGCTTGACGAGCACTTCCCTCTTGCAGTCTGGCAGACGGGAAGCGGCACACAAAGTAATATGAATGCAAACGAGGTTATAGCAAACAGAGGCAACGAGCTCATAGGCAAAAAATTGCTCCATCCAAATGACGACGTGAATATGTCGCAGTCCTCAAACGATACGTTTCCCACAGCAATGCACGTAGCGGCGGTTATTGCGATTGAAGATTCGCTTCTACCTCAGCTTGATGCTCTGATTTCGGCATTTACCGTGCTTGAAGCCGAAAACGTTGATGCTATAAAAAGCGGGCGCACCCATCTCGAGGATGCAACCCCCATAACCTTTGCACAGGAGATAAGCGGCTGGAGGGCATCGCTTGAGGCCTGCCGTGAAATGATAAAGATCGCGATTATACCGCTGTCGGCACTTGCTCTCGGTGGAACGGCGGTTGGAACAGGCATAAACGCACCTAAGGGGTTTGACACCGAGGTTGCAAGCGAAATCAGCAGCATTACGAAAAAAGCCTTCCGTACCGCAGAAAATAAATTTCATTCGCTTACGTCAAAGGATGAGCTTGTCTTTGCACACGGGGCTCTCAAGGCGCTTGCCGCCGACCTTATGAAGATAGCAAACGACGTGCGCTGGCTTGCAAGCGGTCCGCGTTGCGGACTTGGCGAGATCAGCATACCCGAAAACGAGCCGGGCTCCTCAATTATGCCGGGTAAGGTAAATCCGACACAGTGTGAGGCTGTAACCATGGTGGCGGTTCAAGTTATCGCGAACGATACCGCGGTTGCTATTGCAGCATCGCAGGGAAATTTCGAGTTGAACGTATTTATGCCCGTATGCATTTACAACTGTCTGCAGTCTGTACGTCTGCTTTCGGATGCTATGGCATCCTTCAGAGAAAAATGCGTTATCGGAATCAAGGCAAACAAGGATAAAATGCGAGCTTATCTTTACAATTCCCTTATGACCGTTACCGCGCTTACACCCATCATCGGCTACGAAAACGCCGCACGGGTCGTACATAAAGCTCACGATAACGGCATAACACTCAAGGACGCCTGCGTTTCCCTGGGATATCTCACCGAAGACGAGTTCGACGAGCATTTCAAGCCTGAAGAGATGGTTTGATAAATACAAAAAGAGCAAATACAGCTTTCTGTATTTGCTCTTTTCTTTTAATCAAGAATTGCTTTTGTAATACCGAGGTCGCTTCTGCCAAGCACCTTAATGATATTTACAAGAAGCGGAATTTCTGCTTCGGGAATCTTTACAAATTCAAGATTTACGGTCGTAGCATCGGGAATGACGGCCTTTATCTTGATGTAAACGTCTTCCTTGTGATAATACTTAATAGTTGCAACTATTATCTCGTGTATTCTCTTGGTTATAGAAGGATCGATAGGTCTGCGGAACAAAAGCTTTACAACCTTGGAAACGTATTTGATTTCCTCTGCGCTCGCTCTCTCGGCGGCAATGCGCGCCTCTTCTGCCTCGGCTCTTGCTCTCTCCTTGGCTTCGAGCTCGGCCTTGATACGAGCCTCCTCTGCCGCTGCCTCTCTTGCCTTGCGCTCCTCTTCCTCTATGCGACGGCGCTCCGCCTCGCGGCGCTCGTTTTCCTCGCGCTCGCGCTCCTCAGCCTCAAGACGCTCCTGTGCTTCTCTTTCGCGCTCCGCAACGGCGGCTCTTGCCGCCTCGGCAAGAAGCTCCTTTTCGCGCTCCTCTGCACGAATTTTAGCATCAAGACGGGCGCGAAGCTCCTCTGCCTCTTTTTCCTTACGTCTGAGCTCCTCAGCCATCTCAGCACGAACCTGACGCTCGATTTCAAGCCTCATTTCCGCCTCGGATATAGAAGCGGCATCTTCCTCGGATTCATCATCCGACTCCTCGAGCTCTTCCTCAATATCCTCTATTTCTTCATCGATTTCCTCGAGCTCTTCCTCGATGTCCTCAATATCGTCCTCAACATCCTCGAGCTCGTCCTCGATGTCTTCGATTTCATCCTCGAGTCTTTCCTCGATCTCCTCGATTTCGTCCTCGGGCTCCTCGGAAATTCCTTCGGCGACTTCCTCTTTAACCGTCGCGCTTACTCCTATTGCAGAGCGTATTAGCGCTTTGAGGTCGTCATCCTCCTCATCCTCTTCAATGGGCTCATCATCGAGATCGGCAAACAGTGCATCGAAGGGATCGGATTCAATATCGGGAGAAACAGTTATGGGCTCCTCGATTATTTCTTCGGGAAGCTGCTCCGATACCTCTGGAATTTCTTCGGGGATTTCCTCAGGAAGCTCTTCGAGAGGCTCTTCTGTAATGATAAGCTCGTCATCCTCTGCCTTTTCAAGCAAAATAACCTCTCCCCGACGTATCATACGGCGTACCGAATCGCGCCACGCGGTTATATTTTTTCTTCCCATTGCCGACTGATATTTTTCAACAGATTCGGCGGTGAGATATCTGTATTCCTTCTCTTTAATCTTTCCTGAAACGTCCTCGGCAAGATCAAACACTATGTCGTCCTCAAGCACGTTGTCCGAAACAGTATATACACCCTTACCGTCAAGGCGTGTCCACTTAACCCACAAATCACGCGCGGCGCATCCGCGAGCCTTGATCAAAAGGCGACGGTAGGTGGTATTACCGACTATATGCTCCATAAACGTGCTCGGCTCAAATCTGATCTCAAGCACTGCACCGCTCTCGGCAAGACCGCTTATAGAGAATTCCTTTTCGATTTTTTCGGTAATCGCGTGTGCAAGAGCATCTACAAAGCCCTGGGAGTACTTGCCTGCAAGGAAGGTTTTGTCCTCGGCTACAGAGGTAATCAAAAGCGGAATCGCGGCAGAATCCGAATATATCGGTCTGCCTGCCACTACGGCGGCAACGGTATCCGGCACCTCGTCAAGAAGAGTGAATTCCAAAAGCTCTGCACCCTTGTATGTAAACGGATTGAATTTATCGTAATTTCTGTAATTTGAAACCTGCCATTTTACCCAACGGGTGAAGCATCTGCCGTTACATACAAGCGTCAACGGATAGAAAAATTCACCGTTGATGCGAAGCCCGGATGCAAGATGATCCTCATAGAATTGAACCTCCTCGAGCGCGGAGCCGTATTCGGAGATAAGATATGGCACGAGATTTTCGTTGAAGCTCTCGATAAACCTCTGCGATATAGTATCGCGTATTATTTGGTTATGCAAAAAATCGACATTCATTCGAAAATCCTCCGTTTTTTGAAAATGATATAACTATCTGAGTTTATTTTAACATATAAAATAACAAAAATCAATATTTTTACAGGGCAGAAAGGTAATTTTTTTGTATTAGTGGCTTCTTTTGACTGCATTTTTAATGCGTATGGGCTAAAATACGGTCGGACATTGTTTTTTCATCGCTTGACACGCCGTTTTCTCTGTGGTAAAATATTCACAGTCAAAAACCAATCAGTCGGAGAGAATATGAAAATAATCGCAAGGATATATACCGATTTCAAAGAAAAATTCGGCATCCCGCGGCAAAGCGGAATAACCGAGAATGAAGCAAAAATAGTATTCGAGCCCGAATACAGACGCAAGGAGGCATTTGTCGGAATTGAGGGATATTCGCACCTTTGGATAATCTGGCAATTTTCTGAGGCTGTGCGAGATGAATGGTCTCCGACGGTAAGACCTCCCCGTCTTGGCGGCAACAAGCGAGTTGGCGTTTTTGCAACGCGCTCACCCTTTCGCCCGAATCCGATAGGACTCTCATCCGTCACGCTCAAGGGTGTTGAATACACAAAGGACTACGGTCCGATTCTTACCGTTTGCGGCGCAGATATGCTTGACGGCACGCCTATTTACGATATTAAGCCGTATCTCTCCTATACAGACAGCCACCCCGACGCCAAGGGCGGCTTCTCCGATGCGGTGCTCGAATATAAAATTGACGTCGTATTTCCCGATAATTTGCTCGAAAAAATTGACACGGGTCTGCGGTGCGACCTGATTACACTGCTCGAAAACGACCCGCGTCCGTCATTTAAAAAGAACTCCGAAAAGGAATACGGTATGAAATTTTCACACTATGAAATCTTCTTTACCGTCACCGACGGCACCCTCACCGTAACACGCGTCGATTGTCTTGAATAATAGAAAAAGCCACCCAAACGGGTGGCTTTTATTGTTAGCTTGCCATCAGATACAGATCATTCTTTTCTGCCGCATCACAGACAATAGTGCCTGTGTTTTTGTTGGTAGACCAATAGATCTCATCTGTTTTAGCATAATTCCATATTGTGCCTATAATGCCACATACACGGAATTCGCCTGTTATGGTTCCGCTGTTCTCACAGTTTATAAAAATGCCGTAGGTTCTGAACGAAATAGACCACGAGGTCTGGCAGGATACGTATCCGGCTATTCCGCCGACCTGCCAGGACTGTGCCGCGTTTACATTGGCGGTATTCTTACCGCTGAAGGTGTAATCGCCGTCGGTGCTTGTGGAATAAAGTGCCTGAATTTTTCCTACTATACCGCCGACCATGTTACCTGCGGTAACGTCTATATTTCCGTTGTTAACGTTTCCTTCTATTATATCACCGATTTTCGGACGCATGCCGCCTGCGATGCCGCCGATACAGCTACCGCCGCCTACGGATACAATCTGTCCGTTGTTAGTGGATTTGGAAACGTAGCGAGCACTGACTCCCGCGATACCGCCGACGCAGGCAACGCCCTCCTCGTTTATGGTATCACAGTTTGAATTTTGACCTGTTGCCGTAATCGTACCGCTGTTTTCGCAAGCCGTGATAATTCCGCCCGTATATCCTATTATACCGCCGACGTAAGCCACGCCTGTAATTGCACCGGAGTTTTTGCACATCTGGAAGGTTTCGGATGCAGAGCCCGAGCCTGCAATGCCGCCGACCTCATTTGCAAGTGCCGTGACGGTACCCTTGTTTTCACAATTGATGACGGTGCGGCAGGTTGAAAGTATGCCGATGATGCCACCCGTGTAACGATTTCCTGTAACAGCACCCTCGTTTGTACAGTTTGCAAGGCCGAGATCAACGTAGGTATCTCCGCTCTTCCATCTTGACGTTGTGTATCCGCCAATTACTCCGCCGGTACGGGCGCCTGCATTTGCAACGCTTCCGTAATTGTTACAGTTCATTATAGTGTAAAGCCAATTTGTTGCGCCGCTCTTATATCCGCCGGGCCAGAAATTGACTCTGCCAAAAACACCGCCGATGCGTCCGTTTTCCGTATTGGTGGAAAGACCCTTGATTTCACCGTAATTGTCGTTATTCTCGGTGACACCGTCCTCACTATTTACGCTCATACCGAACTGACCCGCAACACCGCCGACCTGCTCAAAGCCGGTAACGCTTGCGTAGTTTTTGTTGCCCTTCAGCTTGGAATTTTCAACGTATCCCATAATTCCACCGACGTTATCCATAAGGATTGCCGAAACGGTTCCGTTTACCGTTACGTTGGTAATGGTACAGTTCTTTGCAACACCGCAAAGTCCACCAACATCACCCGTTGTACCAATGGCGGTGACACTGACGTTCTCAAGGTTGAGGTTCGTAACGCTTGCTCCGTTCAGCTCATCGAAAAGTCCGAAATTGCCGTTGCTTCCGCTTACGGTGAGGTTGCTGATTTTGTGACCCTTTCCGTCAAGAGTACCCTTGAAGCCGGTTATCGGAGCCCATTCAACACCCGTCAAATCAATATCATTTGCAAGAACGAAGGTCTGATTGGAGCCAGAAAGCTTCTTGAGCTCGTCTGCGGTTGAAATTGTGGGAATTGCAAGCTTTGACAAATCACCGTTCTGAAGAAGGTGCTTGACCATATCCTCTGTTTTATCAAAATGAGCGCTGTAAATCCATTTACTGCCGGAGGACTCCATCGGGTTTCCAACGTCGTTTGTGAACCACATGGGACCACAGTTATAGTAGTAAGTTTCTCCCTCGTACTCTATACTGCCCTTGCAGTACTGATATTCGTATCCGTTATAATCGTAGTGATACGTGACAGATGCCTCTGTTTTTCCAACCACAACGAGCTGAATGTTTTCGTCATCCGTTGTAACCATAAAGCCTGCCATTGCGGCACCGCTATTGGTTTTCCAATAATCTCCAAGAACGCGAACCCATCCTATGTACTCGTTCGGCTCGCTTACGTAAACTATATCCTCGGGATCATACGTTACACTCGAGGAATCGCCGCATGACGCCAGTGCAAAAACAGCAACCGCGATTATGCAAAGCATCAAAAATATACGAAGTGTTTTCTTCATAACAAGCTCCTTATTTGTAATGTCCTTATATACATATTATATATTAATTCAACTTAGTTGTCAAGTTAAGTACAGCCGACCCCAATGAGTCGGCTGTTTATTATTAATACTCTGCGTTACCAACTGTACGGGGATACGGGATAACGTCGCGGATGTTCGATACGCCGGTGAGATACATAATGATGCGCTCAAAGCCGAGGCCAAAGCCGGCATGCTTTGTTCCGCCGTATTTGCGCAGATTCATATACCACCAGTAATCCTTTTCATCGAGGCCGAGCTCCTTCATTCTTGCAGAAAGAACGTCAAGTCTTTCCTCACGCTGTGAGCCGCCGATGATTTCACCGACGCCGGGAACGAGAAGGTCCATTGCGGCAACGGTTTTGCCGTCGTCGTTCTGACGCATATAGAATGCCTTTATCTCCTTGGGATAATCAATAAGGAAGATGGGCTTCTTGTAAACCTGCTCTGTTAGATAGCGCTCGTGCTCTGTCTGAAGGTCAACGCCCCAATATACTGGGAATTTGAAATCCGCACCGGATTTTTCGAGAATTTCTATTGCCTCGGTGTAGGTTACCTTAGCATAATCGGCATTGCGAAGGTCGGTAAGGCGGGCAAGAAGAGTTTTGTCAACGAAGCTGTTGAAAAATTCAAGCTCTGCCTTGCAGTTATCCATAACGTGATTTATGATGTGCTTTATCATATCCCAAGCGAGCTGCATATCGTCGTTCAGGTTGGCGAAAGCAATCTCGGGCTCTATCATCCAGAACTCTGCCGCGTGGCGTGCGGTATTTGAGTTTTCCGCGCGGAAGGTGGGACCAAAGGTATAGATATTGCCAAACGCCATAGCGTAGGTTTCACCCTCAAGCTGACCCGATACGGTAAGGTTTGCACTCTTGCCGAAGAAGTCCTTCGAATAATCAACGCTGCCGTCCTCAAGGCGAGGGGGATTCTCAACGTCAAGCGTAGTTACGCGGAACATTTCGCCCGCGCCCTCTGCATCCGAGCAGGTGATGATGGGGGTGTGAACGTAAACGAAGCCGCGGTTATGGAAGAAGGAATGAATAGCATATGCTACCTCGCTTCTTACTCTGAATACCGCAGAAAACAGGTTGGTTCTCGGGCGCAGATAAGCCTGCTCACGAAGGAATTCAACCGTGTGACGCTTCGGCTGGAGAGGATATTCGGGGGTTGAGGTTCCCTCTACCGCTATTTCGGTTGCCTTAAGCTCGAAGGGCTGCTTTGCACCGGGGGTGAGGGTGAGAATACCCGTGACTATAAGTGCGGCACCAACGTTTTGTGATGCGATTTCGTCATAATTATTTATTTTTTCTCTCTCAAAAACGACCTGAATGCTCTTAAAATACGAGCCGTCGTTAAGATCTATAAAGCCAAACGCCTTGGAATCGCGAAGATTGCGTACCCAGCCGCCGAGCGTTACGCTCTTGCCGCCAAACGCCTCGCTGTTTTGGTAAATGCTTTTTATGAGAGTTCTTTCCATTTGCTTTTTCCTCTTGATGAAAATATTTATACTATAATGAATAAGTATATCACAAAATAAAAGGCATTTCAATGCTTTTGGCAAAAAAATTACTGCCTTTTGCTTGAAATGCCATTAATTTACGGTGACGTGAATGACGATGCTATGAAGAAATACACCACAAGTGAGAGCGCATCAACAATTGTGGTTATAAACGGAGATGCCATTACCGCAGGGTCGAAGCCGATTTTAGCGGCAACCATAGGCAGCATCGAGCCAATTATTTTAGCGATAAGTATAGTCAATGCGAGAGTTACAGCCACGATTAGTGCAACCTCAACGGTGACGGTGGGATTATTCATTATAAGTCCGTCAACCAGAAGCACCTTTCCAAACGCAACGGCACCGAGTGCTACACCGCAAAAAAGACCGACTCTGATTTCCTTCCACAGCACCCTGAATATATCGCTGAATTCCACCTCGCCAAGCGATAAGCCGCGGATAAGCGTAACCGAGGACTGACTGCCGGAGTTTCCGCCCGTGTCCATAAGCATCGGTACAAAGAGCACGAATACTGCGGCGAGAGTTGCCTCGAAGCGATTGAGTATAGTGCTTGAGAAGGTTGCGGATATCATAAGCAGAAGAAGCCACGGAATACGCGATTTGAAAATGCCGAAGGCGGTGGTTTTCAGGTAAGGGGTTTCGGTGGGCGTGATTGCCGCCATTTTCGCGAAGTCCTCTTCGGTTTCCTCTTTTATGACGTCGATTGCGTCGTCAACGGTTACGATACCGACAAGACGGTGCTCCGCATCAACGACAGGCAGAGCCAAGAAGCCGTATTTCTCGAACTTTCTCGCAACCTGCTCCCTGTCGTCAACGGTATTGACGAATACAACCGAATCCTCCATAATTTCGGAAAGCTCGGTATCGAGAGAGGATATGAGAAGATCCTTGGCGGTTACAATACCGACAAGGCGTCGGTAAGCATCGGTTACGTAACAGGTGTATATTGTTTCCTTGTCAATGGCAACCTTACGGATATGGTCGAGCGCCTCGCGCACGGTCATACTGCCGCGAAATCGCACGTACTCGGTTGTCATTATCGTGCCTGCAGAATCCTTTGGATAACGGAGAAGCTGATTTATTATGGCACGGTTTTCGTGAGTAGAGGCTTTGATTATGCGCTTAACAACGATAGCAGGCATTTCCTCTATTATATCAACTGTATCGTCAAGATAAAGCTCCTCAAGCATCGAGGAAAGCTCGGTATCGGTAAACGAGGCTATTATGTCCTCCTGATATTCGCTGTCCATCTCTACAAATACCTCGGAGGCTATCTCCTTTGGCAAGAGTCTGAAAAATACAGTGCGGTATTTGCCCTCGATTTCTTCAAAAATCTCTGCTATGTCTGCTACGGGAATATCAGAGAGCAATCTGACAAATTCAGAATATTTTTTCTCATCGATAAGCTTTACAAGATGCTCTGCCTCGGGCAAGGATTTTTCTTCAACCACGGGCATATCAAGTTCATTTAAGGTTGTTTTTCTTTCTTCCATTTTTCACCCTTTCCTCCGACAAATCACGGAAAAAGGGGAAATTTAGGCGCAAAAAAAGGGCGCCGACGCCCGTGAAAGAGTCGGATAGATATTTAATTGTCGATAATTACTACTTCGACCAACGTCCACGATTTGCGGCTCCTTTATATTATTTATAAAACACACAGGTTTTATGTCAATATTTTACCACCTGTGATTTATTTTGTCAACTGTTTATCAGCAGATTTTTTACCTCAGTCATATCCCGAGCCCCCATTATTATAATCGCTCCCTCGGTTTCCCGTAATTTCCCGACAAGCTCGCTGTATGATTCTATTACCTCGGCACCGATAGCAGATGCGAGTGCCTCCGCAGTTATGCCCTCTATTACACTCTCCCGTATGCCCGCGATCTCGGTAAGAAAGACAAAATCTGCCTCTCGAAGCTCCCTTACAAAATCATTCCACAGTGCCTTTGTCCTTGAATATGTATGTGCGCCGAAAATCAAGGTTATCTTGCCACCCGTGTCACTTTTTACGGCCTTAATTCCCTCTCTGATTTCGGTGGGATGATGAGCATAATCATAGTAAACCCGACGACCGTCAAGGCTACCTAAAACCTCAAGCCTTCGGTCTATGCCACGAAAGTCAACAAGCGCCCTTCTGCAATCATCAAACGGGATTCCGTGCTCCATAGCACAGGCGATTGCGGCGGTGGCGTTTGAAACGTTAAATTCTCCGAGAAGAGAAAGCGTCACCTCACCAAGCGGCTTATTCTTATAATAAAGCACAAACGACATCGCGCGCGGCTTCCCTGACGTTATTTCATACCGATAGTCCGCTCCCATCTTCTTTCCAAAGGTAACTAAGGGGCGGTTTAATTCGTCGCAAAGCTCCGAAAGCGCTCTATCATCCGAGCAGACTATACTTTTACCCGCTCCTTTCATTGCCGAAAGGAACGAAGCCTTTAATGAATCAAAGCTGTGAAAATAGTCAACGTGATCGTATTCAAGATTAAGGAAAACACAGGTATCAAGCGGAAAATGCAAAAACGAGTCCTTGTATTCGCACGCCTCGCAAATAAAATAATCAAGCGCACCTATTTGAAGCTGTGAGCCACCTATTCCGAGCGATGCACCCGACAGTGTTGTGGGCTGCTTTTTGCCAAACGAGAAGATGTGCGATAGCATAGCGGTAACGGTGCTTTTACCGTGACTGCCGGCAATCCCTATGCACTTTTCGTAGCAGCTCATTATTGCGCCGAGATATTCAGCTCTCGATACCGCAACAATTCCCCGCTCGCGTGCTTTACGAAGGGTTGGATCGTTTTCACTTACGGCAAGAGAGTAAACCAAAAGGGTTGTATTCTCCGGCAGGCATTCTCCGCTTGTGATGCTGACTCTTGCGCCTGTATTCAACAGGGCATCAACGTACTCGCCGTGGCTCGCATCGCTTCCCGAAGCGGAAATCCCAAAATACTCGCTTAAACGGAAAAGAGCTGACATTCCAACCCCACCTACACCAAGAAAATGCACGTGAGCCGAGGCGGCGTTTATAATTTTCATAATTTTGCTTTTACCTACGTTAGAGTGGTTTTCCGACATATTTCCGCCTTTCTGTATATAATAGTTCAAAATTTGTCATATCGTTTACAAAATATAAACAAATAGTTTTTATTTACATTATTTTTTTCGCGAATATTTTTAATATTCTTATTATATAATATATTCGGTTCTATAAAAAAGTTTACTTCAGGAAGGAACATTATTATGCAGATTACAGACATAAAAATCAGAAAGTTTTTTGATGAGGGACCTATGAAGGCTATCGTTTCGGTAACGTTTGACGATTGCCTCGCCGTACACGATGTAAAGGTTATTTACGCAAGAGAGAGATTTTTTATCGTTATGCCCTCAAGAAAGAATCCCGATGGAACATACCGCGACATAGTACACCCCATCAATGCGGATTTCAGAGCTGCGCTCGAAGAGGCTGTTATTGATGCTTATCACGTTCAGCTCGTTGCTTCGGAGCACGATGCCGCAGAGGATGATACTGTAATTATTTAATTAGTTTCATAACGCAAGAGGACCGATACAGAAACGAAGCTCTGTATCGGTCCTCTGTCTGTTGTTGGATAGGCTACTAAAAAATAGTCCTTCAAATTGCGAAATTCAATTGACAAACGGCGCGTGTGGTGATATACTTATCAAAAAAGGTAAGGAATGAAAAAATATGAAAAAGCTTGGAAATATAGTGATATTCGGTGACAGCTATTCAACCTACGAGGGATATATCCCCGAGGGATATGCAGCTTATTACTCAGGGCACCGCGAAGGCGAGCCCGACATCTTCGACGTGAAAAATACGTGGTGGAGCAGATTGCTCGCGGCAACCGATTCAACGCTTATACAGAATAACAGCTGGTCGGGCTCGACGATAGGATACACGGGATATGAGAATTCGGATTGCTCTCACAGCTCGTCGTTCATATTCAGATTTGAAGAGATGCTGGCAGATGGCTTTTTCGAACGCAACAAAATCGACACTGTATTCGTTTTCGGCGGCACGAATGACAGCTGGTTCAACGCACCGCTTGGAGAGCTAAAATTCCAGGGCATTGAAAAGAGCGATCTTTTCTGTGTGCTCCCCGCAATAAGCTATTTGGCAAAGCGACTTAAGGATGAGCTACCCAATGCGAGAATAATATTTATCGGCAACTGCGACATAAAAAGCGAAATTGCAGACGCTATGAGAAGCACTTGCGAGCATTACGGTATTTGCTACGTTGCCCTTTCGGAAATAGATAAAATCAACGGGCATCCGACAGATCTCGGTATGGAGCAGATCTGTGAGCAGGTGCTCGAAGGCATCGACTGAATCGATAATAGATAAAAAGGACAGAGAATTTTCAAATTCTCTGTCCTTTTCTTAACGCACTGTGCAAGTATTATTGCTCTGTGCTATCCTGGTTTTCCTCTGTAACAATTTCCTCTGTCTGAGGCTTTTTGGCAGATGGCTTCCTTCCTCTTGCCGTCGGAATAGCCTCACGCATAGCGTTTGCCTGAGCTATCTGCTTTGTCAGAAGCTCCGCATTCTTGGTATTGCTTTGAATGAGCGTTTTCTGAAGCTGAATAGATGCCTTGAGTGCGGAATCTATATTATGCTGTGATTCGATTATGGTTGCCACAGTTTCCGAGGTTGCCTGCTGCTGCTCTGCTATTCTCTGCTGCTTTTCTGCAAGCATCTTATTGCCTTCGACTATAGCCGCCTGTGCTTCTACAAGAGCCTCTTGCTCCTGATTTACAAGGCGCTGCTTAACCTGTATGCCCTGAGCCTCACGTGCAGAATTACGAAGCATCTCGTTGGTAGCGCGCTGGGTTTCGGCAAGTGCTTCCGCTCTTTCCGTAAGCTTTGCAATCTCTGCAAGCAGGGCGTCAAGAGTCGTTGTAAGTGCCGATACGGATTCAACGTCGGAGGTAGTATATGTAGCGGTAGGAGCGGATGCGGGCTGTGCCGCAGGTGCCGCAACGGGCTCGTTAACAGTCGGAGCTTCGGCAGGTTCTTCACTCTGTTCGCTCTCAACAGTCTGAGGAGCTTCGGGCTGTTCGGGTTCCGTCGTCTGAGCTTCGGTTACGGGAGCTTCTTCTACGGGTTCTTCGGCTACGGGCACGTCTTCTGCCACCGGCTCTGTTACGGGCGCCTCGGCGACAGGCGTCGCAGGCTCTGCCTGAGGTGCTTCCTGCTGTGCTGTTGCGTTGAGATTGATTTCGGGAAGCCGGAGAGCTGCAATATATTCAGCCAAACGTGCATCGAGAGCCTGCTGAAGCTTTGCCACGGTTTCCTTAACCGCGCTTTCAACCATTGCGCTCACGTCTACGTTAACCGGTGCTATACTAATGCCGGGGCGAGCCATATAAGGATCATAATACGGGGGATACATATGAGGCGGAGCTTCATATCTCTGCTGCTGTGCAGTGCTCTGCTGACGCGAGGCCACAGAATCTGCGGTCTGGGACTCATAATCCGAGTCGGTCACGGAATCCGACATCTCCGCTTCAAGCTCATACGCACTTACGGTATCGGACGCAAGAGTGACTATTCTCTCATTTTTCTTCTCTGCGGACTTAAGGTATCTTTCCGAGGCGCGTAAAATCCTCTTTGCCTCTCTCTTGTTTCCTATGCTTATCTGATAATCCGCATATTTTTCTTGGGCTCTTTCATAAGCAATGAGAGCATCGTTTGCCTTCTTTTCGGCTGACTTGAAATTCTTCAGTACTATTGAAAGCTCCTGCTTTGAGAGCTGAAGCTTCGCAAGATTGCGCGCAGAGGGCTTTGCCTCCGCCTTGCTCTTTATTTTCAGGTGCTTTTTGTACGATGCCTGTAATTTTAAATACGCCGAGCGAAATTCATCATAGCTTGATTCAACGGCGCCTCTTGCTTCATCTATCGTAGCAAGGAGTGCCTCCTCGTTTGTAAGGTCAGTATTGGTTTCTCTGTTTTCTGCCATATCAATATCCAAGCCTTTCTATATGTTACTGTACTATATAAAATTATACAAAAAGTTTACCGATTCGTCAAGTACCATACTGAATTTATTTCAGAACTTTTGGACGAATCGGTAAACTTTACTTTGCATTTTGCCGTTTATTTTAAAATTTCTTCTTTTGCTTCTTCTTCGCATTCTTTCTCGTTTTCAACGTCAAGCTGTGCGCGAAGGGTTGAAAAATTTATAGCACGAGGCATATTCCATTTGAATACGGTTGCCAAAACTCTTATGGCTATTGTTACAAACGCACCAATAACCATAGCTATGGCGTCGTCTACACTCAATACCCAAAGAAGATAATATACACCCGAGCCTGCCGCCGCCGCGAGAGCGTATATTCTCTTACGCAGGACAAACGGAATTTGGTTGAGCATTATATCTCTTAACATACCGCCGCCTATACAGCAGGTCATACCCATCATTATTACCATAAAGGGAGATTTGTAGCCCATCGCAATGGTAAGCTTTGCACCTGCGACCGCAAACGCACCAAGACCGACTGCGTCTATGTAGTTGTTTATTGTGTCGAGTAGCTTTTCATTTTTTACAAAACGGTTTTTGAAAAGCATCGCAAAGAAGAAAACCGCAAGAGAGGTAACAAGGCAGACTAACAGAAGCGAGGTATAGTTGGGAGTGAAGAATAGCGGCACGGGGAGTCCAAGACACAAATCTCTTATAATTCCACCGCCAAATGATGTTATGAACGAAAGAAAGATAACACCGAAAATATCAGTTTCGTTATCTATTGCAACGAGAGCACCGGATATTGCAAAAGCCAAAACACCGACATGCTCGAGAATTTGAAAAACTGTCGAAATGTCCATATCAATCCTCTATCCTGTCAAGCAGAAGCTTAAGCGCATTTGCCCTGTGGCTTATTGCATTTTTCTCTTCGTCGCTCATTTCCGCAACGGTGCGCTCCTCACCCTCGGCAATGAATATAGGATCATATCCAAATCCGCGTTCCCCACGGGGCGTGTCAATTATTTTGCCATACATATATCCCTCGGCGCTTATAGTTTTACCGTCAGGATACACAAGAACCATACAGCAGGTATAATGCGCCGTTTTGTCTTCCTTGTCGGAGAGCATTTTAATCAAAAGCTTATTGTTGTCCTCATCGTTACCGCCCGAAAAACGAGCACTGAAAATGCCGGGAGCTCCGTCAAGCGCGTGAGCACAAATTCCGCTGTCGTCAGCTAATGCGGCACAGCCTGAAAGTCCCGCGATTTCTCTCGCCTTTTTTTCGGCATTTTCGTAAAATGTTGTTCCGTCCTCAACGGTTTCATGGTCTATTCCCGCTTCAGAAATAGAACGAATGCTATCAAATTTCCCGCCGAGAATTTTCTTAATTTCGTAAATCTTATGCTTGTTATTAGATGCAATTATAAGTTCCATTTTTTCATCCTGACAGACTGTCAGACAGTCCGATTGTTAGAATAGTCCTGTTATTCTTCCGTTTTCATCAACATCGATTCTCTCTGCAGCGGGAGATTTGGGAAGTCCCGGCATAGTCATTATATCACCCGTAAGAACAACCACAAAGCCAGCACCCGCAGACACCTTAACGTTTTTGATAGTCACGGTGAAGCCGTTAGGTGCTCCAAGCTTGGTTTGATCGTCGGAGAATGAATACTGAGTTTTTGCCATACATACAGGTACCTTGTCAAATCCAAGAGCAGTAAGCGCCGCAATTTGCTTTTTTGCCGCAGGAAGAATTGAGATTCCGTCACCGCCGTAAATCTTTTTTACAAGCGCAAGTATCTTATCCTCTATCGTTCCGTCAAGCTCGTATGCATAGGTAAAATCGCCCTTTTCCTCCTCGCAAAGTCTTACAACCTCGCGTGCGAGAGCCTCTCCGCCCTTGCCTCCGTCTGCCCAGACGGTAGAGAGAACAACGTTAACTCCAAGCTCGCGGCATTTTTCGATTATAAAATTGATTTCCGCATCGGTATCGGTAGGAAATCTGTTAACAGCCACAACGGAAGGAAGCTTGTAAACGTCCTTGATGTTGCAGACATGGCGCAAAAGGTTAGGTATTCCGCGCTCAAGTGCGTCAAGGTTTTCCGAGGCAAGCTCTGTTTTTGCAAGACCACCGTGCATTTTCAGCGCTCTTACAGTAGCTACTATAACTACGGCAGACGGCGTAAGCCCTGCCATACGGCATTTGATATCAAGAAATTTTTCGGCTCCGAGGTCTGCACCGAATCCCGCCTCGGTAATTGCATAATCTCCTATCTTCATTGCCGTTTTTGTAGCAATTACGGAATTACAGCCGTGCGCTATGTTAGCGAAGGGGCCGCCATGTACAAAGGCGGGAGTTCCTTCTAACGTTTGCACAAGATTAGGCTTTATTGCGTCCTTTAAAAGTGCCGTCATTGCACCCTCTGCCTTCAAATCCTTGGCTGTTACGGGCTTCTCATCATAAGTATATGCAACGATAATTCTGCCCAGTCTTTCCTTAAGATCGGAAACCGAGCTCGCAAGACAAAGAACTGCCATAATTTCAGATGCTACCGTAATATCATAGCTATCCTCACGAGGAACGCCGTTGACCCTTCCGCCAAGTCCGTCGGTTACGAAACGAAGCTGACGGTCGTTCATATCAACGCATCTGTGCCAGGTTATTCTTCTCGGGTCTATATTAAGCGCATTTCCCTGATAGATATGGTTATCGAGCATTGCGGCAAGAAGGTTGTTTGCCGCACCGATTGCGTGAAAATCGCCGGTAAAATGAAGATTGATATCCTCCATAGGAATTACCTGCGCCCATCCGCCGCCGGCAGCACCGCCCTTAACGCCGAATACAGGACCGAGCGAGGGCTCACGAAGTGCAACCGCGACCTTCTTGCCTATTCTGTGCAAGCCATCTGCAAGTCCTATTGTCGTTGTTGTCTTGCCCTCGCCGGCAGGAGTTGGAGTAATAGCTGTAACGAGGATCAGCTTTCCGTCGGGTCTTTCCGACATATCGTTTAGCAATGAGAGATCGAGCTTTGCCTTGGTGTTTCCGTAAAGCTCTACGTATTTTTCGTCAATTCCCGCCTCTTTGGCGATTTCAAGAATATTACGCGGCTTAACCGACTGAGCTATTTCGATATCTGTCATCATAATATTTTCTCCGTCTTGTTTTTTATTTTAATCACACATAAATTATACAATATGGCACATTGAAAGTCAACATTTATATTTCAAAAGAAAAATAACTTTTTTCTATAAAACACTTGACTTTACAACCTGAAAGTTATATAATATAGTGTACGACTTTGGGACATCATAGCCTAAACTATGCCCAAACGTCAAAAAAGCTATTTTATAGCGTGGGAGGTGCTCTGATGAAGCTTGATTTAAGACCGCTTCTTGCAGGCGAAAGACTGCTGGACGTTGATTACGAGCTCATCTTGGACACTGATCCCGAGGATACCGCAAGCTTTCTTTACGGTGTAAGTTTTCCTTCTCCCATGAAGGTTAAAGGTGATATCACCAACACTGCAGGGTATATGCGAATGAGCCTTGACGCAAAGCTCGATTATGAAGCAAAATGCGCACGTTGCTTATCCGACGTTAACGGCAGTTTCACCTTTAGTCTTGAGAAAACCGTCGCACCAAAAGAGGTTCTAACGGGTCTTGACGAGGACAAGCTCGACGATTACGCAATAATCGAGGACGGATTCCTTGATGTTGACGAGCAGCTTAAGGAACAGTTGGAAATGGAATTTCCTCTGCGCTTTCTGTGCCGTGACGATTGCCGTGGGCTCTGTCAAAGATGTGGCAAAAATCTGAATGATGGTGATTGCAACTGTGCGAAGACGGAAATCGATCCTCGCCTTGCTCCATTGCAGAAATTGCTTGATGAAATGAATAATAAAAAATAACATAGCACGAGAATGCGTGTCAGCATGCTCACATAGGAGGTAATCACAATGGCAGTACCAAAGAGAAAAGTTTCTCACTCGAGAAAAATGAAGAGACGCTCCAGCGTTTGGAAGCTTGAAGCTCCTACCAACCTTGTAAAGTGCCCTCAGTGCGGCGAGACCAATCTTGCATACCGCGTATGTAAGGCTTGCGGCTACTACAAGGGTGTTGAGGTTGTAGCGAAGAACGAGAGCGCAGCGAAGTAATTTCGCTCTAATAGACGAAGGCTTGTGCCTTCTCAAGCAAAAACTCCGGATGTATCAGCATCCGGAGTTTTTGCTTTCGGTGATCCGTCCATAAAACACACGGGTAAGCAAGATTACTGCTTACCCGTGTAACTTTTTTATTGTAAAATATATGATACTACCTGATCGGTAGTTTCCGCAAGTGTTACAAAGCCCGCCTCGCTAAGCTCATCGTAAGAGCCGTGCCCATAAAGGACTCCGAGAGAATCTATTCCGCATATACGAGCCCCTTCTGCATCGAATTTTCGGTCGCCTATGAGGATGCATTTCTCAAGCGGCGGGTTGCCGACAGACTCTATTGCATAGGAGAGAACCTCCCATTTTTTATCTCTGATTTTATCCGCAATAGCACCCGCTATAAAGTCAAAATATTTATCAAGATCAAAAAGCTTCAAAATCTTTCTTGCAAATTTTTCGGGTTTAGAGGTTGCCAAAATTATCTTTTTCCCGCTATTTTTCAGGTTAGACAGCATTTGATCTACACCGTCATAAACAGTATTATCCCACCAACCGTATATCTGATAATATTCCGTAAAGAAATCAAGCGCACGTGATGACTCCTCAGGAGTAAAGCCGTAAACCTCCTGCCACTCTGTATAGAGCGGAGGTCCAATAAAGCATTTTAGATCTCTCTTATCCTTCCAGGTTATACCCATCTTGCCAAGACCGTAAGCGAAGGATTCTATAAGTCCTCTTTCCGGATTTGTCAACGTACCGTCAAGATCGAAAAATATATAATCGTATTTTTTCATTTAGCGACCTCCAAAAGCTTTTTAAAATATAAAACAAAAAAAGCCCCGCAATTGCAGGACTCCGTATATAGAAAGGCACGAAGTGCCTTGTTTGCAATCAAATACTCATAGAAAACCGAATTAGTATACTCACGAAGCTCTTGCGTTTTGCCTGTACTGCAAAAGAGCAGTTCAAGCCCTCGGTCAATTAGTATCGGTCAACTGAACACATTACTGTGCTTACATCCCCGACCTATCAAGCTCGTAG
>JAFURQ010000025.1 GCA_017471825.1 Clostridia bacterium
CGTCAAGGAAAGACGGCGAGAATTACCGAGAGGTGTTCCACCCCGTATCAAGTGAAGCGAGAGAGGAACTCAACAAGAAAGTCCTCGCAGCCTATGAACAGAAGCTCACCGAGGAACAGGACGAAACGGAAACGCTTTCCGAGGACGAATCACAAGCCCCCGTCACGCAGACAATGTAAAAACGCACACGGGTTCAAATCCATCGATTAAAAAGGTAAAATATCTTTTTTATCGCCCCTTCACAAAAGCAAAAAAGCACCCTCGCGGTGCTTTTTTTGTTTTTGGCTTATTTACAAAGTTCGACCTTGCACGCAGGCAAAGCCGAGTGCTGAAGGTTCGCATACCGCTTGCGGTATCTGCGAGCTTCGCGAGCATACCATTTCGGGTAGGCCAAAAAAACGACAAATTTCGACAAAAATTTGTCGTTTTTTATCCAAGCCGCAGGCTTGGTATGGAATCACGCATTAGCGTGTATGGCATCACCGAAGGTGCATTTTTTCTGCGGCTTGATTCCATACGATTGCTACGCAATCAATTCCATACCGCAACAAGTTGCGAATTCCATGCACGCTCCGCCGTGATTAAAAACGCGGGAGTTTAAATCCATCGGTTAAAAAGTAAAAAATTCTTTTTGGCCGGCATTCGTTTCGGTGACTTGATTTTAATTTTAGTCTATGCTATACTGAATATGACTCCATAAAAAACAAACGATAGGAGATTATTCTGCCGAAAAGGAATCCGTTCAAGCGGAAATGATAAAGGCAAGAGATGAGCTCGGGCTCACGCGATGCGTGTTCCCGTGGGAGAGGTAAGATTATGAATTACGCAGAGGAATCGCTTAAAAAGCACTATGAATGGGGCGGCAAGATAGAGGTGAGTGCGAGAGTTGAGGTAAAGACCAAGGATGATCTCTCGCTCGCATATACCCCCGGAGTTGCTACGCCCTGTCTTGAGATACAGAAGGACGAGAGAAAGTCGTTTGAGCTGACGCGCAGATGGAACACTGTTGCGGTCATTACAGACGGAACGGCGGTTCTGGGGCTTGGAGATATAGGTCCTGTTGCAGGTATGCCAGTCATGGAGGGCAAGGCTCTGCTCTTCAAGGCGTTCGGCGACGTTGATGCCATTCCCCTTTGCATAAAAACGAAGGACGTGGACGAGCTTGTACGCACTGTTTATCTTATTTCGGGAAGCTTTGGCGGAATAAATCTCGAGGACATCTCGGCTCCGCGCTGCTTTGAGGTTGAAAGACGCCTCAAGGAAATATGCGACATTCCCGTTTTCCACGACGATCAGCACGGAACGGCTATCGTTTTGGGTGCGGCACTTATAAACGCGCTGAAGGTTGTGAAAAAGGAGCTTTCGGCGGCGAAAATCGTTATAAACGGTGCGGGAAGCGCGGGTATAGCTATTACAAATTTCCTCATAGGTATGGGCGCGCAGAATATCACCGTGTGCGACAAGGCGGGCGCGCTCTATGACGGTAAGGAAGGAATGACTGCACCGCAGGCAGAGGTTGCGCGGCTCACGAATAAGGATAGGCTTAACGGCTCGCTTGCAGATGCTATGATGGGCGCGGACGTGTTTATCGGTGTTTCTGCGCCGAACGTTGTGAGCGAGGAAATGATAAAATCAATGGCGGACGGTGCCATAGTCTTCCCGATGGCAAATCCCGTGCCCGAAATCTCACCCGAGCTTGCGCTGAGGGCAGGTGCCTCAGTAGTTGGCACGGGCAGAAGTGATTTCAACAATCAGATAAACAACGTGCTTGCCTTCCCCGGTATTTTCCGCGGTGCGCTTGATGCAAGGGCGAGCGAGATAAACGAGGAAATGAAGAAGGCGGCGGCATATGCCATCGCATCTCTTGTGAGTGACGGCGAGCTTTGCAGAGAGTACATAATTCCCAAGGCGTTTGACGAGCGCGTAGGAAATGCCGTGGCAAAGGCGGTTTACGATGCGGCTGTCAGGACCGAAGTATCGAGAATATAACGTGGGGCTGTCGCATTTAGGCATAACCGAATAAAAACAGAGGTATTGTGTAAAAAAACACAGTACCTCTTTCTTGCAAAAGCATTTTTTATTCGGTTATGCCTAAATCGTTCGCCCCAAGGGTCAGCACCTATTTTTTCATCGGTGAGAAAAAGTCTTGCATTTCGTAAATATATTTTTCCTGATTTATCGGGAATGCAAGGCCGTGACCCGCGCCCTCGATAGTTACCATTCTCTTCTCGGTGATGCATGCCTCGTAATTTTCAACGCTCATTGAATGAGGGACGAAGGCATCGTCGTCGCCGTGGAAAAAGATTACGGGCAGGCGGCATTTTTTCATCGCCTCGATGGGAGATTCGGAATCGACGTCGAAGCCGCCGAAGATCATACCTCCAAGACGGGCAAAGGGATAAAGAAGGTTGGCTGGGAGCTTCATTTCTCTTATGACCTTTTTGATAATTGCCTTTGCCGAGGTGTAGCCGCAATCGGCGAGGACGCCGATAACGTTTTCGGGCAGCTCCTTTGCCGCGGTGATCATTACCGTTGCCGCGCCCATTGAAACGCCTGTGAGGATTATTTTTGCATCCTTATCTATGTTTTGTATTATGAATCTAATCCAATCAACGCAATCGCGGCTCTCGTTTACGCCGAAGGTGATAACGCTTCCCTCGCTTTTGCCTGCTGCTCTATGATCTACGAGCAAGGCGTTGTGACCGACGGCGCGGCAACGAAGGACCCCGCCGCTCAAATCCCGCTCGGACTCGCCGCGGTAGCCGTGCATCATAAGCTCGATGGGGGCGCCCTTTTCGTTCTCGTAATAGCGGCCGCGAAGCGTCAGACCGTCGAACGAGGTTATGGATACGTCGGTGTGCGGCATTGCGCGGACCTCCTTCATCCAGGCTATCATATTGTCCTTGTGCGGAAGGTATACTTCTCCGTCGGGGATCGGGTATTCCTCTTTATTTTGTGCCTCTTTTTTTCTATCGGCATAAAAAATTCTGTAAAAGCAAATAAACGACGTCAAAAGCACGGCTATTGCCAAAAACGCAACGGCGCCGAGGGTAATCCACAAAATCATTCTTCTACTCTCCTCAAATAATTTACATAACAATTGTAATACAAATTAAAAGCTTTTTCAATGAATTTTATGTAAAAACAAAAAATACTTGCTTTTTCGTCAGGTTTAGTGTACAATAATGAACGTATTGTAAATTATTTTTGAAAGAGAATTTGTATGCAGACGAAAAATATAGACGTTAATTACAAAAACAAAAAGAGATACAAGACGGCGAAGCTACCCATAAGGCAACCGATGTTTTTCACCTGGCTTATTTGGATGCTTTCGTTTTTTGCGCTTTTGGGCAAGAAGAAAAGGATTGAGAAGATAGATATGGAGGGCTTGAAGCCGCCGTATATGATTTTATCAAACCATATGTGCTTTCTCGATTTTGAGCTTGCGGCGCTTGCTACATATCCGCACAGAATCAACAACGTTGTAAATATTGACGGTTATCTTCACCGTGCGTGGCTGATGGAGTGGATCGGCTGTATTGCAACGAGAAAATTTACGAGCGATTTTCATCTTGTGAAGTCCATCAGGACGTCGCTTGCACGCGGTGACGTGCTCTGCATGTATCCCGAGGCGAGATATTCGCCCTGCGGTATTACCTCATATATTCCCGATTCGGTCGGTGCGCTTGTAAAAAGAAACGGTGCGCCCGTGGTTGCTATCGTTCATCACGGAAATTATCTTCACGCGCCGTTTTGGAATTTCAGAAAAAAGCGCAAGGTTCCGTTTTATACAACGGTGAAAAAAATTCTCACTCCCGAGCAAATAAAGGATATGTCGATTGAGGAAATCAACACCGTATTGCAAAGGGAGCTTACGTACGATGAGTACGCCTACCAAAAGGAGAGCGGTATTCTTATAAAGGAAAAATTTCGCGCCGAGGGGCTCCACAAAATACTGTACCGATGCCCGCACTGCAACACGGAATTCAAGATGGGCTCCGAGGGGGCGGATATTTTCTGCACCGAGTGCGGCAAGAGGTGGAATATGAAGGAGGACGGAAGCCTTCAGGCATACGAGGGAGCAACCGAATTTTCCCACATTCCCGACTGGTTCAACTGGGAGCGCGAGCAGGTTGAGGCGGAGATAGAGCGCGGCGAATACTCTTATTCCGACGAGGTTGACGTATTCTCACAGCCGAGGTGCAACGGATTCGTTAAGCTCGGTAAGGGAAAAATACGCCACAACGCCGAGGAAGGCTTCGTTCTTGAGGGTGAGCACAACGGTGAGGCATACAGAATTCAGCGAGCGCCCCTACAGATAAACAGTCTGCACGTGGAGTATGATTATTTCAGAATAAGGCGCGCGGATTGCTTCGATATTTCGACAGAGAACGACTCCTTCTACTGTTATCCGGCAAAGGAAAACATAGTGACGAAGCTTGCCTTTGCGACTGAAATCATATATTTGAAAAAGGCAGAGGAAAAGCGGCACGTATGCGCGAGCAGATGCGAGTCGGTTTGTCCTTGCGATAGCAAATAAAAAAACGGCAGATTAATCTGCCGTTTTTTTATTGTTCTTTTTCGGCTTCAGTTTGATTTCAAAGTCAAACATTTTGCCGCAATCGCAGCACGCCTTGCAAAGAATTTTATAAGTGTTGGGGCGAAGCTTGTTTTCGGTGCCTGCTTCACAGAAACTGACGCCGTAAAAGCTTGTAAAGCTTCCCGAAATAACGTTTTCGCCGCCGCAATTTATACATTTCATATTTACAATTCCTCCTGATTAGGTTGGGGGCGTGTCACTTTTTCTTTGATTTCAGGTGCTCATCTATGGCGCGCGCGGCGGTTTTGCCTGCGCCCATTGCAGAGATGACCGTTGCCGCGCCCGTAACGGCATCACCGCCTGCCCAGACCAAGTCCTTTGTGGTTTTGCCGGTGCCGTCCTCAACGATGATACCGCCGCGGCGGTTGACGTCAAGACCTGAGGTGGTGGATTTTATCAGTGGGTTGGGCGAGGTGCCGATAGACATTATCACACAGTCAAGCTCGAGGGTGAAATAGCTGTCGGGGATTGGGACGGGCGAGCGTCTGCCGCGCTCGTCGGGCTCTCCGAGCTCCATTTTTATACAGCGCATTCCCGTTACGAAGCCGTTTTTGGGATCGCGGCGGTTCTCGGGATTCTCGTATCCGAATATTTCCGTGGGATTTGTGAGCAAGAGAAACTCAACTCCCTCCTCCTCGGCGTGCTCTACCTCCTCGCGACGGGCGGGAAGCTCGTCCATGGAGCGACGGTAAACTATATACACCTTCTCTGCTCCGAGGCGGAGAGCGGTTCGGGCGGCGTCCATAGCTACGTTACCGCCGCCAACGACGGCAACCCTGCCGCCCTTCATTATAGGCGTATCCGGGTTGTCGAGATATGCCTTCATAAGATTCGAGCGTGTGAGAAATTCGTTAGCCGAATATACTCCCTTATACGATTCGCCGGGGATACCCATAAAGTTGGGGAGTCCTGCGCCCGAGGCGATATAGACGGCATTGTAGCCCTCGTCGAGAAGCTCGTCGACGGTGACGGTTTTACCTATTATAACGTTGGTGACGATCTCAACACCCATAGCCTTGAGGGCGTCGACCTCCTTTTGCACTATACTTTTGGGGAGGCGGAATTCGGGGATACCGTATACCAAGACGCCGCCTGCGGTATGGAGGGCTACAAAGACGGTTACGGAGTAGCCGCGCTTTGCAAGCTCGCCCGCGCAGGTAAGGCCCGAGGGACCCGAGCCGACTACGGCAACCTTAAAGCCGTTTTTCTCGGGTTGGGTGGGGGGCGTGTTACATTTTTCATTGTGCCAATCGGCAACGAAGCGTTCAAGTCTGCCTATGCCGACGCTCTCGCCCTTTATGCCTCGCACGCACCTCGACTCGCACTGCACCTCCTGCGGACAGACTCTGCCGCAGACTGCGGGGAGCGATGACGATTCCGAAATGACCGCATACGCGCCCTCGAAATCGCACTCTTTAATTTTCGCGATAAATTCGGGGATTCTGATATTTACGGGGCAACCTGCCACGCAGGGCATATTTTTGCATCCGAGGCAACGGAGCGCCTCCTCGATTGCCATTTCCTCGGTATAGCCCGTGGCAACCTCGTCAAAGTTATGCGCTCTGACCTTCGGGTCCTGCGAGGGCATTGGAGTTTTTTCAGGTGTCATATTTGCCTTTGCCATTTTATTTTACCTCCTTTTTGTAGAGGTTACAGGTTTCTTCGTGCTTATGACGCTCAAAGTCCTTGTACATTGATGCTCTTGACATTGCCTCGTCGAAATCGACCTCATAGCCATTGAAATCGGGGCCGTCTACGCAGGCGAATTTCGTCACCCTTTTACTGTCGACGTTGAGGGTGAGGCGACAGCCGCCGCACATACCCGTGCCGTCTATCATTATGGGGTTCATAGACACGTCGCAGGGGATTCCCGTAGGCTTGGTTGCGGCGACGACAAATTTCATCATAACGAGCGGACCGATTGCGATAACCTTATCAAAGTGCTCACCGCCGTCAAGCATTTCAACGAGGGGGACACAGACGTTTCCCTCTCTCTCATAGGAGCCGTCGTCGGTCATAACAACGAGCCTGTCCGACACGGTGCGAAATTCATCCTCGAGAATTACGAGATCCTTGGTGCGGAAGCCGATAATCGAGGTTACCTCACAGCCGAGTGCGTGGAGTTTTTGTGCTATGGGGAGCGCTATTGCACAGCCGACACCGCCGCCGACTATGCATACCTTCTTTAGCCCATCTACCTCGGTGGGCATACCGAGCGGACCCGCGAAGTCGTGTATATATTCGCCCTCCTCAAGATGCGAGAGCTTTTCAGTTGTTGCTCCGACGGTCTGAAATATGATTTTAACCGTGCCGCGTTTTCTGTCAAAGCCTGCGACGGTAAGGGGAATACGCTCGCCCTCACTGTCTACTCTCAAAATTATAAACTGCCCTGCCTCCGCCTTTCTTGCAACGAAGGGAGCCTCTACGTCCATCATTGTAACGGTGGGATTGAGCCTTTTTTTGCTGACTATCTTATACATCGTTTTTCCTTTCCTTGCGCCGATGCAAAAATAAATAAAAAAGATGAGTCTTTGCGAGCGTGTCACAAGTCACCTGAAAAGGCATTGACTCATCTTCGGTAATATTAGAAGATGATTGACTGTAAGCCGTTCGTCACGGTCACCGATGGTGACTCTTCCATATAAATATGGCAGCGAGGTCATCTTCTGTTAGATATTATATTATATCTCTTTTAAAAAGTCAAGATTTTTTTGATATTATTTACGCCTGCCCGATCTGTATTCGGGGTTGAAGGAATAATAGTTTTTCTGATCAAGGCCTTCCTGCGTGCGGCGCAGAATATCGCCGAAGCGCTGGAAGTGTACGACCTCACGCTGACGAAGGAATTTTATTACGTCGTTAACGTCGGGATCGTCCGAGAGGCGAAGAATATTGTCATAGGTTACTCTCGCCTTCTGCTCTGCCGCGAGGTCCTCGACGAGATCGGCTATGGCGTCGCCCTTGGATGCGAGGTATTTTGCCGAAAAGGGCACGCCGTCTGCGGATGCGGGGTAAATGCCGAGGGTGTGATCGACAAAATACTTATCCATTCCGCCCGCCTTGATTTCCTCGGGGGTGAGGTTTTTGGTAAGCTGATAAAGTATTGCGCCTATAAGCTCAACGTGATTTAGCTCCTCGTTGCCGATGTCTGTCAGCATTCCTATCGCCTCGCCCGAGGGCATTGTATAACGCTGGTTGAGGTATCTTGTCGCGGCGGCAAGCTCGCCGTCGGGGCCACCGAGCTGACTTATAATAACACCTGCAAGACGGGGGTTAGGATTTTTGATATTTACAGGGTACTGAAGCTTTTTTTCATAAATCCACATATCTTATCTCTCCTTTCCGTTTCCGTCAAGCTGCCAGGGCCAAGGCATACCAACCCAGCTCCAGCTGTCAGCCGACACGTTTTCCGCTCTTATCGGGCCGTACATATTTTCATACTGCGCGGTAAGGTTATTGTATTCTCTTATAAGATTCTTGTAATAATCAAGAGCCGAGGCGCACTCGGGGTGTGCATCAAGATAAAGCTCGGCTTCTACCTTTGCAAAGGCAAGCTCTTGGATTTTTCTTAAAAGCGCCGCCATGGATACGGTGGCATTGTTGCCGTTTGATCTTTCCATTACCATTCCTCCTCGTAGGGCTTCACAAGCTCTTCAAACAGGGTTCCGCTCATAAGCGCATCGGCGGGAGTTTTGAGCATACGCCAGCACTGCATAGGGGAGTAAACCATCGCGAGCTGGCGTCCCTCCATATTGCAATCGCTCATACGCTCGGCTGTACCGTTTTCTTGGCGCCGAGAGCAGCCGTCACCGCCCTGTGTACGCGGGAAAAGGTTGGAAAAACCGTTTTCATTCTTTTCCATTTATGAAAAACCTTTCTTTTTTGACGGGTTGTGCCGTCAATTACTTCTTGCGGCAATCTGCCGCTATTTTCATTTTATGAAAAAGGTGCAAAGAACGACAAAACCGCCTACGCAGGATGCGCAGGCGGTTTTGGTTATTTTTCGGCGGCCCCGGCGGCGCGATTGGCGCGCTTCAGGTCGCGGACGATCTTATAGAGCTCCTCTACGGCGAGGCGGGTTTTTGCAACTATATCGCCCTGCACCTTCGGGAAGCAATAATAAAGGATGTCGTTATTGCCGATGGATATCATATCGCCGACCTCATACCAATTAAAATCGGAATTGAGGGTATATGAGGCGAGGGGGCGCTGATGGTAGAGCAATTCACCGTCACAGCCGGTAAGGGTGAAGCCCTCGTTGTTGTGTATCAGTCTTCCCTCTCCTATTCTGTAAAGGTGCTTGGTATCTATCGTTGCCATAATATCGACGGGGATATCGAGGGCGTAATCGCCCTTTTCAAGCTCGCGGCGCACCTCTTCCCTCTCCCAGTTATACCACTCGGGAATATGAGAAAACTCGATTGCGCCGTCCTCGGAGCACATATAGCCGTACTCGTCGAGGTAATATTTTTTGCCGCAGGCGTTACAGGTGAGTGATATGCCGCTTCCAACGGTATGTCCCTCGGCGTTGCATGCGGGGCATTTATAGAGTATGCGGTTAAGGCTGTCGGCGCGGAAGGACTCGGAGATTTTTACCTGATTTTCCTGCTGCCAACGGAAATTGTCAAAGGAAAACGCGCGTGAGATGGTTTCGTTTATTTCGGCAACCGACATTTCCTTTATTTGCTCGGGGGAAAGGAGATATTCCTCGGTTGCGCTTACGTTTACCTTACGGTGCTGAAGATTGTTATAGAGCGGATCGCGGGAAAAGGCACCGTGTGTGGTTATCATAACGAGGGGGGCGCCGAGCAATTTAACGCATCTGCCGAGGCTGTCGGGCAGAAGGGTTGCAGTGCCATCGAAGGAATAGCCTGCCTCGGGAAAAAGGACGACCGAGCTTTTGAGCTCGTCGAGGGTATATTTTATATCGCGGATAAGGGTGGTATCATTTACAAATTTTTTGGTAGGAATACAGCCGATCTGGCGCATAAGCCAATTTTTGCCTATAAAGCCGTCGGTTGTTGCAACTATATTAAAGGGACGGGGGTACATAAGGCGCGCGACTATCTCCATATCGATAAATGCCGAGTGATTCATAAGAATCAGAGCAGGCTCCTTTTTACCGAGCTTTTCCATACCGACCTTATTAAATTTGAAGTGGGCATTTTTGAGGTCGGGGGCGGCAACGAGGCGCATAAGAGTTCTGAAAAACATATTAGGTCTTACGGGCAGCTTATGCTTTTCGCGCTTTTCCTGCATTCTGCGTTGCTTTTCAAGAAGCTCGCTGTAGTTTTTATCTATTATTTTTATTTTCATACAGATTCCGTTCCGCTTTGCAGCTTAAAATGAAATTTTCAGTACTTGCACAACTAATATGTTAACACATTTTGAACGAAAAAGCAATAGATAATTAACAATTTGGGCGGTTTTGCACAAAAAAGAGCGCCGATGCTTATATGCGGTGCTCCTTTTTTAGTTATTATTCCTCATCGTCGCTACGCTTTTCTTTTGCTTCCTTGGAATACTCGGTTATTTTCGCAAAAAATTCGTCCGTGCCTTCGAGGATTATCTCCGATTTTCCTATACGGTTATGAACGGTTATACGGTAGCTTGTTTCGGGGAAAAGAGTGGGGCCGTAAACGTAAAGGGGTGTGGTTTTCTCTCTTTTATGCGCTTTGCGCTCCTTTGCGGTTTCGCGGCTCACGCTTATTATATCGGCGAGATCTATGCGGCAGAGGGTAACGTCGCGCTTACCGACTCGCTGACGTACAACGAAGAGTGGGGAGTCCTCGCCGTCTGCCAATATGTCATAGTAGAAGTCAACCGAAACGTACTTGGTATACATAAGAATGGCGGTCGTAACAAGTGCGAGCGCTACAAGTCCTACGACACCACGGTAGAGCTCGATGAAGAAGGTTACACCAAAGCAGATTGCGCCGAGGGCGAAAAATACGCCCATTGCGATTTTGGCATTATTGTTTTGCGCCTTTGGGTGCGCGGAAAAGCTATTTATCATCAGGGGTGCTCCTCTTCGGAGAGTTTGTATTCCTCAACGCTTGAATACTCGTCGTTATTCTCGTATATTGCGATGCGGTACGGCTCTTCCCTTTCCACTCCTGCGACGGTGATTTCAAGGGCGAGCCATTTGACCTCACCCTCCTTACCGCGAAGGAGATCCACGTCGTCAAATACGACCTTATAATATTCGTACATAATGAACGAATCGGTTTCCACGTGGGAGAGGGTGCCTATCGGAACGAATACGCCGTCCTCGGTTTCGTGGTTGCGCGTGAGCCTGAAGCTCAGAAGATTTACGTCGCCTGCCTCGAGCTCGACCCCGTACTCCTCCTCGAGATCCTCAAGAATCGCGCGGTTGAAGCGCACGGAGCACTGGATCTGATTCGCGCCCTCGATGATTATGAGATTGTCGCCGAAAAAGGTGCCGACCTTCGGATCGTCGTACGGCGCGCGCAAATCCTGCGTCAAGGCGTTGATTTCGCCATCTGTTGAGTTATAGTATGCGGTGAGTGCTTCGTTAAAGGTGAGATTCTTCATACTGTCGGGGTAATAGTTAAACACTACGAGGCGGAAGGCAAAGATGCCTATGACACCTATACAAACCACGGCTATCAGAATCTTCAAAATCAGGAGTATGGGATTTTTACTTTTCGGTATATCGTCTTCATACTCGTTATAATCGGAATATCTTTCTATATCTTCCATTGCTCTGTCCTTAATTTTATTAACACAGATATTATACTCCAAGGCTGATAGAATGTCAAGCAAGGGTAAAAAGTTTACAAACGGGGGCAACTAAAAAAGCTCCGCCGAAGCGGAGCTTTTAAAAGCGAGCTACAATTATGCAAGCTCTGCGAAGTACTTAATGGTTCTAACCATCTGAGAGGTGTAGGAGTTCTCGTTGTCGTACCAAGCAACTACCTGTACCTGATAGGTATCCTCGTCGATCTTAGCTACCATGGTCTGAGTAGCATCGAACAGAGAGCCGTATCTCATACCGATAACGTCAGAGGAAACGATCTCGTCGGTGTTGTAGCCGAAGGAATCGGAAGCCTGAGCCTTCATTGCAGCGTTGATGGAATCAACGGTGATGTCCTTACCCTTAACTACTGCTACAAGAATAGTGGTAGAGCCGGTGCAGGTGGGAACTCTCTGAGCAGAGCCGATAAGCTTGCCGTTGAGCTCGGGAATTACAAGGCCGATAGCCTTTGCAGCGCCGGTAGAGTTGGGAACGATGTTCTGTGCGCCTGCACGTGCACGGCGAAGGTCGCCCTTTCTGTGAGGACCGTCAAGAATCATCTGGTCGCCGGTGTATGCGTGTACGGTAGTCATGATACCGGACTGGATGGGAGCGTAGTCGTTAAGAGCCTTTGCCATAGGTGCAAGGCAGTTTGTCGTACATGAAGCAGCTGCGATGATCTTGTCCTCAGGCTTAAGTGTTGTGTGTTTAACATTGTATACGATAGTAGGAAGATCATTTCCTGCGGGTGCAGAG
>JAFURQ010000026.1 GCA_017471825.1 Clostridia bacterium
AGCTTTTGACATATCTCGCCTTTGGCGAGGAATGCAAAAGCATATCGAGTGCGTCAGCACATATCGAGTTTGTATATCTCGCCTTTGGCGAGGTATGCAAACCATATCGAAAATCCCGCGAGGGATTTATCTCGATGCGTGATACTCCGTTAAGAGTATCACGCCATTCTTGCTCTGTTTGTTTTTTAGATAAACAGTACCATAAGGGGCATTGTTGCAATCGAGAGAATTGTTGAGATAGCAACGAGCCTTGATACGTAGACCGCGTCGCAGTCGAATTTCTCGGCGAACATCGTTCCGCTTGATGCCGCGGGGGCTGCCGCCATAATTACGAGCACCGCCTTAACGGGGAATGCAAGCGATAGCCCGAAAAGCTCTACCGCCCAAAGAACGAGTATCACGGCAAACGGCAGAATAATATGTCTGAGGGCGAGGAAGAGGTACATAAACTTGTCCTTGAATGCTCCGGCAAGCTTCATATCGGCAATGCGAAGTCCGAGAACCGTCATAGAGAGGGGTGCTACGAGATTTTTGAGCATTGAGAACGCCTCTGTAGCAATCGCGGGAATATAACCTTCGATAGGCAGAATGAAGATTACAAGTCCGAGAAGCGCAGCAACCGTCACGGGGTGATATAGCGCAACGAGGGGCGAGGATTTCTTTGAGCGGATAGCCTCGTCGTGGTCGTCAATGCCGTCACTGTCGGCGTCCTGGCCGTTTGTGCAGATATACACGCCAACCGACCAGAGGAAGAGGTTGAAGGTTATGTTGTAGATTGATGCGTAGAGCGTTGCGCCGGGGTAGAGGTCCTCAAGAACCGCCGCGATAAGCGGAATTCCCATAAACGCCGCGTTGGAGAAGAGGGTCGAGTAGCTTAACATTCTCCGCATAGCGTCGGGAGCCTTCTTAAAGGCGGTAAGCGCCGCCGCAGCGAATATCAGGTGCGCGACCACCGAGAATATAAATACCCAGAGCGAATTTTTGAGTATTTCGCCGTCGTAGGGCCTCACGTAAGCGAGAAAGACGAGCGCAGGCTGCGCGATATAGAGCACGAGGTTTGACAGTCCCTTTCCGAAGGTGTCTGAACAGAGCCTGCATTTTTTCATAATGATACCGGGTACCATCATTATAAACAGGAGCGCGACGTTATAGATTATACTTGGTGCAACGTTCATAGTCTTTTTCCTTTTTGGTTTTTCTTTTAACTGACAGAATGGAGTATATCACAAAATCCGAACAAAGTCAAGTTAATTCGACGTGAAAAGTATTCTTCGGTCAAAAGCATCTGCGCCCGATAATGAATACTTGGAAAAGCTGCGGCGCTATGTCAATATGAAAATATACAAAATTTAGAAAAATTATTAAAAATTATTAATTAAATTGTTGACATTAAATAAAGTATGTGTTATAATTATGTCAAGACTGCGGTGGTGGCAGTAAAAACACAAAGGAGAATGTGAAATGAAGGATTACGATTACGGTGCAAAGCCCATTAGAGCTTGGGGTTACGTTGGTTTCAGCTTCCTTTACGCTATTCCTGTAGTAGGATGGCTTGTATGGCTCTTTAATGCACTCTTTGCAAAGAACCGCAACGTTAAGAACCACGCTCGTTCTTACTTCTGCGGATTCCTTATTCTTGTATTGGTAGCAATTGTAGCGGTTATCGCTGTTGCAGCTCTCTACCTTCTCGGTTACCTCAGCCCTGAGTTGATCGAAACTCTCGGACTTCCTGCCGTTGCTTAAGAATAAGTACATAAAAAACGCCGACTCTCACCGAGCGGCGTTTTTTATTTTTCAAAGAGTCTTCGCAAATTTTCTTATAGACTTGACTTTGCCTTTTACTCTGTGCTATAATTAGATGTTAAATATTTTGAGCGCGTGTTTGCGCGGGAAAGGCCCGTTATTATGAAATGGACATCACTTAACGACATAAGAGAAAAGTA
>JAFURQ010000027.1 GCA_017471825.1 Clostridia bacterium
GTTACGAGTTTATTAACGCAGTAACCGGTGGTGCTATTCCCAAGGAATACATTCCCGCAGTTGACGCAGGTATTCAGGGCGCAATGCAGGCAGGTGTTCTTGCAGGATACAGCGTTGTTGACGTTAAGGTAACCCTTTACGACGGTTCTTACCACGAGGTTGACTCGTCTGAAATGGTGTTCAAGATTGCCGGATCTATGGCATTCAAGGAAGCTATGAGAAAGGCAGACCCCGTTCTTACCGAGCCTATCATGAAGGTTTCCGTAACTACTCCCGACGACTACATGGGCGATATCATCGGCGACATCAACTCTCGCCGCGGTCAGATAGACTCCATGGAGCAGATCGGCCCCGGAACTCAGAGAATTTACGCTCACGTTCCGCTTGCACAGATGTTCGGTTACGCAACTGCTCTTCGTTCCAGATCTCAGGGACGTGCGGTTTACGTAATGGAGCCCGATGGATTCCAGGATGTTCCGAAGAATATTCAGGAAGAAATCATTAAGAATCGCGCGAAATAATTTCGCGCGGCTCTACCCGTTCTGATTCAGTCAAGCCAAGACTGCTTTAGATAGCCAAAAATTAAAAAACAAAATTATATTTTAGGAGGATATTCAAAATGGCAAAGGCAAAATTCGAAAGAACTAAACCCCACGTTAATATCGGTACTATCGGTCACGTTGACCACGGTAAGACCACCCTTACTGCTGCAATCACCAAGACTCTCTCGCTTGCAAACGGCTCTGAGTTCCTTGATTACAGCCAGATCGACAACTGCCCCGAGGAAAGAGCTCGTGGTATCACAATCAACTCCAGACACGTTGAGTACGAAACTGACAACCGTCACTACGCTCACGTTGACTGCCCCGGCCACGCAGACTACGTTAAGAACATGATCACCGGTGCTGCTCAGATGGACGGCGCAATCCTCGTTGTTGCAGGTACTGACGGCCCTCTTGCTCAGACCAGAGAGCACGTTCTTCTTGCTCGTCAGGTTGGCGTTCCCGCAATCGTTGTTTTCATGAACAAGTGCGACATCGTTGACGACGAAGAGCTCCTTGACCTTGTTGAAATGGAAATCAGAGACCTCCTTTCTGAGTACGATTTCCCCGGCGATGACATTCCGATCATCCGCGGTTCCGCTCGTGAGGCTCTTACCTCTACTAACGGTCTTGATGCTCCCGAGTTCGCTTGCATTAAGGAACTCATGGCAGCTGTTGACGAGTACATTCCTACTCCCGAAAGAAAGGCTGACCTTCCTTTCCTTATGCCCGTAGAGGACGTATTCTCCATCTCCGGCCGTGGTACTGTTGCTACCGGTAGAGTTGAGAGAGGTACTATCAAGATGTCCGACGTTGTTGAAATCGTTGGTCTTACTGAAGAGAGCAAGTCCACCGTTGTAACCGGTATCGAGATGTTCCACAAGCTTATGGACAGCGCAGAGGCTGGTGACAACGTAGGTCTCCTTCTTCGTGGTATCGACAAGAAGGGTATCGAAAGAGGTCAGGTTCTTGCAAAGCCCGGTTCTATCACCCCCCACACCAAGTTCGTTGGTCAGGTTTACGTTCTTACCGAAAAGGAAGGCGGCCGTTCTAAGCCCTTCTTCTCCGGTTACAGACCTCAGTTCTACTTCAGAACAACCGACGTTACCGGTATCATCACTCTTCCTGCTGACGTTGAAATGTGCCGCCCCGGCGACAACGTTGACATGAACGTTGAGCTTATCACTCCTATCGCTTGCGAGAAGGGTCTCCGTTTCGCTATCCGTGAGGGTGGTCGTACCGTTGGTTCGGGCGTTGTTGCTGAAATCCTTGGCTAATTTTTAGCTTGATTTTATAACAATTTCTGAATAACAGAAACTATACCCGACACGCGAATAGCGTGTCGGGTATATAAATAATTTTACACGGGTGCAGTCTTGCACTCCAATAAAGCAAAAATAATAAACATACATATAATATCTTTGGGGTTTGGTGAGATTCCATACCGGCAGTATAGTCTGCGAAGCTTAATGCGTATTTATATAGCTTAAGTCCGATGAGGTGAAATTCCTTAACCGACGGTAAAGTCCGGATGAAAAAAGAATTTATGTAGTAGCCGCGTATGCGGCAGTGTATACATATTTCTGCCTCACAGTTGTACTGTGAGCTTTTTCTTTTCAGCCCCTTATCGAAAGGAAAAAATATGAAAGACATAGGCTCTAATAGCTTATCTGGTAAGCAAAAAAATACGTTGCTTATTAAAAAAATGTGCGGTGTCGGAATTTTCGCCGCCCTCGCTTTTATAACGACCTTCGTGTGTAAGCTCATTCCAAACGTTGCAGGCTTTCTTTCAATAGATGCAAAGGATGCGGTAATAGCCATTGCATCCTTCGTTTACGGGCCTGTGGTGGCTCCCATAATATCTATTATCGTCGCCTTTATCGAGTTTATAACGATAAGCGAAACGGGTATATGGGGACTAATTATGAACTTTGCTTCTTCTGCTACCTTTTCTCTGGTAGCCTCCTTAATATATAAATATCGCAAAAGCTTCAACGGTGCGATTATAGGATTTGCCGTAGCAACCGTAGCAACAACGGGTATTATGCTGCTACTTAATCCCATAATAGTCCCTCTTTATACAGGGGCACCGCGCCAGGCTGTGATAGATATGCTCCCAACAATACTTTTGCCATTCAATTTTGCAAAAACGCTGATGAACAGCTCTGTGGCGATACTGTTGTATAAGCCCGTAATAAGCGCGATGCGCTCGGCGCGCCTCGTTCCAAAATCGGAGCATAAGGTTGAGTTCAACAAAACCTTGCTTTTCACTCTTATCATAGGAGGCGTGTCACTTTTTGCGGCACTTGCCATACTAATTGTAATTTGGTAAAGCTATAACAAAAAGGAGCCGACATAAAAATCGGCTCCTTTTTGTTTTTATTGATGCTTGATACAAAGCCTGTGTGAGAAAACAGTCCAGAGGATATTTACCACCAGCATTATAGCGAACGATGCAATAGCAAGCGCTTGCTGAGCGTAGAGCTCAATGCCGAACAGTACGATCGGACTCAATTGCAGACTGTTAAAGATGGGAGTTACCGAGAGTGTTATCAGGAAGGAGAAAACTCCGGTAAGCATTGTGTATATAGCAAGTGCACTGGCGCGATTATCCGGCTCCACAAGCTCAAACAAAAGACTCCTGCTTGACACCGCCGAGGCACTGCCTTGGATTATCATAAATATTCGGTACAGGGTAAAGGTTATCATTCCGTTTCCCGGCATGACAAATATCAGTATTGCGTAGGATATTGCGTGTATAAATGCAGAAATGTGCATTATCGTGGCGTATGGAAGCGATTTTGACACTTTTCCAAAAATTAATAGCGCGCATACCCATACGATGTTTACAACAGTATCGATAATTGCAATAAACGAAAGCGAAAATCCAAGCTCGTTTATTTGATACGTGCTTAGGAATGGGGGTGCTATGCCGGATGCAAGCGATTGCGTTACTCCCAAAATCAACAATATGCGGAAATTGGGGTTTGATAATATTCCCTTTAACGATGAAAAGGGAGAAGGGGCTCTTTTTCGCGATTCCGCCTTCTCTTTTGAAAGAATAAGCGGAATAATGTCCAAAACAATGAGTACGAGTATTGTAACGGTAATGACCGTGAATGCCCCCCGCGTATTTCCTGCGTCTATAAAGCTATCAAATACGAAGCTTGCGCCAAGTGAGAAAAATATAGCACCAACGACCGAAACTGCGGTTAAAATTGCGGAAAAGTTGCCCTGATTTTCGAGCTTTACCATTGAGTAAAACCAATTTATCTTGACCGATGATTTAATGCTTTTTATGGCGTTTGCGCCTATTATAAAGATAAAAAACAGCAGGCTCGCATGCTTTTCAAAGCCGATCACGGGTATAAGGTACAAGCCGCACAGGAGTAGATGTGTTAAAAGTTGAAGCGGCACAACCCATCGCTTAACAGGGGTTTTGTGCGCGACAAATACGGCGATTATCTGAAAAAGTCCGGAAAGAGCAGTAATAGACGAAAGTATCGCCGTCATACTGTCGGAGACTCCTAAATGCTTCGTCAGCGTTGCGAGAAATGCGCCTGAGGTTAGAATGGTTATAAAATTCTCAACCATTGCCTCAATTATGTACATTATTCGGCTAAACCTATACGGGTCAGAAGGCAAAGAAACCTTTGTGCTCATAGCAATCGTATCTCCTATTATTGTGGTTTGCAGGCAAGCTTGATTCTTTAATTTTAAAGCTCGCCCCAGCTTGGATATACGTGCCTCTCCGATGGCGGCACGGCAAATATATTCATCTTGAAATCTTCAACCAACTACTATTTCATTACAATAATAGCACCGTGTTTCAATAAAGTCAATACGTTTTAGAAAAAAAGAAAGTCCAAAATTCAATCGTACCTTCCTTTGCTTTAAAGCTCAACAACTCTGCCCTCGAGGCGAGATTTTTCCGCCGCGAAAACTATCTTGTGATTTTTTACCGAGATAGATATATTGCTTAGATCGGCGGCTCCTACCTTGCCGCAAAGCATATCGTAAAACGAGCACATAATTCCCGTATCTCCGCCGCCGTGACCTGCAACAATGGAGTCGCTTGCTACGGCGTCGTTGATGCTTATATTCTCAACACTGCCTGTTATGAGGTTAGTGTACTTGATATCGGTGGAGTCCATTGATGCGCTGAGCTCGCCCTTTGTTCCCATAATTCTTATCACTCTGCCGCCCTTGTTAAATGCGCTCATTGTGAAATTAACGATAATATCATCCTCGAATTGCATGTTCACTATTTGGTGGTCAACTACGTCGTTATCGCATTTGAAAACGCAAACACCGTACTGATTCTTTGCGATGGCCTCCATAACCTCCTCGTCAGTAGGTGGGGTAAGCTTCAGGGTCGCGGAGCTCTTAAACCAGTTGCCGTCCTCACGCTCTATATACAGCTTCTTTGCGCTGAAGGCACAGGTTTCGAGATGCGGACATCCGTCAAAGCAACGCTCGGTGGAGTCCTCGGGCGCATTTTCTCTTGTAAAGAAGGAGAGATGACCGTATGATTGAACGCTCTTGCACTCCTTGCCAACAAGCCATTGAAGTATATCGAGGTCGTGACAGCTTTTTTGGAGCAGCATAAACGACGAGCGCTCCGAATTGCCCCAATTTCCGCGTACGAAGCTATGGCTTTGGTGAATGTATCCAACGCCCTCGGTGTGCTCTATATTCATTATTTTGCCGATTTTGCCGCTATCGATTATTGCTTTAAGAGCACGGAAAAACGGGGTATAGCGAAGCACGTGGCAAACAAGCACATCGACACCCTTTTCTTTGGCGGCAAGCTCTATTTCCTCGCATTCGCTCGGTACAGGCGAAACGGGCTTCTCGAGAAGCAGGTCGTAGCCAACCTCAATTGCTTTCATTGCAGGTGCGTAATGGTCGCGGTCCATTGTAGCGATAACCGCCGCATCTGCAATCTTTCCGAGCGCCAAAAGCGGCTCCCAGCTTTCAAAGCACATATTCTCGGGTATTCCATGAAGCTTTGCAAGATATTCGCGACGCACCTTTACGGGCTCGGCAACAGCAATAAGCTCGAATTTTCCAAGCTCCTTGCCTATTCTGGTGTAGGTGTTTCCTCGGTTTCCACCACCTATAAGTATAAGCTTTTTCTTTTCCATAAAAAACTCCTGACAGTGTATTTTTTGATTGTAATATTGACTTGCCTACACTGTTATGTTATACTATTTCACAGTATAAGTCAATTGATTATTCGACTGAAATGTTGTATTTTTTAACTGTAAGGAGTGCTATATGAAGTCACGCTCGTATTATTCCTTTGAGGATAGGGCAAACGGCGGCCTTAATATGTGCAGCCGCGCGTCGAGTGAGTTGCCTATCGTGGTAAACTGCGCGGGAGCCGTAAGCATTGATGAACGCTTCACAACCTATAACTCAAGGGGCAGGGACGATTATTATCTGATGTATATAGAGGAAGGGCGCCTGCAAGTCGAGCTCGACGGTGAGGTGAAAACGGTGACGTCCGGAGACGTGATTATATTTCCGCCTAAATATAAATATCGCTATACCTTGACAAGAGGGCATATCGGATACTATTTTATACATTTTTCGGGCTCATACGCGGAAAAGCTTATTAAGAGTCTTGGAATAAATGCTTTGCCGTGTGCCTTTTCGGCGGGGCATTCCTCGGCTGTTGCAGACGGCTTCTCCGCATTGTTTGATGCTTATTCGCGAGAGGATGATTTTTTTGAGCACCTACTCGGGATATTTGCCGCACAAATAATTGTAAATCTCGTTAGGCTTGATACGCAAAAGGAGAACAAGGCACCTCTTGTTCGTTCGATCTCGCATATTAAGACGTTTTATACCGAGCCGATAAAAATTCCTGATCTCGCGGCAATGGAGGGTCTCAGCGTTTCGCGCTACAATACGGTTTTTAGAGAAACCACGGGCACGTCGCCGGTGAAATATATAACCGACCTGCGAATGAAGCACGCGGCATCGCTTTTGCTTTCGACCAATATTTCCGCCGCGAGAATCGGTGCTATGGTCGGATATGAGGACAATCACTTCTTCTCCAAAGCCTTTAAAAAATATTGCGGGCTTTCTCCGAAGGCATACCGCGAAAGAAAGACCGACGATTAAAATAAAAATGACCGATTTTGAAATCGGTCATTTTTATTGTTATTAGATAATAAACATAAATCTGCAGATCTTGCCGTACAGAACCATGCTAATGAGGTCAAGTACCCAAACGATCCAGCCGCCGAATACGATGCGGACGATACCTGCAACGATTGCGCCTTCCTTAAATCTGGTGATTACGCCGCAAAGCCATGCGGTGAAGGGAATGATTGCAAGGATGAGGCTAACGAGTCTTGAAAGACCAAAATAATCCTTAGTTGCCTTTGCCATCTCGAAGAACTCCTTTCTTATGTAGCTATATATATTTTAGCATAAGTTTTTGAAAATGTAAAGTGTTTTTACAAACTTCCGGCGGTTAGCTTGATAATGAGATTCATATCATCGGGTTGTACCCTTGCTTCGTGAGCGGCCTTGTTGCGTAGAACCGCACCGCACCTTTCGCAACGGTGAACAATGATGTAACCACGCTTGGGGTCGGGGAGCGCTTGTATCGGGCGAAGAATCCCGCCGCATTCGTTGGCTCTGTCACCGGGGTTTATGTCAACGTGGAGCGAGCACAGGCAAAAGGGGCAGTGATTGCGCGAGGTATAGCCGAGCGGCAAAACCTCCTTGCTACAGTTTTTACATATAAAGCCGGAATCGTTTTTTGCGAATCTTTTTACTTCCATTACAAACTACTTTCCTACGCAGAATTTTGAGAATATGTCGGAGACGACCTCCTCCGAAACCGAGCGTCCGTCGATTTCGGCGATCGCTCCAAGTGCGCGCTCAACCTCTGATGCCGCCGCATCCTGATATTCGCCGCTCTGAAACGCGAGTATGGCGGCATTTACGAAATCGCGTGCTCTTGAAAGGGCGGCGTTTTGTCTTGCGGAGGATATAACCGCCTGCTCGCCAACCGTGATCTTCTCGTCTGTGAAGAGCCCCTCAACCATGCGCTTTAGTGCGCCAACCGCCGCTACCTCGTTCGATTTTGCACAGATCTCTATAACGTCGGAAAAAACATCACCAAGGATACCGCTATCAAATCGGCGCTCGCAATCGCATTTGTTGAGAACGGCGATTTTAGCGCCGTTAGCTTGGCTTAAAAGGGAGATAAGCTCGCGGTCCTCCGCGTCTGCCGCTCTTGACGAATCAAATACGGCAATAATCAGCTCCGATGCCGAAATTGCGACACGGGTGCGCTCTATTCCGATTTTTTCAACCGCATCCGCCATCTCATATCCGCGAACTCCCGCGGTGTCCGAAAGGCGAAGCATAACCCTGCCGAGAGGGACCTCTCGGGTCAGGACGTCGCGCGTCGTGCCCTCAATGTCCGTCACTATGGCAGCGTCCTCGCCGAGAATGGCGTTATACAGGGTGCTTTTGCCTACGTTTGTTTTGCCGCAAATTACTGTTGGGATACCCTCGCTTATTGCGCGTCCCGTGGGGTACGTGGCAAGAAGGGACTCGATTGCTTCCTTAATATTAAAAAGGCGCTCAACGCTTTCCTCGTTTGTGAAATCGCCGAGGTCCTCGTCGGGATAATCTATCCTTGCAAAAATAGAGGAGAGAAGCTCCGTGAGTGCGGTGCGTATCTTTTCTATATGACTACTGAGTCTTTCACGTGACGTGAGTGCGGATAATTTCATCTGCTCGCGGCTTTTTGCATCGAGAAGATTTCCTATCGCCTCCGCCTCAGTCAGCGAGAGCTTGCCGTTGATAAACGCGCGCTTTGTAAACTCTCCCGCCTCCGCAGGCATAGCACCTGCCACGAGGAGCGCTTCAAGCACCGCACGGGATACGAGAATACCGCCGTGACAGCTTATTTCTACCGTATTCTCGCCCGTATAGGAAAACGGAGCCCTGAAGAAGGTAGCCATACCGTCGTCAATATATTCACCGCGGCTTATTATATCTCCGTATATTTGCATTCTGGGCGATGCGTCAAGAAGGCTCGATTTATTCTTCGGGAAGAAAACCGAAGCCGCTATCCGGAGCGCATCATCTCCGCTTACGCGGATAATCGCAACCCCGCCCTTGCCGGACGGGGTGGATATTGCAGCTATTGTGGAGCCGTATGCCATTATGCTTCTTCCGCGGGGGCATCCTCGCTTACGCTTACTGCCTCCTCTGAAACTGTTGCCTCGGTATCAACCGCTACATCGACTACTGCTTCGTTGCTTTCTACGGTCTCCTCATCAAAGATGCCCTTGGGCTTCTTATCGGTGAGATAGATAACTATCTTTCTATTGTTGTCGGAGCCAACGGAATTGGTGGAAACACCCTCAATTCCCTGAACCTCGGAGTGAATGATTCTTCTCTCGTATGCGCTCATAGGCTCGAGCATAACGCTTCTTTTGTTGCGAAGCGCCTTGGCTGCCATACGGCGAGCAAGTGCGCGAAGAGTTTCCTCTCTCTTTGCACGGTAGCCCTCAATGTCGATGGTAACGCGGCTCTTGTCGCGCTCTCCGTTGATGTTCTTTCTCGCAGATGCGAGATTTGCAAGGTACTGGAGTGCATCAAGTGTATCACCGTGATGACCGATAAGGGTCGAGGCATCCTCGCCCTCGATGATGATTTTTCTTGTTCCGTCCTCGCAGGAGTAAAGGGTTGCCTCTGCGGAAAGTCCGATGTCTGCGATAACGGTTTTTACAAACTCGAAGGACATATCCTCGCCGTCCTTAACATCGCGCTTTTCAAACTTAAGCTCTGCTTCGGGAATAGCGGCGGGCTTTTCGGTCTTGGGCTCATCCTTCTTTTCGTTCTTGTTTTTCTTGGGCTTATCCGAGCCTGCGTTCTTTTTCTCCTCGTGGGGATTCTTGTCGCGCTTGGGCTTTTCGTGGCGCTTCGGGCGCTTTTCCACGGGATCGGGAATCTCAATATATGCTCTTACCTGAGCGGGCTTAACACCGATAATGCCGAAAATTCCGCGGCTGCCGGCGTGTATAATTTCAAAATTTACGTCGTCAAGAGGACCTGCGCCAAGCGCGGCTCTTGCATTTTCCTTTGCTTCGATAATATCCTTACCGCTTGCAATTATTTCCTTGATCATATTATTTTAATGCCTTTCGATTAGTCTTTTATTTCGGGGATATCTCCGCCGAAACCGGTTTTTGGCTTGTCCGGTGTGGAGCCCTTAACCGTAGGGAGCTCGTCATAATCATCCTCATCGATATAGTGAAGAGATTTGTACTTAACTCCGCCCTTGAGAGCCTTTTTCTGCTCCTTTTCCGCCTTTTTCTGTGCCTTTCTCATCTCCTTAAGCTCTTCCTCTGTATACTTGGGCAGAGGCATCGCGCGGGAGAGAATATAGGTTTGAAGAATAGCGAAAAGCGACTGCCATATCCAGTAAAGACCCATAAGCGCAGTGAAAGAGAAGGTGATGAAAAGAGTCATAACGGGCATCATGATGTCCATCATTTTCATCGAAGCGTTAGCCTGGGAGTCGTCGGGAGTTACCTGCTGTACGCTGTTCCACTTGCGTGTGAGGAACATCGTAAGCCACTGAAGGCCTGCCGCAAATACGGGAATAAGGCAAACGAGAATAAGGGGCCAGCCTGCGGTAAGCGAGGGGGTCATACCGAGGTCAAGACCGAACATATCGAGGTTCGGAAGCTCTCTGGTAACGAGATCGCTGTATGCTATATTGTTTTCCTTGATAAAGGATATAATACGGAGCTGGTCCTGTGCGAGTCCGTCTATCTGAGCCTGTGTAAAGCCTGCGTTCGATATACGGTAAAACAGAGTATCAAACTCTGATGCTCCCATTCCGCAAATATAGGAAAGGGGGTTTCTTATAACCTTGTAAAGCCAAAGAATGATAGGGAGCTGAAGAAGCATGGGAAGACATCCGGAAAGGGGGCTTGCACCCTCGTTCTGCTGAAGCTCCATGATCTCCTGCTGCATCTTCTGACGGGTAACCTGATCGGTTCTACCCTTATATTTTGCTTTGATAAGTTCAATTTTGGGTGTAAGCTTCGCCATCTTTACCTGCGTAGACTGCTGCTTGATAGAGAAGGGAAGGAAAAGAATCTTGAACACAAGCGCATAAAGCACAAGCGCAAGCGCATAGCTGTTGTTTGGCATAATGCTCGAGAACCAGTAAAGCAGGTGTCCGAGCGCTTCAAATAACCAATCCATTTTAGGTTTCCTTTTCTGTTTTGTTAGTGGGTTCACTCTCTTGCTTTGCCTGTCGCGGCTTTTTGGGACGCTTTTCCGGCACGGGATCGTATCCGCCCTTTGAGAAGGGGTTGCAACGCAAAATTCTCCATACCGTAAGTCCAAAGCCGACGAAGAAGCCACGTTTTGTAAATGCTTCGATCGCGTAGGTCGAGCACGTTGGCGTAAATCTGCAGCAATTCGGTTTTATGGGAGAAATGAACCTTTGATAAAGGCGTATAAGCCATATCATTACGTGTTTCATTGTACGTACATTTCGAGCTTTTTAAACGCGGAGTCAAGCTGTCGCTCAATATCCGTGCTTTTAAGCTTTGTTGCGGCGCTGCGTGCGGCTATAACGATAAGATAGCCGACCTTAATATCTTTTTTCTTTTCAAGTGAGCGCATAGCCTCGCGCATAATGCGACGGCATCTGCTTCTGACTACTGCACCGCCGAGCTTGGTCGATGTTGTAAGACCTATTCTGTTCATTATCCGCTTTTGCGGATGAGCCTTCGCGAGCCGCTTTGCCGCATAATCGGGCAGAATATAAACTGCCACCGCAGGCATAACCGCCTTTTTACCCTTTGAATACGCTTTGGAATAAAGATGATTTTCACATATTGCTCTGAATTTCATAAATAAAAATCATCCTTTCTAAAAAAATACCTATCAAACAAAAACCCCGATAAATTCGCGCGTGGGCGTTTTATCGGAGGTTTTGTATGGCACCTTAGCGTGCCCGATTAGTAGGTGAGACGAGCTCTACCCTTGGCGCGTCTTCTCTTAAGAACTTTTCTACCGTTAGCGGTTGCCATTCTTTTTCTGAAACCGTGTTCCTTTTTTCTCTGTCTCTTCTTAGGCTGATATGTTCTCTTCATGATAGCACCTCCTTCAAATTATTTAACGTCAAAGAACGCGACTTGCGCGTTATATTTTCGCGTATTCATACGAAAGCACGATATATTATAACCGAAAATCTTCGATTTGTCAAGTGAAAATGCAAAATATTTTATATTATATAGATTAAACTTATTTTCTCGTATTGACTTTTGTGTATCTTTCTGCTAAAATGTATCAGTAAGAATGGCTTTTTAAGGAGAAATTTTATGAATCAGGCAGTTGAAAGAATACTTATTTCCCAAGAGGAAATCGACGCAATCACCACCCGCCTCGCTGCGGAGATCGACAGGGACTACAAAGACTCCGACAAACGCCTTGTCCTCCTTTGCGTTCTCAAGGGCTCTCTTGTCTTTACAGGGGATCTTATGAAAAAGCTCACCGTTCCTGTGGAGATAGACTGTATGAAGGTATCCTCGTACGGCTCAAGCACCGAATCGAGCGGCTCGGTTCACATTCAGCTCGACCTCGTGCGTCCCGATCTTCCCGACTGCGACGTTTTGATAATAGAGGACATTGTTGACAGCGGCAATACTCTGACGTTTCTTACAAATTACCTTAAAGCCAAGGGAGCAAACAGCGTAAAAACCTGTACTCTGCTTGATAAGCCGTCGCGCAGAAGGGTACCATTTGAGCCTGATTACCGCGGCGTTGAAATTCCCGATGAATTCGTTATCGGATACGGTCTCGATTACGATGAAAGATTCCGCGCTCTGCCTTATATAGGCATTCTTAAGCCGGAGGTTTACGGTGGCTGACAAATATACCGTAGGGCTCTATACCCTCGGATGCAAGGTATCTCAATATGAAACCGAAGCAATTCGCGAGGCATTTGTTGATGCGGGCTTTGAGTCAAGACCGTTTGAAGAAAAAAACGATGTTTACGTTATAAATACCTGCACAGTAACGCAGGAAAGCGACAGAAAATCAAGGCAAATCATCCGCAGAGCAATCAAGGCCAATCCGGAAGCAATAATAGCAGTGGTCGGTTGCTATACTCAACGGTCACCGGATCAGGTTTCTGCGATTGACAGCGTTGATATTATACTCGGAACGGATAAAAAAATGTCGGTTATTCCGCTTGCCCTCGAGCTTTTGAGAGAGGGAAGGGGCAAGAAAACCGTATCTGTTACGGACGTCTCTGTGGCAGACTTTGAGCCCATGAGCATCCGCACAGCGCCCAGAACTCGCGCCTACTTGAAGATCGAGGACGGGTGCGAAAGCAAATGTACCTATTGCGCTATCTCCTCGGCACGCGGCAGAGTTCGCTCGAAGCCGAGAGAGGTCGTAATAAAAGAGGTTGAGAGTCTCACAAAATCCGGCATAAAGGAGATAGTTCTGACAGGAATCGAAACCGGATCATACGGCAGAGATTTTGACACGGGGTACCGCCTTGCCGATCTCATAGCTGAGCTTGACGAGCGTCGAAGCGCAGAGCGAATAAGGCTTGGCTCGCTTGCTCCCGAGCTTGTCGGAGAGGACTTTGTCGAAAGGATAAAGGGCGTAAAAATTCTCGCACCTCATTTTCATATATCAATGCAGAGCGGTTCGGACAGGATTCTTGCCTCAATGAAGCGCCGATACACAAGTGCGCGAGCGATAGAGAATATTGAAAGACTGCGCGCGGCGTTTCCGGGTGCAAGCTTTACTACCGACCTTATGGTTGGCTTCCCGGGCGAAACCGAGGAGGATTTTCTTCTTACCGCTGATTTTGTCAAAAGGGTGAGGTTTCTCGACGCGCACGTTTTTGCCTACTCCAAGAGGAGTGGGACACCTGCCGCGGAATATCCGAATCAGGTTGATGAGGCAACAAAGCGAGAGAGAAGTGAAAGACTGATTAAGATTAAAAATTCCGTTCGTGACATCGTGCTCGACGAGCTTGTAGCGCGCGGCGATGAGCTTTCCGTCATTGCGGAAACGCTCGGTGACGACGGATATTACACAGGACATTCCGATACGTACGTTGAGGTGAAATTTTCGCCGAACGGCGAGGGCGAATTGCACGGTGAGCTTGTTAATGTCGCACCCGTGTCGCATAAAAACGGAGTTGTGCTTTGTAAGCTCATTTAAAATTTGCAAATAATTATTTACAATATGGAGAATAAAAATGGAAAACAGCAAAAAGACAATGGAAAAGGTAGTCGCTCTTTGTAAAACGCGCGGCTTTATATTCCCCGGCTCCGAGATTTACGGTGGCTTGGCAAACTCTTGGGATTACGGCCCTCTCGGCGTTGAGTTCAAAAACAACGTCAAGCGCGCTTGGTGGAAAAAGTTTGTTCAGGAATCCAGATACAACGTCGGTCTTGATTCGGCTATAATTATGAACCCCGAGGCTTGGGTTGCATCGGGACACGTAGGCGGATTCTCAGATCCCCTCATGGACTGTAAGCAGTGCCGCGCGCGTCACAGAGCGGACAAGCTTATTGAGGATTACGCATTTGAAAACGGAACCAACGACAATCCTGCCGCATGGTCCTTCGAGGAAATGAGCGCATTCATTAAGGAAAAGAACATCGGCTGTCCCACCTGCGGCGGTCATGAATTTACCGATATAAAGAAATTCAATCTTATGTTCAAGACCTTTATCGGTGTAACCGAGGACTCCTCGAGCACGGTTTATCTCCGCCCTGAAACTGCACAGGGAATATTCGTTAACTTCCCTGCGATTGCAAGAACAACGAGAAAGAAGCTTCCCTTTGGTGTTGCACAGATAGGCAAGTCCTTCCGAAACGAGATAACCCCCGGTAACTTTACCTTCCGTACCCGTGAGTTTGAGCAGATGGAGCTTGAGTTCTTCTGCAAGCCCGGCACCGACCTTGAGTGGTTTAACTATTGGAAGGATTTCTGCCACAAATGGCTTCTCAACCTTGGAATGAGAGATGAAAATCTTCGCCTTCGTGACCACGATCCCGAGGAGCTTGCCTTCTACTCCAAGGCAACAACCGACTTTGAATTTCTCTTCCCGTTCGGATGGGGCGAGCTTTGGGGCGTAGCCGACAGAACCGATTACGACCTCGGCCAGCATCAGACCCATTCGGGCAAGGATATGACCTACTTTGATCCCGAAACCAACGAGCACTACATTCCTTACGTTATCGAGCCCTCGCTCGGCGCCGACCGTGTGGCTCTTGCCTTCCTTGTTGATGCATACGACGAGGAGGAGCTTGAGGGCGGTGACGTTCGTACTGTGCTTCACCTGCATCCCGCTCTTGCTCCCGTTAAGGCGGCAGTGCTTCCTCTTTCCAAGAAGCTTTCCGAGAAGGCTCTCGAGCTTTATGACGAGCTTGCAAAGGAATTCCCTGTTGACTTTGACGAAACCGGCTCTATCGGTAAGAGATATCGCCGCGAGGACGAAATCGGTACTCCCTTCTGCATCACCTACGACTTTGACACCGAAAACGACGGCTGTGTTACTGTACGTGACAGAGATACTATGCAGCAGGTAAGAATTCCCGTCTCCGAGGTTAAGGCATATATAAACGAAAGACTTGCGTTTTAAGGGGGCATTATGAATTCTCCCGAGCGTATAGCATCGTTCACCGTGAATCACGATTTAATCGACGAGGGTATTTACGTCTCCAGAATCGACGGTGACGTTGTGACCTATGATATGAGAACGAGAAGGCCCAACGCGGGCGACTATATGGACAATCTCACAATGCACTCAACCGAGCATATGTTTGCCACGTATATCCGCTCGAGCAATATAGGCGCAGACGTTCTCTACTTCGGCCCCATGGGCTGTCAGACCGGCTTTTATCTTCTCGTGAAGGGAAGGGATAACGATGAGGTTCTCGTCGCCGTTATTTCAACTCTCGAGGCGATAGTTTCCCACAAGGGAGAAATGTTTGGCGCGAGCCGCATCGAATGCGGTAATTTCGCCAACCTGTCGCTCGATGCGGCGAAGCTTGAATGCGCCCGTTATCTTGCGGTGCTGAAATCAAAAAACAACGATTTTAAGTATAAAGGAACAGAATTATGAGCACGTCTCCGATAGGAATTATCGGCGCTATGAGCGACGAGGTTGACGGACTTATTTCAAAGCTCGAGGACGCGAAATCAACTCTCATTTGCGGCGTTAAATTTTACACGGGTGCCCTTTTCGGCAAGCCTGTTGTCATTGCCAGGTGCGGAGTAGGTAAGGTTTTTGCTTCGATTTGCGCAACGGCGATGATTATAAACTTTGCACCGCGCCTTATTGTAAACACGGGCGTTGGCGGTGCGCTGAGCCCGGCTCTTGCGTGTGCGGATATCGTCGTCGCGGAAAAGCTTGTTCAGTACGATATGGATACCTCGCCTCTCGGTGATCCAAAGGGGCTTGTTTCGGGAATCAATAAAATTTATTTTGAAACCGACGAGAGAGCGGCGAGCATAATTATCGACGCGGCAAGAGAGCTTGGAATACCTGCGAAGCGCGGCATTATCGCAACCGGAGATAAATTCGTCGCCGATAAAGAAACAAAGGATAAAATCGTAGCGGAATTTTCCGCCGACGTGTGCGAGATGGAGGGTGCGGCAATAGCTCACGCCGCTTACGTTTCGGGCATTCCGTCGGTTGTGGTTCGCGCTATTTCGGACGGAGCCGATGGCAACTCGCCCCTCGATTTTCCGACCTTTCTTTCCATAGCGGTCAAAAGCTCTGAGGCTCTGACGCTTGCGCTCGTCGAACGCTACTGACTTTTTTAAAATAATTTGTTAATTTTTAAAAAACTATTGCTTTTTTATAAAATATATGCTAAAATACATTAGTATTTAATATGCACGTTCGTGCAAAAGCATTTTAAGGAAGGATTTTTGAAATGATTGCAGAATATATACTTCTCGGTATTCTTCTCGTTGCGGCAGTGTTCATCGTAGTTGCCGTAACTATGCAGAGATCCGAAAAAGACGGTCTTTCCGGCACTATTGTTGGCGGTACCGAAACATATTACGGCAAGGAAAAGTCTGTTAAAAAGGACAAGGTTCTTTACAAGTGGACTCTCATCGTTAGCATCATTTTTGCGGTTGCGGTTCTCGTGGTTTATATAATTCAGCCCGATTTCCATTCAACCTCTTACGGTCTTGATCAGTGGCAGAAGCTTTCTGATTACTCCGGTATCTTTTCATAATAGATTTGCCTTGTGTTTGGGACAGCCCAAATATTTGTGCAGCATCTATGCTTAAAAATGGACGGGCTTGATCTCGTCCATTTTTTTCGTTAACCGTATTCATAAGCAAAATCATCAAATAATAAGAATATGAAAAAGAAAAACAGAACAACAAAAGATTTTCAAAGCTTTAAAAAGCGCAATACTCACAAGCGGCGCAGTAAGGAGCGCGCAAAAAACGAGCTTTTGCGCGCTGTAATGAGTACCAACGTGAGTGCAGATTCACTTCATATATCCGATAGCTTCGATGGCGGCAGGCGTCATAGATCATCCTATAAGCGACACGCCGACGAGGTGATTTCGGAGGGTGTCTTTTCATCGTCAAAAAGCGGATTCGGATTTGTTTCCGTTGAGGGTTCGGATAGGGATATTTTTATTCCGCAGGACAAAACCCTCGGTGCCATAGACGGCGACACCGTAGAAATTGTATATCATACCTACAAGACCTATACGGGCGAGGAAAAGACCGAGGGCAGAGTACGTGCGATTCTGCACGAGTCTCGCTCTGTCGTTATAGGTATGCTCGACGAGGAATATTACTATTATCGGGGCAAGGGCAGACCTGTCGTAAGCACCGTTCTGATTCCCGATGACCAAAAGCTCGCCTCTCATCCGTTTAAGGTTGTTTCCACCGCAGGTGCACGCATAGGCGACAAGGTTGAGGCGAAAATAATTCGTACCCCGCACTACTCAACGCACGAATGTGCGGTGATACGCAGCTTCGGTGCGGCCGACGGCAAGGAGGCAAATTATGCCGCAATACTTGCAGAGTGTGAGATACCTGTAGAATTTACTAAGGAAGAGCTCGCCGAGGCGGACTTTTTTGCCGCAATGCCGCTTTCCGAGGAGGGAAGGGTACGCCGCAATGAAATTATATTTACAATAGACGGCGCCGGTGCAAAGGATCTCGACGATGCCGTATCACTGCGGAAAATACGCGGAGGCTGGCAGCTCGGTGTTCATATCGCTGACGTTTCCTCATACGTAAAGGAGCGCACGCACCTTGACCGCGCGGCTATGGCGCGCGGAACGAGTGTTTATTTTACCGACAAGGTTGTTCCAATGCTGCCTGCGGCACTCTCAAACGGCGCCTGCTCGCTAAATGCCGGCGAGGATAAATACGCGCTGAGTGCCATAATAAACCTCACAGAAGACGGCGAAATCAAAGGGACAAAAATTGAACCCTCGATAATTAGAAGCCGTGTCCGCGGCGTGTATTCCGAGGTGAACGAAATCTTTGAAGGCGTGGCGTCAGAGGCCACCCGTGTCAAATATAAAGAGGTCCTGACTACCCTTGGGCGCATGCACGAGTTCTATCTTATCCTTGCAAAACGAGCGCGCGAGAGAGGCTCGCTGGAGCTCGAAACCACCGAGGCGGAAATATTGCTCGGTGAGGATGGCTCGCCCGTTGAAATAATCAAGCGCGAGCGCGGAGATGCGGAGAAGCTTATAGAGCAATTTATGCTTACCGCAAACGAGGCGGTAGCGCGGCTTCTTTCCGAAAAGAAGATACCCTGTGTTTACAGAGTCCACGAAAATCCGCCGCCCGAAAGGCTGGAGGAATTTATCACGTATGCACATAACCTTGGCTTCGATACAAGCGTTATATCGCGTGAAAACTCAACCGCAAAGGATTTCGCGGCCCTTCTTTCAGAGGCGGAAAAAAGGGATATGCTCCCGCAGGTGTCCTACACCATGCTTCGCGCAATGTCGAAGGCAAAATATCTTGACGTGAGGAAATCTCATTTCGGGCTTTCGCTTGACTATTACTGTCATTTCACTTCTCCCATCCGCCGACTTTCAGACCTTGCTACGCACAGAATAATTCACAAGGTGCTGATAGAGGGCAAGCGCCCGGAGTCGTACGCAAAATACGCATACAGAGCTGCCGCGGCGGCGACAGATGCAGAGGTGCGCGCCGTGAGTGCGGAACGCAGAATAGAAAACTTATACAAGGTTATCTTTATGCAGGGACGCATCGGCGAGGAGTTTGATGCAGTCATAAATTCAGTAACCTCGTTTGGCTTTTTTGCCGAGCTTGAAAATACCTGCGAGGGCTTGGTTCCGATAAGCGAGCTTGGTGGCTCGTTTACCTTCGATGAGAAAAATCTCACTATCCGTTCAAGAAATAAGATTTTCCGCATTGCCGATAAAATAAGAGTGCGGCTCGAAGAGGCGGACATCGTTCGCGGCAAGCTTCGCTTCTCGGTTGTGGACAGCCATCAAAAATAAGCTTCATTTTTAAAGAAAGGAGGGGGCGTGTGAAAAAATCGGTAAGATATACCGTTGTATTTGAATTGCTTGCGGTATTGCTTCTTCTTTTGTCAGGCGCTGTTCCCGGTACCCTTTCGACCGTGCTGTACTACGCCGCCTTCGTAATTCCCGTAGCGTTGTTTTTTGCCATCGGGAAAAGTGTATCACCCGAACCGAAAAATCTAAAGCCGTTGCCAACGGCGAAGGACGGCGCAACAGTCGCACTCCTTCTCGCACCGACACTACTCGGCGTCATCGGACTTTCTGCACTGTTTTCATACCTCGCATCGCTCATTTCTTCTCCCGACGACGCGACGCTGACGGGCAGCTTTTTCACCCTGTTTTTGTTACACGCCCTGCTTCCTTCCGTACTGGAGGAGCTGGTGTTCCGCTATATCCCGATAGCCCTCATATCACCCCATTCAAAAAGGAGCGCAGTCCTGATTTCCGCCGTTTTCTTTGCTTTGGTTCACACAAATCTTGCACAGATACCGTACGCTCTTTTTGCGGGACTCGTTTTTGCCGCGGTGGATATCGCTACGGGTAGCATATTGCCGTCCGTCGTTTTCCATCTTGTAAACAATACCGTTTCGCTTTTGCTTCAATGGGAGAGAACCGCAGAGCTCTTTACCGTTCCTGCAGTTATAACAGTTGCGGCGTTGGCGGTGATATCGGTTGGCGTGATAATAGCGCTTAGAAAAAAATTCCGTGAGCTTTTCTCATTCGCATTTGATAAAAGCGACAAGCTCGCTTTCACAACAGAGGCGGCGGTCTTTGTTCTCTTGATGCTTTTTATCACCGTAACTGCGCTTTTTTAAGGAGGACCCCAATGATTACAGAACAAGACGAAATATTTATGCGAGAGGCGTTAGCACTTGCGAAAAAGGCAGAGGAGCTCGATGAGGTTCCCGTCGGGGCGGTTGCGGTAAGGGACGGAAAAATTATCGCAGCGGCATATAACACCCGTCAAACTGAAAAATGCGCCACTCACCACGCCGAAATACTCGCCATAGAGGAGGCATGCCGCGCGCTTGGCGGTTGGAGATTACCCGGTGTTACCCTTTACGTCACAATGGAGCCCTGCGCCATGTGTGCCGGTGCAATAATTAACGCCAGAATTCCGCGCGTCGTTTACGGAACTGCGGATATACGCTTCGGTGCCTTTGGCTCAAAGCTCGACCTTGCCGCCGCAGGACTCAATCATACGCCCGAGGTTTTAGGCGGCGTCCTCGGCGATGAAGCGAGAGATATGCTCACCGCCTACTTCCGTCGCAAGCGCGCCTTGAAAAAAGAAGAAAAGCTTCTCGCGGCGGAAAGCCTTGACACTTAAAATAATATATGGTAGAATAACTGTACTATGAAAAACGAATATCTTGAATGTGGAAAAATCCGCTCGCCACACGGCGTTCGCGGCATACTTAACGTTGAGTGCTGGTGCGATTCACCCCGAGTCCTCACAAAGCAAAAGAGGGTATTTATTCTCGGACGTGACGGCACCTATAAGCAAATGAATATCGTGTCTGCCTCTGCGGCATCCGACCGAGTTTTGCTCGGGCTCGAGGGTATAGATTCCAGAGAGGCGGCACAGGGGTATAAAAATACAGTGCTCTATCTTCACCGCAATGATATTCCCGTTCCCAAGGGGGCGATGCTCATTGCCGATATGATAGGGCTTCCGGTTCTAGATTTTGACACGGGTGCCGTGTACGGACGGGTTTCTGACGTTACGGACGGTGTCAGATATAAGCTTTTTACAGTTGTCACCGAAGAGGGGCGCGAGGTTATCCTGCCCGGCGTCGACGAGTTCATAAAGGAGATAAGCGAGGAGGGGGGAGTCAGAGTTTCCCTCATTCCCGGCTTCTTTGACGCATGAGATTTGACATTATGACACTCTTTCCCGATATGGTAAACACCATTCTCGGCGAAAGCATCATAGGCAGGGCGCAGAAATCGGGCATTATAGAGGTTCATTCTCACAACATACGCGATTTCTCAACCGATAAGCACCGCAAAACAGACGATACTCCTTACGGCGGCGGCGTGGGGATGGTTATGACCTGTCAGCCTATTTACGATTGCTATAAAAGCATTGCCTCACAGATTCCCGAGGAAAGCCGCCAACGTGTGATCTATATGTCGCCGAAGGGAAGGCTTTTTAATCACTCGCTTGCCGAGGAGCTGTCGGGCTACGATAATCTGATATTTCTGTGCGGTCATTACGAGGGTGTCGACCAGCGAATAATAGACGAAATAGTAGACGATGAAATATCCATCGGCGATTACGTTGTAACCGGCGGTGAAATTCCCGCCTGCATCGTTATTGATGCGGTTTCGCGCCTCAAGGACGGCGTCCTTGCCTCAAGCGAGTGCTACGAGGGCGAATCCTTGGCATCGGGTATTCTCGAGTATCCCCAATACACCAAGCCGAGAGAGTTTATGGGCAGAGAGGTGCCCGAGGTGCTCCTTTCCGGAAATCACGCAGAAATAGATAAATGGCGTCTTACCGAGGCGGTTAATATCACACGGGAGCGCCGACCGGAGCTTTTGCTTCTTCACCCTGAAATTGAGGAATCCCTGAAGCCCAAAAAGAAGAAAAGGTGAGTATGGAAAACAGAAAAACAGAAAACGAAAGCAAAAGAGAAATATCCCCCTTTTACAGTACCATTTTTTTCTCTAAAAGAATGGACGGTCTGTCGCCGCGAAGGGCTCGTGCCTTTATGTCGGGCGGTATCTCCCGCGCGCTCGAATCCGCCTCTCGCTCGATTGCCTATTCATCAACGAGGGCTTACGGCAGTGCCTTTCTTGCGTTCGGTATCGTATCTCTTCTTTTGCATCTTGTAAAGCTTTATTTTGTAAATAGAGGCGAGTCTGTAAGCTTAAGCTCGCTTATAATCAGCGCGGTGTTTGCGCTGATATCAATACCGCTCCTTCTTTCCGAAAAGCCTTTGTGCAGAGCAATACAGGATTTCGCCTTCACGGATTACATATTCTTTGAGTTTTTTGCTATCAAGAGAATGAATGAGCACGACAGAGTAAAGGGCTTGCCCATTATCGCAGGCGTTACCGCAGGAATAGTCCCTGCGATTGTATCGGTCTTTTTGGGCGTAGAGCCTGTGGTGCTTATAATTTTCGGAATTGTATTCTTTGTGCTCTCGTTCGTTTCACCCGAATTTCCCCTGATGTTTTTGCTTTTGACAACCCCGTACCTTTCGATTGTTCCGTATTCCGACGTGGTTTTTATAACCATTTCGGCTCTTGCGGTTCTCTCGTTTTTCAGAAAGGTTCTTCTGGGGAAGAGATACTACGTTTTTGGAATTTCGGACATAATGATACTTCTGTTTTCGGTAGTAATTCTTATTGCCGAAATAGTGAACGGACAGGACGGATATCTTCTTCGCACGGTGGCGCTTATCGCCGTTACGTTGATGTATATTCCTGCCGCAAATATAATAGTAAACCGCAGACTTGCGGATTGCGCGGAAAACGCCGTTATCTTTTCCGCCTTACCAATATCGCTCTATGCAATAATTCAGTACATAGTGGGCGGAGCAAGCTCTCCCGCGACGGCGTTTATGCCGTCCTCTACTGCTCTTGCTCTTTTCCTTTCGGTTGCCGCAGTGTTCATAATCTTTGCATTGCAGGATATGAAGCGCTCGGTGCAATCGGCAATATATGCGGCGATGCTGTGCCTTTGCCTGCTTGCAATAATTGCAACGGAATGTGTTTTCGTGCCCTTTATACTGCTTGTCTGCTCCGCAGCATATCCGATAATAATGAACAGATGGCTTCCGAATGAGCTGCTTTTGCCGTTCCTTGCTATTCCGATAGCTCTGTATTTTATACCCGATGCGGCTCTTGCGTACGTTTCGGAGAAGCTGTCGCTTGACGTGGCTCTCGCAGATATGGATAACAAGCTTTTCGAGAGCTTTGATATCTTCATACATAATGCTTTCATAGGCGTGGGTGCCAAGGGCGTTAACAGCTTTGATACGCTGTTCGGCATCGTGTGCCGCTTCGGTGTGTTTGCTTTTGCCATTCTGGCAATTGCACTCGTCGTAAGACTTCGTCAGATATCCGTGTATTCGAAATTCACAGTATCCTCATCGCTTGTAAATCTTTGCGGACTCAGCACGCTTGCAATTTTTGCAATGCTTGCGTTCGGTTGGTTCTTCGACATATTCTCAAGTGTGAGTTTGTACTGTCTTTTCTCGGTGCTTTTCGGAATGAATACGGCGGCGCTTCGAATTTCGAAGCACGAATATGATGACCGCGTTTATTATTACGGAGACCAGCGAAGCTTCGATTCCTCCGATGCAACCATAACTCTGCGTGGATAAATCTCATTATTTTTGCGACTTTTTTTAAAAAAGTATTGATTTTTATTTAACCATTTGATATACTGATATTAACGAAACTTCAAGGAGATATACAATGATTTCTCGCAATGTTACAATACAGAATGCGCAAGGGCTTCACGCGCGCCCTGCAACCTTCTTTATCCAGAAGGCAAACTCTTACAAGAGCTCCATCTGGGTTGAAAAGGAGGACTGCAGAGTAAACGCAAAAAGCTTGCTCGGAGTTCTTTCTCTCGGCATTAAGAAGGGAACCGAAATTACCCTTATTGCAGACGGTGCCGATGAGGCATCCGCAATAGACGGACTCGTAGCACTCATCGAGGTTGAGCTCGCTGATTGCTGATAGCTGTATTTTAACTATTTATAAACGGTCAGCCGTTACACCAGGGGGCAATATTGCCTTATGAGTGGCACCCGAAGGTGCTGTTCGCACTCGGTGTAGCGGCTCCTTTTTTGGAGGTGATATTTTGGACAGGCTCACAAGGCTTCGTGAAAAGGCAAATTCCCTGCCTCAAACGCCCGGAGTTTATATTATGAAGAACGCCGACGGCGATGTAGTCTACGTCGGAAAATCCAAAAAGCTCAAAAACCGTGTCACCACTTATTTCACCGGTAATACTCACACCTTCAAAACCGCAAAAATGGTGAGCGTTGTCGAGGATTTCGACTATATAGTTTGTAAAACTGAAATCGAGGCGCTCACTCTCGAAAACGTGCTGATAAAAAAGCACTCGCCGAAGTATAACATAAAGCTGAAGGATGCAAAATCGTACCCTTATATAAAGGTAACGGCAGAGGAGTATCCAAAGCTTTTCGTAACCAGAGAGCGACGCAGTGACAGAGCGAGATATTACGGTCCCTATCAAGGCTCAGCCTCGGCTCACGCCGCACTTGATGCGGTAATGAAAATATTTTCCCTGCCGACCTGCAAGCGTTCATTTCCAAAGGATATAGGCAAGGAGCGCCCGTGTATATACAAGGATATGGGCAGATGCATAGCTCCGTGCACCGGGGCGGTCGATGCCGCCGAATACCGCGCACTCGTCAAATGTGCTGAGGCAGTGCTTGACGGAAACGTAAAGAAAACGCGCGAAATGCTTGTGGGTGAAATGGAATGCGCCTCTGAAAATATGGAGTTTGAGCGCGCGGCAGTTCTGCGCGACAGTATAAAAGCGCTTGAGCGCCTGTCCGAAAAGCAGAAGGTTGTCGCCGACGTGAAGGTAAACCGCGACGTATTTTCGCTTTATACCTCTGAAACCGAGGGTGTCCTCGCCATGCTTTCGGTGCGTGACGGAGCACTCGTAAACAAAAATGAATTTATTCTGTCGCTCTCTGAGCTTACAAGCCCCGAGGATGCAATCTCGCTTATAGTCGATTACTACGACACCTCCGCCGCCCCCGCACGCGAGGTGATGCTTGATTTCCCCATAACCGAGGAGGACAGAGAGCTTCTCTCCGAATACCTTTCGCTCTCCTCAAAATACAAGGTGTCCGTAAAAGTGCCCGAGCGCGGCGACGGCAAGGCTCTGTGCGATATGGCGCGCAAAAATGCCGAGGAATCGGCAAGGCAGTATAGGCTCGAGGGTGAGAGGGAGGATAAGAATCTCCGCCGCCTTACCACGTTGCTCGGGCTCCCCGAGATGCCGCGCCGCATAGAAGCATACGACATATCAAATCTCGGAAACGAGAATATAACCGCCGCTATGATAGTTTACGAGGACGGAAGGCTGAAAAAGAGCGATTACCGAATCTTCAATATCAAGAGCACGGAGGGCGCGGACGATTACGGCTCAATGCGCGAGGCTATAAGCCGCCGTGTGTCGCATATAGGCGACGGCACCGCCTCTCTCGGAGTGGTGCCCGACCTCATATTGCTCGATGGCGGCGAGGCGCACGTTGGAGTCGTCAAGCCAATAATTGAGGCTATGGAGCTCTCGATACCCGTTTTCGGCATGGTAAAGGACGATTTTCATAAAACCCGCGCCATAACAGACGGCAAAAGAGAAATATCAATAGCCCTTGAAACCGGAGTTTACGCCTTTATATATAAGCTTCAGGAGGAGGTGCATCGCTTTGCAATCAAAACGATGCAAGGGGCAAAAATAAAGAAAATGACCACCTCCACCCTTGAAAAAATAGATGGAATAGGTCCTAAAAAGGCAAAGCTTCTACTGTCTGCAATGCCGCTTGCAAAAATCAAATCCGCATCAAAAAAAGAGCTCGCAGCCATCAAGGGAATAAGCGAGCGCGATGCGGAAAAAATATATCAATATTATCATAAAGAGGTACCCCGTGTTAAGAATAATAACAGGAACAGCTAAAGGAAAAAAGTTAAAAACGCTCGAAACCGATGCAACCCGTCCAACCTCGGAGAGAATAAAGGAGGCAGTATTTTCGGCTATCCAATTCGATATAGAGAACCGTCGCGTGCTCGATTTGTTTGCGGGCTGCGGGCAGCTTGGCTTGGAGGCTCTTTCCAGAGGTGCAAGCACGGCGATGTTTATCGACTCCTCGCGCGAGGCGATGGAGGTTGTGAAGGAAAACGTCCGCACGGTCGGTTTTTTCGACAAATGCAGATATCTTGTGAGCGATTGGCGCAATTATATCAGGAAGGCATCGGGAAGGGATAAATTCGACCTCGTCTTTATCGACCCGCCGTATGCTATGGAATGCTGTGCGGATGCCGTTGAGCGCCTTGTTGGCTCGTGGTTGCTTGAGCGCGGGGCGATAATCGTGCTCGAGAGCGGAACCGAAAATCCCGATTTCTCGAATAATGAGAATTTTGAAATTATGAAATCCACTCACTACGGCAAGAAAACGTTTATAAATATCCTTCTTTACAAGGGAGGGGAGGAATGATGAGCGTTATTTTACCGGGAAGCTACGATCCTGTAACGCTCGGGCACGTGGACGTTATTCGCCGTGCCGCAGAGATGTACGATGAGGTATATGCGGTGATATTCGTGAATCCCGAGAAAAGCTATAGGTTCACTCTCGATGACCGTGTCCGTATGCTGATGCTCGCCACGGACGAGCTTGATAACGTGCTTGTGAGCTACTCAAATGGATTGGTAGTGGATTATATGCGTGAGCACGGGATAGAGAAAATAGTTAAGGGCTACCGCAACGGTACAGACCTCGAATACGAGCGACGCCAGGCGGAATATAATTTTGCACACGGTGGCTATGAAACCGAGCTTCTGGAGTGCTCGCCGGAGCTTGAGGGTATAAGCTCGACGCTTGCCCGTAAAATGCTTGAAGAGGGCAAATCTCTTGCAGGCATCGTTCCCACAGCGGTGGAAGAATATATCGAGAGAATAAAGGAATAACAAGAGTGCCGCGATTGAAGTCGCGGCACTTGCTTTTGTAATATAAATTATATATTTTATTCTTTTTGCGAGAGTGTTGACAAATTCTGCCGATTGGTTTATAATAATTAGTTGTAAAAGTATACCGAAAGGATAGTTAAATAATATGAAGGAAAGAATAGACGGATTAAGAGCGGCCTTCAATGAAGCGCTTGCAAAAGCAACCGATGCCGCTGCTCTCGAGGCACTGCGTGTTGAGTTCCTTGGAAAAAAGGGACATATCGCCGAGCTTATGAAGGGCTTACGTGACGTCGAGGATAAAAAGACGGCAGGTCAGCTTATAAATACCCTTAAAAACGAGGTTGAGCTTGCCATAGCCAACGCCGAGACGGCGCTCAAGGAGGCGGAAATTGCGGCGCAGGTAAGAAGCGCGAAGAAGTATAACCCGACCCTTACCTTCGGTCGTGAAACCGGCTCGTATCACCCGATAACCCTGGCTACGCGCGAGGTTGTTGAAATATTCGAGACAATGGGCTTCACCGTTGAAAATTATGACGAGATAGTTGACGATTACAAGTGCTTTGAGGCGCTTAATATTCCCAAGCACCACCCTGCAAGAGATATGCAGGATACCTATTATCTCGAAAACGGCCAGCTTCTCAAAACGCATACCTCTGCCGCGCAGAATGCGATAATGAAAAAATACGGGGCTCCTCTGCGCGCGATTTTCCCCGGCAGATGCTTTAGAAACGAGTCCACCGATGCCTGCCACGAAAATACCTTCTTCCAGATGGAGGGTATGATGATAGACGAGAACATCTCTATCTCAAACCTCATATACTTTATGAAAACGATGCTCTCAGAGGTGTTTAAAAGAGACGTTAAGGTCAGACTCCGCCCCGGCTTCTTCCCCTTCGTCGAGCCCGGCTTTGAGCTTGACATCAACTGCGAGATATGCGGCGGCGACGGTTGCCCCTCTTGCAAAAATTCGGGCTGGCTCGAGCTTTGCCCCTGCGGCATGATACACCCCAACGTGCTTGAAGAGGGCGGCATCGATACCGAAAAATATACAGGCTTCGCATTCGGTCTCGGACTTACCCGTCTTGCTATGATGAGATACGGCGTTAAGGACATCCGTGACTTCAACAGCGGCAGCCTCAAATCACTTTCGCAGTTCAAATCGAGATAAGGAGGATTAACGAATGCTTTTATCTATGAATTGGATCGGAGATTTCGTCGATCTTTCCGGTCTTGACAAAAAGGCTCTCATCCGTAACTTCACTCTCTCAACCGCAGAGGTTGAGGATATAATAGAGAAGGGTACCGATACACACGGTGTCATAGTTGCACAAATCGTGTCGATCGAAAACCACCCCAGCTCCAAGAAGCTCCATCTTCTCAAGGTTGATACCGGAAGCGGTATAGTTGATATCGTTTGCGGTGCTCCCAACGTCAGAGAGGGCATGAAGGTAGCTCTCGCAACCGCAGGCGGCGCTGTTTGCGGTCATCCGATAAATCCCGCAACTATAGCAGGCTTTACCTCGTACGGTATGTGCTGCTCCGAGGCAGAGCTTGGCATAAGCGATGATAACTCGGGTATATGGGACATAACCGACGATATTCCTCTCGGAACCGATATTAAATCCGTTTACGACATTGACGATATAATCTTTGAGGTTGATAACAAGTCGCTCACCAACCGCCCGGACCTCTGGAGCCACTACGGAATGGCGCGCGAGTTTGCAACCATTACCGGCAGAGCTCTTAAGCCCGTGCCCACGCACGACACCGCCGTATATGATGCGCTCCCCGAGGTTGCAATAAACGTTAAGGCAACCGATCTCGTGTGGCGTTATTCCGCAATCAAGGTAGAGAATATCACACGCACCGTCAGCCCTGTAAATATGCGTATTCGCCTTTATTACTGCGGCTCCCGTGCAATCAATTTCCTCGCCGACCTTACCAACTACGTAATGATGGAGGTCGGTCAGCCGATGCACGCGTTTGACAATCGCAAGGTTGACAAAATCGAGGTACAGACCTTCCCTGAGGGACTCAAATTCGTTACCCTTGACGGAGTAGAGCGTAATATCGACGATAAGATGCTTATGATAACCTCCGGCGACGAGCCTGTTGCAATAGCCGGTGTTATGGGCGGCGATGCATCGAAAATAGAGGACGATACCACCACCCTTCTTCTTGAATCGGCGACCTTCAACGGTATCTCCGTCCGCAAAACAACTACCCGCCTCGGCCTTCGTACCGATGCTTCTATGAGATATGAGAAAATGCTCGACCCCGAGCTTTGCCGTCTTGCTACCGAGAGATTTCTCGCGCTCCTCTTCGCAAACGATTCGGGTGCGAGGGTAATTTCCCGATTCTCCGATGCATACGTAAATCACTATCCCACCATCACCCTCGATTTCGATAAGAAATACGTTGACAGATACACCGGCATCAATATCTCCAACGAGCATATCGTGACCACCCTTACGGGACTCGGCTTTAAGGTAACCGTTGACGGTGACAAATTTACCGTAACTGTTCCCTCGTGGCGCGCTACCAAGGACGTTACCATCAAGGCGGATATAATCGAGGAAATAACCAGAATATACGGCTACGACAACTTCGATGTGTTTACCTCTACCAGCGCGCTCGCTCCTGTCCGCAAGGAGACGATAAGCTCCGATGAGGACAGAATGAAGGATATACTCGTAAAGAGCTACCGTATGCACGAGGTTCACTCGTACATCTGGTCGGATATGGAAAAGGACAGAGAGCTTGGCATCGAAACCGCTCGCGGTATGAGAATTATCAACGCGCAGTCCCCCGACCATCAGTATATCCGTATTTCAATGATTCCCACGCTTCTTGCGTTTGCAAAGGAAAACAAGTCCTTTGCCGACACGTTCGGAATATTCGAAATAGGTCATACCGTTGACGGAACGAGAGAGGACGGAACCTGCAACGAGGTTACAAAGCTCGGAGCCGTTATGCTCTCGAAAACAGAGAGTGAGGAGTCGCTCTTTATGAGATGCCGTGATATTATCGCGGAGCTCGTTCAGGATATTCTTCATAAGGACGCAGAATTCGTATCCGCTGATGCGCGCTTCGGCTATATGCATCCGGTAAACACCTTCTCCGTTTCGGTTGGCGGTACTGTAATAGGAACTCTTTCGGTGCCTCATCCCACAGTTCTCGGCAATATTGATAAGAAATGCGCGGTTGCCTTCTTCGAGATAGAAACTGCCGCCTTTGCCTCTGTAAAGGAGGGCAAAATCAAATATTCCGAGCCCTCGAAGTTCCCCGGTGTTGATATCGACCTCACCTTTAACGCCGACCTTGCCTCGGTTAATATGACCCGTCTTGCAGAAATAGCAAAGAACGCCGCAGGCGAGCTTCTTAAGGAAGTGAAGGTAAAGGATATTTATACCGCAGACGGAGTGACGGCGCTTACCCTGCGCTTCTCGTTCGTCTCGTCCGAGCGCACCCTCACAAAGCAGGAGCTCGCAACGGACAAAATTCTCGCCGCGTTTGAGGGCGAGGGACTTACCCTTAAAATGTAATCTAAAAAAGAAAAACCGCCGAATTGCTCGGCGGTTTTATTTTTTGATTTTACTGGAGCTCGGGAATCTCGCCCTCGGGGATTTCACCCTCGATTTCGGGAGGAAGCTCGCCGTTTTCCATAGCCTTAATATAAGCATCGTAGTAGGAAAGGACTATGTTGTTCATTTCCTGATCGGAGAGGGTCTTGTTTCCGTCCTCGTCAACGGTCTGGAACGAATCGTAATTGTCGTATACGTACTCTGCCATTCCGTCTACAACGTCGGCGTCAAGCTCAATGCCGTTGTCGCGAAGGACTGTGTCAAGCGATGCGGAAACCTCGGTTGTGTATTCATCCTTGGTCTTTCCTTCCTTCTCGATGGCAATCGTGCTGTTAAAGCCTTCCTTAATATTCTCGTAAAGCACCGTGCTGTCAGCACCGAACTGGTTTGCAAGGGCGGACGCAGTAAGCTTTGTAAGAACGGTAACAAGGTGAGCTGTGCGCTCGTTTTTGTTAAGAATCGAGACGACGTGTGAAATAACGGTTACCTCGTTGCCGTTTTCGTCTATCATAGTTTTTGTAAGAGCTTCTCTTGTGGCATCCTCGTTGCCGTATTCAAGCTCGTATATAATATTCTCGCGTGCAAGAACGAAATACGCCTCGGAAAGAGTGGTGAGGTCCTCTTTTATGGTTTCTTTGGTGATGAGTCCGATGGTTTTAAAGAACGCATCTACAATGTCGGACATCGGTGCCTCGAATTCAAAGGGAATCGCTCCGTCCTCATAAGCTCTTGATGCGAACACAAGAACGTCGGTGATGAGGGCCTTGGCATATTCGCTGTCATCAACCGCCTCGATCATAGCGCGAACGGCATCCTCGTTTTCGGGTGTGGGCTTCTTCCAATCCCAGCCCCAGAGCTTGTTGACTCCAATACCGATTTTTACGGTCGGCTCTCCAACCGTTTCAACCATATTGTATTCAACGTCTTTTATCTGTACTGTGGAAATGTTTTTATAGAGTGTTTTCGCTCCGCAGACTCCGATTACCTTAATAACGGGGTCTTCTGCATATTCCTGTATGGTTCCTTCATAGAAGGACGAGAGTATTTCGGCCTCCTCGCTATCGGGCGCCTCCTCTCTTACGGCATTTATAACCTCGGTTGCAGAGGTAAGAGCACCGGCAACAGGGAAGATTATCACCGCCGCTACAAGCACGCCCTGGACTATACCGAGAAGCACGCCGAAAATACGGGTAGCAACGTTGTTTCTTTCCTTGGAAAAGCCGAAAATGCCCGACAGAAGCGCGTGCGGAATGAGCATCAGAAGCTTTATAAGCAGGAAGCATATAACAAATCCGATGGGAACAATCGCAAGAGTGAGGGGAATTGCTATGATGTAGTTGAGAGTATTGGTGTCAAGATATGAAAGCACGCCCTCGTATTCACCGAGAGGTATATTCATTGATTGAAGCAGAGCCGCAAGATCCTCGGCAGTCTGATTTCCGATCCATACCATTACGGCATTGTTGCAAAGCTTGGCAAGGTATATGCTTATCAGCAACGCGACAACAACGGTTATGATTCTTATAACCTGTCTGGATATTCCGCGCTTGCCACCCATAATACCGCCCCACAGAGCGAGCAATGCTATGATTACAAGCAGTATAATTGTGAAAATTGACATGATAACCTCCTATGGTTTAATATGTCTTAACTTAAATATTACCATATTTTTTGAAAATTGTCAATATAGCCCGTCTGTAAGCTCTCTTTTGAGCTGTGCGGCCTTGAGTATTGCTATCTGCGTTTTGGCATCCTTTATCTCGCCGCGCATAACCATAGCGTAAAGCTCGCGGAAGGGAACAAGCTCAACGTCGAGAAACTCATCCTCGTCAAGCTCGCGGTCGCCAAACGTCAAATCCTCTGCAAGATATACGAATATTTTTTCATCAATGAGAGCGGGCGTGGTGGCAATTTCTCCAAGAAACGTGTATTTTTCGGCAATCGCCCCGGTCTCCTCGCGAAGCTCGCGCTTTCCCGCCTCAAGGGGATCCTCGCCCTTGAAGTTGAGCTTTCCTGCCGGAATTTCAAAGAAGATTCTTCCGTGCGGATACCTGTATTGCCTCTCCATAATAACTCTTCCGTCAGATAAGAGCGGTAAAACGCAAACTCCCCCCACGTGCAAGCACATCTCGCGGAATGCCTCTTCTCCGTCTGGAAGCTCAACGGTATCCTTAACAACCTTCAGAATTTTGCCGTCAAAGATTTCTTCGCGGCTTATAAACCTTTCCTCGAGCTTGCTCATGAAATCACCTCTCACATATCTTATGGTAATATTTTAAACTTTTAGATATATTTTGTCAAGAATATTAGTGTCGAAATAATAATAGTTAAAAATTTTTAGCAATTTATATTGTAATTTTCTTCAAGTGTTGATATAATTATGGAAAAGGACGAAAAGAGAAAATTATGGTTTTTGAAAAAAATATAAGTAAAATAGAAGCGGTAATCGGATATACCTTTCGCGATAAAAGTCTTCTTCGGCAGGCCTTTACCCGCACAAGCTACTGTAACGAGCATCGCTCTGCGGGGCAATCCAACGAGGTGCTCGAATTTTTCGGCGACAGCATACTTTCTGCTTCAATCGTAACTCTTTTTATGCGTGAATTTTCGCACAGAGTTGAGAAGGGAATACGAACCGATTTCAAGGAGGGCGATTTTACGGTAATTCGCTCGAAGCTTTCGGACAAGAAGAATCTTTCCGACAAAATAAAAGCAACCGGTCTGCAGCGCTTTCTCTTGCTTGGAGAGGGAGATTCAAAGCTCGGTGTAGCGGACGAGCCGTCGGTTATGGAGGACTTGTTTGAAAGCATAATCGGGGCGATATACATCGACTGCGATATGAATATGGAAACCGTTATCGGCGTTGTTGCAAGCCTTCTCGATATAAAAGAGGTTCTGGCGTCAAAGGCATCGAGCAAATCGGCGCCGGCACAAAGCGCGAAAAACAGACTTCAGGAGTGGTGCGCAGACAAATCAAGACGGCTTCCGCCTCCGATTTACAAGACTGTTTCCGAGAGCGGCCCCGAGCATAAAAAGGTGTATGAAAGAGCCTGCTATATAGGTGACAAGCTCTACGGTGTCGGTAGCGGTAAAAATCAGAAGGCGGCGGATTCGGATGCTGCCGAAAAAACGCTTGAAATGCTTATAGCGGAGGAAAAACGCGCAAGCGCACCGCAGGCAGATTTACAGGCGGTTGCAAGGCTTAAGGAATACGCAAAATCAAAGAAGCTCGGATCACCAACCTTCCGCGACCTCGGCGAAACCGAAAATAGCAAGGAGGGCGCGAGGGAATACGAGGTTATGTGCTCCTTTAAAGACCTGAAAGCAACGGCAACGGCTTCCGATAAGAATTCCGCAAGGGCACTTGCCGCAGAAAAAATTCTGAATATCATCTTGAAGCCCAAAAAGGAGAGCGAGCCGCAAAAGAAGCAAAAGGTGGCACCCCGTGTAACAAAAAACACATCTCACGGTAAGCCTTCACGCATTATGAAAAAGCAGGGAAGCTCGCTTAAAACAAAGAAAAACACAAGAATAACATAATTTATCCCCGAAAGGAAAGAAAAAATGGAAAATGTTGTAAGGTACAGTGATTTTGGTGCTGTCGGCGATGGCGTGGCCAACGATTTTGCCGCTATAAAGGCAGCACACGATTACGCAAATGAAAAGGGACTGCCCGTTGAGGGAACCGCAGGCAAGACCTACCGCCTTGGCGACAACGGCTCCGAATCGGTTATTATAAAGACCGACACACTTTGGGTAGGGTGTGCATTTATCCTCGACGACTCCGAGATTACTCACGATATGCCCGCCCGTGTAACTCCCCTTTTTAAGCTTGAGCCCGACAAGGATCCCGTGGCGCTTGATGGTATCACCTCGCTCAAAATCGGTGCGACGAATATCGGCGTTAAGGTGGGATTCCCCGCGCTTGTGCACGTTGTAAACGAAAATCAGCGCAGATATATTCGCAACGGCCTTAACTCAGACAAGGGAGATGCGCAGAGAGAGATTCTTCTCGTTGACGCCGACGGAAACATTGACCCTTCAACCCCTGTTTCTTGGGATTATGATGAAATAACCAAATGCACCGCAATTCCGATTGACGATGCACCCGTTGATATAAACGGCGGACATTTCATCCGCTGGGCAAACCAGGCCCCGAATGAGTATTATTACTACCAGCGCGGAATAAAGATAAGACGTTCTAACGTAACGATACGCAACTTTGACCACAAGATGATAAAGGAAGGACCTACCCGTTCTCCCTACGCAGGATTTATCTCTGCTGATACGATGAATAATCTTAAGCTGGAAAACTGTGTTCTTCGCGCGCACAAGCATTATTACCGTCAGGATCCCGGTGGCAAAAACCTTCTTGGCTCCTATGAAATACAATTTCATGCTTGTAACAACGTAACTCTTAAAAATTGCTATCAGCCGAATATGTACGAGGATGACGACGTAACTATTCTCTTCAAGGGTGAGATGGGCTCCAACTATTGCCGCAATTTCCTTGTTGACGGCTGTCATCTTTCCTCCTTCGATTCCCATAAGGCATCGGGTAATATAACCATTCTCAATTCGGAAATTGAGCATATCAACTGCATCGGCTGCGGACACGTTCATATCGAAAACACGATTATTCAGATGGGACCGAAGCCCGAGATTATGACTCTTCGCGGCGACTACGGCTGTATCTGGCGCGGAACCGCGTATATTAAGGACGTTACGCTCTCATCACCGAGAGAGGAGCAGGATTTTGCAATTATGAGCGGCTACGGCTCCTGGGATAACTGGGACTTCGGCTACGAAACCTGTATGCCTCATACCATAACCCTCTGTGACGTCAGAACCTCGGGCGGCAGACCTCTCTATATTTTTGGCAGATACATAGAAAAATACGGCGACGTGTCGCAGCCCACCCTTGCCGACGGCACAAAGAATCTCAACCCCTATCAGCCCGTTAAAAAGGTAATTGTTGAGTCAAACAAGTATAACGTTCCGATTATCGTGAATGATACACCTCTTTTCAAGGACGTCGAGATTATAGAAAAATAATAAAAAAAGCGCAGAGCCTGATGCTCTGCGCTTTCGTTCGTAATTTATTCGTTTATGATAAGTCCGTAATTTCCGTCCTTACGCTTATAAACAACGCCAATTTTTTGTGTGATTGCATCTGTAAATGCGAAAAATGAGTGTCCGAGAAGGTTCATCTGGAGTATTGCTTCCTCGGTGGTCATCGGTTTGAAGGGGAAGGATTTTACTCTGATTTCAAATTCAGGCTCCTCGTCGTATTCGTCATCATCGTCCACATCGGTTATGGCAAATGCTCCGCCCTTGACCTTCTTTTCAAGACGCGTTTTGTTTTTTCTGATCTGCCGCTCGAGTGATTCAACAGCTCTGTCAAGAGCAGTGATGAAGGTTTCGCTTTCCTCCTCGCTTCTGAACATTGTGCCGCCGTAATTCACGGTGATTTCGAGAATTTTGACCGCCTTCCTCACTCTGCAGGTGACAAAGGCCTCGGTCTCGCTTCCAAAAAACTTGTCAAACTTCTGAAGCTTTTTCTCGATAAGCTCCTTTAAGCTTTCGCGAACTGTCATTTGCTTGCCGTAAATCGTGATTTTCATAACGGTACCGTTCTACCAAAAACTTGGTATCCTTTCCTTGAGTATGACGGGGGATATTACCCGCATATTCATTATAGCACGTTTTTTGTGAAAAATAAATAGTTTTTTCATAAAAAAATCAAAATTTTCGATAATTATGTACAAAATGTAAAGAATTTCCGCATATGTCGGAAATCTATTGACTAAACATCGTCGGGTATGATAAAATAAATGTTAGAGGCTGTCTGTAAATTCTGCGGGCAGCCCTTTTGCTTGACAAAATATCAAATAGGTGATATTATATATTTAATATATATTTTGCGTAAAATAAATTTGCTGTTTTCACGGCGGAACGGAGATAAAAATGCAAAACGAACGGCGCGGCATCCTCGATATTATCGAGGTTTATATAGATATGCTACTCACTCTCGTGGCTATTCTGGTGTCATATTTTTTTGCGGTTATGATAATATCGGAGGAAATCGTGCCTCTCGATTCTCCGATAACCGTTATGCTGATTGCCCTTCAGCTTCTTATGTCGAGCTTTGTTTATCATGCTCTCAATATGTATAGACCCACGCGGTATCAGCGCAGATACCATAGCTTTCCCGAGGCTCTGCGCGCAAATCTCGTGTATTACGGTGCTATGGCGCTGATAATTGCCTTCGTTGCAAGAGAAGGATACAGGGGCTTCTTTTTATATTGGGTGCTTTTTGCAGCAATAATGAGCACTGCATTTCTCACCTTTAAGCGCCACCTTATAAAAACGGTGCTCAACGCTGTCAGAGAAAAGCAGTTCAACCTGAGAAAAATTATAATAGTTGGTGATAACGCTTATTCTGCAAAGGAATACGTCAAGGAAATAAATGACGGCGCGCAATACGGTACAATGATACTCGGCTACGTCGGCGACAAAATCACCGAGGACATAGGTGTGGACAAGCTCGGCCCGTTTACCAAGCTTTCTGAAATACTCGACAAATACAAGCCAACCGAGGTTGTGTTTGCCATTGATGCATACGACAAGCGCCACCTCATACGCCTTGTCAATATGTGTGACGACAGATGTATTAAGGTGTATTTCCTTCCCGTAATCTACGGCTTCTTCAAAACGCAAAGGCAGATAGAGCAGGTTGGCTCGGTTCCGCTTATCAATATTCACTCCACGCCGCTTGATAACACGGCAAACGCCATAATGAAGCGCGCGCTTGATATAGTGGGTTCTCTTTTTCTGATAATCCTTACCTCGCCGATAATGATTGCCGCCGCTATAGGCGTTCGCCTTTCTTCCCCCGGTCCGATATTCTTCAGGCAGATAAGAGTGGGTAAAATGGGCAAAAAGTTTATGATGCTCAAATTCCGCTCCATGCGCGTCAACAGCTTTTCGAACAAGGAATGGACGACCGATACCGACTCGCGCAAAACCAAATTCGGTAACTTCATCAGAAAAACGTCGATTGACGAGCTTCCGCAGCTGTTTAACGTTCTCGGCGGCAGTATGTCGCTTGTAGGCCCGCGTCCCGAGATACCCGTGTTCGTAGAGCAGTTCAAGGAGGTTATTCCTCTTTACATGGTAAAGCACTACGTAAAGCCCGGAATGACAGGGCTTGCACAGATAAAGGGCTTGCGCGGTGACACGTCCGTTGAGGACAGAATACAGGAGGATATATCGTACATCGAGCACTGGAGCTTCTGGCTCGATATTGCCATCCTCTTGAAAACTCCGATGAAGGCAATAAACAAAAACGAAAAATACGTGGAGGAGCAGCAGGAGGGTGCGCTTCTTGACGACGAAACAACGCGCCCGAGAACGACTTGGGCCGACCCCGTGTAACAAAAAACACTGACCTCGCGAGGTGTAAAATGAAAATTCTCTATGCAGCATCAACCATATCACATATAAATAATTTTCATAAGAGTTATATAGATGCATTGCGCCGCGACGGTAACGAGGTGCTTGTTATGGCAAAGGGTGAGGGTGCAGACTTTGACATCCCCTTTGTGAAGAAAATGCTTTCGCCCAAAAATTCGGCGTGTCGCAAGCAGATAAGGAAAATCGTTAAGGAGGGCGGCTTTGATGCCGTAATTCTCAACACGTCGCTTGCCGCTTTTCATATCCGTATGGCGATACCGAAAAAGAACCGTCCGAAAATCATAAATATCGTACACGGCTATCTTTTTGAGGAAAAATCCTCGTCGCTTAAAAAGCATATTCTCCTTATTTGCGAAAAGCTTTGGGCAAAAAAGACCGACACAATACTTGTTATGAACAAGGAGGACTTGTCTATAGCAATCGGCTCGCGCCTTTCGTTGAATCCGCCGATTGAAATTTTGGGTATGGGTGCCAAGGCCGCACCTCCGCAGTCAACGACCGAGGAAATAAGAAAGCTTATGCAGTCGCAGGGCCGCTTTGTTATGACCTTTGTGGGAGAGCTCAGCGACAGAAAGAATCAGCGCATGCTGATTGAGGCACTTCCGGAAATCAAAACGCACATACCGAGCGCCACTCTCTGGCTTATAGGTGAGGGCGATAAAAAGGGCGAGCTTATCAAGCTTGCTGACGGTTTGATGCTTTCCGATTCCGTCGTGTTCGCAGGCAGAAGGGACAACCCGTGTGATTTTATTCGCGCCTCCGACGTGTACGTTTCGGCGAGCAAAATAGAAGGTATGCCATTTAATATCATAGAAGCACTCGGTACGGGAAAAACCGTTATCTGCTCTGATATAAAGGGACATCGCGACCTCATAAACGACGGCGAAGATGGCTTCCTCTATCCCGTAGATGATACAAGGGCGTTTGTTGATAAGCTCCTTGCGGTGTATAACGGCGCAGTGCCGTCCGAGGAGAAAATCAAGAGCGCGTATGAAAAATACGAATTTTCAAACGTCTTTGACTCGACCTATTCAGCTATAAGGAGGGCGCTCGAAGAATGACAGCCCTCAAAACAATCTTTTCCCTCGAAAATCTCCGCCGTTTTTACGTGAGCAATATTTACCCTGTTGTCGTTTGCGCGCTTGTCCTTATCGGCTCGCTCACAGGGCTTGAGATGTATTTCAATTTTTTGACGACAGCTCTTTTTGTCAGCTCCTTTTTTATCTCAAAATCAATCAAACCGTTCGCCATCTCTCTTTGCACCTATATCTTTCAGCTCTCGGTGCAGAATTCTCCGTCCCTTATAAATAATTCGGATTATCTTTACACGGGGTGGCGCCTTTGGGCTATGGTGCTCTCTCTTGTGGCGATTTTTGCGGGAGCATTTTACTTCTTCTTTAAAAATAGGCTATACAGAAATTTCAATCTTAAAACGGACTCGCTTCTTCTGCCCGTCATAATTCTTTGCGCCGCGTTTCTATTGAACGGCGTATTTTCAGGGCAGTGGACTCCCATGGGCTTTCTTTTCTCGCTTGCGCAAACGGTAGTGTACGGATTTATCTTTATGCTCTTCCGCTACGGATTTACAGAGGAAGAAAAAAACACCGATATAATGAAATACTTCTCTTATATCAGTGCGCTTATGGCGGGGGTTATTATAATACAGCTTGCGGTTCTTTTTGTAACCTCGGACAATATATTTGTAGACGGTGCGATAAATAAGGAGGGCGTGGTGCTCGGCTGGGGTATATGGAACCTTATCGGTGCCTGCCTTGCAATGCTTATTCCCATGCACTTTTACGGCGCTATGACGAGCAAGCACTCCTGGGCATATTTCCTTGTCGCAACGCTCACCTGGCTTGCCGCAGTTCTCACAATGTCGAGAAACGCCCTGATATTTGCCACACTTGCATACGCTGTGTGTGTTATCATCGCGTGCTTCAAGGGCAATTATAAAAAGGTATATCGAATAATTCTCGCAATCGGCGTTCTCGGAGCCGCGGCTCTGGTCGTTGTTTTTTGGAGCAAAATACAAGCACTTCTCGGCGATTACTTCGCTCGCGGATTTGATTCAAACGGCAGATACGAGCTATGGGGAATAGCCTGGAAAAATTTCCTCGATTACCCTGTGTTCGGCATCGGATTTTACGGCTTTGAATCTGTGCATCAGCTCGAGTCGGGCAGCTTCGCTCATATGGGACCGATGCCCACCATGGCGCATAACACTCTTTTTGAACTCCTCTCGGCAACGGGCATCGTCGGAACACTTGCTTACGGCTATTACAGGGTGAAATCAATAGTCCCCGTTTTCAAAAAGCCGAGCCTTATGAAAACAATGCTTGCGATTTCCATAGCGACAACGCTTCTCGGGAGCTTGCTTGACAATTTCGCATTCAACATCTATCCGATGTATTTTTCAATGGCTACACTTGCCCTGCTTCACAGACCTACCCCCGAGGGCGTGTAAACTTAAATATCAAAAAAAGGGAGCGTTTGCTCCCTTTTTTGCTTATTAATCAGACACCTTTAAATGCTGCGATTATTTATATATTCAACACCCCTATCAACAGTCGTGAACGCCAATTCCTTATAACGTATATCTGAAATGATTACAAGCCAATTGAATATTTATTGCCAGGCAAAAACAGCCCTTTCGCACAGCCGTCCTATATATTCTCTGCGCTTAAGAACAAGAAGCCATCCCTTAGGTATCTCATTATAACCGTACAGCGCACCGGCAAGCCCTCCTGCAACGGCGGCAACGGTATCCGTATCGTCGCCGAGATTAACCGCCTTGAGAACACAATCCTTGTAATTATCGGTGGTAAGCAAACACCAAATAGCCGCTTCAAGAGTATCTACAACGTAGCCGTCGCTTTTAATTTGCGAGCGCTCTGTTTTATCAAAATCCTGCCTGAAGAGATTTGAATAATGCTTTATTTCCGAATGGTCGGCGTAATAGGCCTCCGCTTGCTGTAATGCCTTGCGAACAACGCTTTTATCGGCTTTATTTAGCAAATGCATCAAAATGCAAGCGTATATGCCACAGCCGATTTTCGACCTTTCGTGAGCGTGGGTCAAAGCAGATGCCGAATGTACAAGCTCAACCGTCTGTTCAAACGGCATTTGCTTAGCAAAAGCAAACAGAACAAACGGATGTATACGCATCAGTGAGCCATTACCGTTAGAGCGTTCGTCACTCAAGCCACAATTCAATGCAGGCATATGCCTGCCAAAGTAGTTTTGAATGGCAGAAACGCAGGTGTTTCCCGCATCGAACATTTCGCCGGTTGGAGTGTACTGATCGTTAAAGTACCACGCGCCGAATTTTATCATTATATCTTCATAGTCAATCTTGTTGCTCGCAAGGCTGTCAAGAGCGGCTAATGCCATGCTCGTGTCATCTGACCAACAGCCTTCGGGATAGGGATACGTACCAAACCCTTCCATATCGGTAACAGGAGCATTATCAAGCTCCCCTCGGCTTGCGAATTCTACGGGTACACCAAGCGCATCCGCAACAGCGTGCCCGAATATAACGCTTTTTACTTTTTCTACGTAGTTGTCCATAGCTTATCCTCCGCCCTCGGTAGCATCACGGCTTTAGTGTAACAATTATACCACATTTTCTTTAGCAAATCAACATATAGAGAAAAACAGACGGATTTGATATCCGTCTGTTTTGAGTGGGTTCGATTCCTCGTACAGGTCACCAAAAGAAAAAACCACCCAATCCGAGTTCGGATTAGGTGGTTTTTGGTGACCCGTACGGGAATCGAACCCATGTTACAGCCGTGAAAGGGCCGTGTCTTAACCGCTTGACCAACGGGCCGCGAGTGGTAGCGGATGTCGGATTTGAACCAACGACCTGCCGGGTATGAACCGGACGCTCTAGCCAACTGAGCTAATCCGCCATGAATTCGGAGCTTTCCGAAATCTCGCTTGGATATTATATCATACAAAAATATAAAAGTCAACCCATTTTGCAAAGTTTTTTTGTTTTTCATTAAAATGCGCTGTTTTCGTTTTTATACCAAAAGACCGATGCTGTTCGCATCGGTCGTCTTGTTATTTACAGAAGCTTTCGATATAATGGTCTATGGCTTCCTGTATTACTCTTACTGCGGACTCCTTGCCGCTTACCTCGTTCACTGCAGGGTCCTTGTGCTCAAGGTTTTTGTAAACCGAGAAGAAGTGTGTCATTTCCTCGAAAATGTGCGAGGGGAGCTGGTCGAGATTTTGATATTGGTTATAGTTGGGGTCTTGGAAGGGGATGGCAATTATTTTTTCATCATTTCTTCCGTTGTCTATCATCGAAATTACGCCGATCGGGTATGCACGCACGAGTGAGAGTGGCTCAAGGCTTTCGGCGCAAAGCAAAAGCACGTCGAGGGGGTCACCGTCATCGCCGTAGGTGCGCGGAATAAATCCGTAGTTAGCGGGATAATGGGTCGAGGTGTACAGTATTCTGTCGAGCATAATAAAGCCTGTTTCCTTGTCAAGCTCGTATTTTTTCTTGCTTCCCTTGGAAATTTCAATAACACATATAAAATCTTCGGGCGTTATGCGCTTCGGGGAAATATCGTGCCAAATGTTGCTCATAATCATCCTCCTAAAAAATGTATTTGAAAATCGTATATTAATTATACATCATATAATACGATTTTGCAAGTTATTTTTTGTATGCTTCTTCGCCTGTTTTTGAAGCCTTGACAACGTGGAGGAAAAATGTTATAATAACCTCACGGGTCGCTCTTGTAAGGAGCAAACTATAAGGCAGAGCCTTACAAAATCAGAGATTTTGCCGTGAGAACATTGACATAACACAGGTCGTGTTGCGACACGACTCGTGCTTTTATGACTGTGATATAATACTCGTATGAGTTTAGAAAGGAGCCTCGCCGATTTTGGCGATGCTTTGGTAAAAATATGGAAAGAGTTTATAATTTTTCCGCAGGTCCCGCAATGCTTCCCGATGAAGTTATGGAAACGGCGAGAGCGGAAATGCTTAATTATGACGGCACGGGAATGTCCGTTATGGAGCTTAATCCCGGCGGACCCGAATTTTTGGATATTCTCACCTGCGCAGAAAATAAGCTGCGCTCAATTATGAATATTCCGCAGAACTATAAGATTCTCTTTCTGCAGGGAGGCGCTACAACACAGTTTTCCGCAATTCCCCTCAACCTGCTTTCGGAGCACCGTTGCGCCGACTACGTCCTCTCGGGTCTTTTTTCAAAGAAGGCATCAATAGAAGCAAAAAAATACGGTGATATAGCGATAGCCGCATCCACCGCAGGCGCGATGCCAACCTTCTCGACTGTGCCTGACGTTAAAGAGAACGATATCCGCCCCGATGCCGATTACGTGCATATATGCTACAACAATACAGTTTACGGTACAAGGTTTGCCGAGCCGCCGAGCACGGGTAGCATACCGCTCGTTGCCGATATGACGACGTGCATTCTTTCCGAGCCGGTAGACGTGTCGAAATTTGCGCTCATATACGCAAGCGCGCAGGCAAACATAGGCATATCCGGTCTGACCGTTGTAATCATACGCGACGACCTCATTGGCAACGCTCGCCGCGACACTCCCACGATGCTCGATTATAAGGTTCTTCTTCAAAACAAATCGGCATATAATACGCCGCCCTGCTGGTCTATATACATCGCAAAGCTTGTATTTGAATGGATAGAGTCGATAGGCGGACTTGAGGAAATGAAGCGCCGAAACGAAAAGAAGGCGAGCTTAATTTACGATTACCTCGACAACCAATCGTATTACACCTCCCCCGTAGACAAAAAGTGCAGGTCGATGACTAACGTGGTATTCGTTACGGGCGACGACAAGCTTGATAAAAAATTTGCCAAGGAAGCCGCTGAAATAGGACTTAAAAACCTTGAAGGTCACGGCTCTATCGGCGGCATCAGAGCCTCTATATACAATGCTATGCCCTATGAGGGTGTTCAGAAGCTTGTGAAGTTTATGGAGGATTTCAGATGCGAGAACCCCAAATTTGATACCTGATTTAAAGCGCACTCAATACGGGTGCGCTTTTTGTATTTATATATAAAAAACAGGCATTATAAGGGAGAAAATATGTTAAAAATAAAATTTGCATTTTTCGCATATTTGTGCTATACTAAATAAGTTAGGTTAAAAATCAGTATAAATAAGAGGAAATAAAAATGAAGCGTACCGATTTAAGAAATATCGCGATTATCGCTCACGTTGACCACGGCAAGACCACTCTTGTTGACGAAATGCTTCGTCAGGGCGGAATTTACCGTGAGAATCAGGAAACCACCGAGCGCGTCATGGACTCAAACGACCTTGAACGCGAAAGAGGTATAACAATTCTGGCAAAGAATACCGCTATTTACTATAAGGATGTAAAAATCAACGTCATTGACACTCCCGGTCACGCCGACTTCGGAGGAGAGGTTGAGCGCATACTGAAGATGGTAAACGGAGTTATACTGCTTGTAGATGCGGCGGAGGGACCTATGCCGCAGACCCGTTTCGTGCTTGAAAAGGCGCTTGCAATGAATCACCGCGTAATAGTTGTTGTGAACAAGATCGACCGTCCCGACGCAAGACTCGACGAGATAGGCGACGAGGTTCTTGAGCTTTTACTTGAGCTTGATGCAACGAACGAGCAGCTCGACTCTCCTATGCTGTTCTGCTCGGGAAGAGCCGGCACGGCATCCTTTGACCCCCACACCCCCGGCACAGACCTCAAGCCCTTGCTTGATACGATAGTAGAATATATGCCTGCTCCCGAGGGAGAAGAGGACGAGCCCCTTCAGCTTCTCGTCTCGTCTATAGACTACAACGAATTTGTCGGCAGAATAGGTATAGGAAGAATAGAGCGCGGAGTTTTGAAGCAGGGACAGGGCGTATCTATATGTAATTATCACAGCCCCGATGCCAAAACACGCCCGGCAAAGATTGTTTCGATTTATCAGTTCGACGGCTTAAAAAGAACTCCCGTTACCGAGGCAAAGGTGGGAGATATAGTTTGCTTCTCCGGCTGCGAGGATATTTCCATAGGCGATACCGTATGCTCGCCTGCGCGAGTTGAGCCGCTTGAATTTATTAAGGTCGGCGAGCCCACTATGGAGATGACGTTCTCGGTAAACGATTCGCCCTTCGCAGGAAAAGAGGGAAAGTTTGTTACCTCGCGCCACCTTCGTGCGCGCCTTTACAGAGAGCTGCTTAAGGACGTTTCTCTCCGCGTGAGCGACGGCGAAACCACCGACAGCTTCCGCGTTGCAGGCAGAGGCGAAATGCACCTTTCCATTCTTATTGAAAATATGCGCAGAGAGGGATACGAGCTTTGCTGCTCCAACCCCAGAGTGCTTTATAAGGAGATTGACGGAGTAAAATGTGAGCCTATTGAGAACGTCATCATAGACGTTCCCGAGATGTATGTGGGCGCCGTTATGGAAAAGCTCGGAGCAAGGAAGGGAACGCTTCTTGATATGCAGCTTAACGGATCTCGTCAAAAGCTGTTTTATTCAATCCCCACAAGATGTCTTTTCGGTTACAGAAGCGAGCTTTTGACTGACACTCGCGGTGAGGGACTGATTTCGTCGATTTTTGCAGGATATGAGGAATTCCGCGGCGAAATAAAAACGAGATTCACCTCATCACTCGTAGCGAGCGAGACCGGAGTTGCAACAACCTACGGCCTGTATCAGTCTCAGGACAGAGGACCTCTCTTTATAGGTCCCGCAACCCCCGTTTACGAGGGAATGATCGTGGGCGAGAATCCCAAGCCCGATGATATAGAGGTTAACGTTTGCCGCGAAAAGCATCTTACGGCAATTCGTTCATCGGGAGCCGATGAAAAGCTCACTCTTATCACACCCCGTCAGCTTTCCCTTGAGGAAGCCATTGAATTTATAACCGAGGACGAGCTCATAGAGGTTACACCGAAGAGCATAAGACTTCGTAAGGTGGTTCTTGATACTCCTCAAAGAAAGAGAATAGCGGCGCAAAAGCGTGCGGCACTGAAGGAAAATAAATAATAAAAACGCCCACATCTGTGGGCGTTTTTATTTCTCTTTGATGAGATTTTTACACTCAAGTGCCTGCGGTATAAGCACGAGAAGAAATGAAATGAAGAGAAAAACACGTGATAAAAATACGTCGCGAAGAGCAAAAAGCAACCAAGCAAAAAGTGCGGTGACTATAATAACTCGCAGGTATTTTGAGTTGCTGAAGCTGCGTTTTTTTAACACGCCCCCCAACATAATGACGCTTATTACCAGCAAAATGAAGGATGATGCCGCCTGAATAAGCGCGGCGGCGATATATCCGTACCTCGACGTAACCGTAAGGTTTAATATGATGCTTATTGCCGCAGCGATAAGCGACGCAACTGTAACAAGGTGTCCCTTTTCAAAATATAAAAGTATTGCGTTAATGAGAAGCACGAGGAAGGTGAAAAGCACAGATATGCTTATCGGATAAACCGCACCAAGTGCCGAGCGGTATTCGGCAGGAGCAAGAAAGGCTAAGCCCTCGGGGGAAAAGCAAAGTCCCATTAAGGTCATCGTTGCCAAAAGCGGAAACACCTTTTGTGCGGTCGCTTCAATTTGGTCGCCCTTGCTTGCCGCCAGCTTTCGTGTTATCCACGGCGAGAGCGCCGAGTTGATTCCGCCCGTTACCAATGAAAAAAGGAATCCCATCGAAAAAACCACGGAGTATTTTGCCAGCTCCCCCTCGCCGTAAAATCTGCCGACGGTAATCTTGCCTATCTGCGCCATAACGGTCGTTGCCGCATAGTGCGGCAAAAGCGGGAGTGCATTCTTTAAAAGATGCCGCGCTATATCGGGCGAAAAGCGATGCTTGGCAGAATACAGCATGCTTGCCGCAATCGGCAAGGCGATAATTGCCGTCACTGCGAGCGGTGCGACAATTCGTGCCTCACTGCGTACCCGTGTGAAATTTATAAGAAAAAGTGACAGCGCCGGGCTTGCAACTGCGAATGCGATATTTATAAACGAGGGTAGCTTGTATTTATAGAAATATCTGCATTTGGCAAAAAATAGATTTACTACTCCGCTTGTATAAATTTGCGCAATCAGAAGAAGTATTATTTGACGCGAAAGTCCTATGACTCTTGTCATTGCATCGCCGAAGATTAGCACCGCGGCGCACATAATGGCAGCCGATGTGCTCATAATCAAAAGCGACGTGCTTATCAGCTCGTCCTCTCGCCCCTTGAATCTCGAGAGCCCGCGATATATGATATTTCCGGACAGCTCTAGGGTTATAAAAACCGTAAATACTCCCATCCAGCTCACATATAATGGATAAAGCCCGAACTCATCAGTCGTCAGGGCGCGAGTGAATATCGGCGTGAAGATGAAGGTTATGCCTCTTTCGAGAGCACTTGTTATAACGTACCATATTGAAGCGCGCGCCGGCAGGGCGAATCGCGCCTTTTTATTTGCTGCAGTTAACAAAATGCAAGTTTCCAATCATATTCTTTCATTTTAGAATATTTTGTCCCAAATAAATAATTATATTTGCAAAAAAATCATATAATATTATTGCATTTTTAAAAAAGTTGTGATAGAATTAAACTATCTTTTTTTGATACTTAATTTAAGAGGTGATACAAATGTTCAAATTAAATTATTTAAACGAGCTGATGGAAAGAGTGGAGAAGAGAAACCCCAACGAGCCAGAATTTCATCAGACTGTAAAAGAGGTTCTTGAATCTATCGAGCCCGTGCTTGAGCAGCGCCCCGAATACATTAAAAGCGGTGTTGTTGAGCGCATGGTAGAGCCCGAAAGAATTATTAAATTCAGAGTTCCGTGGGTTGACGATAACGGTAACGTGGTTGTAAACCGTGGCTTCAGAATTCAATTTAACAGCGCAATCGGTCCTTACAAGGGCGGACTTCGTTTCCATCCCACTGTAAACGAGAGCATAATCAAGTTCCTTGGATTTGAGCAGACCTTCAAAAATTCTCTTACCGGTCTTCCTATGGGCGGCGGCAAGGGCGGCTCCGACTTTGATCCTAAGGGCAAGAGCGACGGCGAGGTTATGCGCTTCTGTCAGAGCTTTATGACCGAGCTTGTTAAATACATTGGTCCCGATACCGACGTTCCTGCAGGTGATATCGGTGTCGGCGCACGTGAAATCGGTTATCTTTTCGGTCAGTACAAGAGAATTCAGAACGAATTTACCGGCGTTCTTACAGGTAAGGGTCGCCCCTATGGCGGTTCTCTTATCCGTCCCGAGGCAACCGGCTTTGGCGCGGTTTACTACACCGTTGAAATGCTCAAGTCCTTTGGCGAGAGCATCAAGGGTAAGACCTTCGCAATTTCCGGCTTCGGTAACGTTGCTTGGGGTACCGTTCAGAAGGTAAACGAGCTCGGAGGAAAGGTTGTAACCATCTCCGGCCCCGATGGATACGTATACGACAAGGATGGAATTTCTACCAAGGAAAAGGTTGATTTCCTTCTTGAAATGCGCGCTTCCTGCCGCAACAGAGTTGAGGACTACGCAGATAAGTTCGGTGTTCCCTTCTTCAAGGGTGAGAAGCCCTGGGGCGTTAAGGCAGACGTTATTATGCCCTGTGCTACACAGAACGAGGTTGACGTCGAGGAGGCAAAGAAAATCGTTGCCAACGGAGTTAAGTATTACGTTGAGGTATCCAATATGCCCACAACCAACGAGGCAGTTGCATACCTTATGGAAAACGGCGTAACCGTTGCTCCCTCGAAGGCAGTTAACGCGGGCGGCGTAGCCGTTTCCGGTCTCGAAATGTCACAGAATTCCATGCGTTACAGCTGGAGCGCAGACGAGGTTGATGCAAAGCTTCAGGATATAATGAAGAGCATTTACGATGCGTCGGTTGCGGCGGCAAAGGAATACGGAATGGAGGGCAACCTCGTAGCAGGTGCGAATATCGCAGGCTTCATAAAGGTTGCAGATGCAATGCTTGCTCAGGGCGTTGTTTAATATAAGCTTCTTAAAATACAAAAAGAGGTTGTCGGCTGACAACCTCTTTTTATTTGCTATCAAGCAGTAAGTCGATACCCGTGTAAAATTAAGCGCCGACAGCACCCTTGATAATTTCTGCGATAATATCGCTGATTTTTTCCATAACCTCAACCGAAACGAACTCAAAGCGCGAATGAAAATTCTCGCCTCCTGTGCAAAGGTTGGGGCAGGGGAGTCCCTTGAAGGAAAGCTGTGCTCCGTCGGTGCCGCCGCGAATAGGAACGGTAACGGGAGTTATTCCAACGCTTAGCATCGCCTGCTTCGCGCGATCAACAATATACATACAGGGCTCAATCTTTTCCTTCATATTGTAATAGGAGTCGGTGATTGTAAGAGTGACGGTGCCTTCGCCGTATTTTTTGTTGATTGTCTCTGCCGCAGCAACAAAGTCATGCTTTTTGCTTTTGAATTTTTCCATATCGTGATCCCTGATGATATAGCTGAGCTTGGCAATCTCACACTCGCCGCTCATAGACAACAGGTGGTGGAAGCCTTCGTAGCCCGACGTTTTTTCGGGGATTTCATCCTGCGGTAAAAGCGAATTGAACTCGAAGGCAATCAGCGAAGCATTCTTCATTCTGTCCTTCGCGCTTCCGGGGTGTATTGAGATTCCGTTCACGGTAACCTTGGCGCTTGCGGCATTGAAGTTTTCATACTCGATCTCGCCTATCGCACCGCCGTCAACGGTGTACGCATAGCTCGCGCCGAAGCCCGAAACGTCAAAGTGATCTGCTCCTCTGCCTATTTCCTCGTCGGGAGTAAAAGCAACGCAAATTTTGCCGTGGGCGGCACCCGTGTCAATTATTTTCTCAATAGCGGTCATAATTTCCGCAATTCCCGCCTTGTCATCCGCGCCAAGCAGGGTGGTTCCGTCGCTCGTTATAATATGGTGGCCGGCGTAGTCCTCGATATAAGGATAGTCATCGGCTCTCAAAACGATGCCAAGCTCCTCGTTAAGCACTATATCTCCGCCCGAATATTCGGTAATAACGGGAGATATATTCTCATCGGGTGCATCGTGCGCGGTGTCCATATGTGCGATAAAGCCGATGGTGTCGGTCGGTATGTCGGTGTTGGCAGGCATGGAAGCGTAAACGTATCCGTATTCGTCAACGCGCGCGTCCTCGAGCCCGAGAGCTAAAAGCTCATCCTTCAGCTTGCTTGCAAGCACGAGCTGCTTTGCAGTGCTTGGCACGCTTTCGCTCGTATCATCCGACATCGTGGGTATAACTGCGTATTCTAAAAATCTTTCGTATGCTTTCATTATATCAAATCCGCCACGTTAATTCTGTTGATAGCCCTCATAAGCTTCAGTCTTGCGCATTCGAGAGTTTCGTTATCCTTGGCATTCTGGATATCCGCCTCGGCGCGCTCCTTTGCCCGCCTTGCCCGTTCAACGTCGATAGTGTCTGCAAATTCAAACGTTGTGCAAACAACCTTGCACTCGCCGCCAAGAACCGAGATAAAGCCGCCGGCACAGGATGCCAGTCTCTCGCCATTTGCCGTTTTTATTCTCGCTCTGCCAATGGCAAGCGAGGCAAAAAGGTCGGTATGAGATGCCAAAATTTCAACGTCACCCTCAGAGCATTTAATAAGCAGGCTGGTGGCGTTTCCGTCTAACTGTATTCCGTCGGGAGTAACTATTTGAAGATGAAATTCTCTCATTTTTTATCCTCGTAATACAAGCCTTAAGCCTGCGCGCCTTCTTTGAGCTTCTTTGCCTTTTCTACTGCTTCGTCTATGGTACCGACAAAGAGGAACGCCGATTCGGGAAGCTCGTCGTGCTTACCGTCGAGAATTTCTCTGAAGCCGCGTATCGTTTCCTTAATGGGCACGTATCTTCCCTCCATACCGGTGAATTGCTCCGCAACAGAGAAGGGCTGAGAGAGGAAGCGCTGAATCTTTCTTGCGCGGTTTACGACAAGCTTATCCTCCTCGGAAAGCTCATCCATACCCATAATTGCAATTATATCCTGCAGCTCCTTGTAGCGCTGAAGTATGCTCTGAACCTCGCGCGCAACCTCGTAATGCTCTATGCCGACAACGTCGGCGGAAAGGATACGGGAGGTGGAGTCGAGGGGGTCAACTGCGGGGTATATACCGAGAGATGCAATGCTTCTCGAAAGAACCGTTGTAGCGTCAAGGTGCGCAAACGTAGTTGCGGGAGCGGGGTCGGTAAGGTCGTCCGCAGGAACGTAAACCGCCTGAACGGATGTGATAGAGCCCTTCTTTGTCGATGTGATTCTCTCCTGAAGAGCACCCATCTCCGTAGCAAGAGTAGGCTGATATCCAACCGCGGATGGCATACGTCCGAGAAGTGCCGAAACCTCAGAGCCCGCCTGTGTGAATCTGAATATGTTGTCTATGAAAAGAAGAACGTCCTGTCCCTCTTGGTCGCGGAAATACTCCGCCATGGTAAGTCCCGACAGAGCAACTCTCATTCTTGCTCCCGGAGGCTCGTTCATCTGACCGTAAACAAGCGCGGTTTTCGAGAGAACTCCGGATTCCTTCATTTCGTTGTAAAGGTCGTTGCCCTCACGCGTACGCTCGCCAACGCCCGTAAATACGGAGATACCTCCGTGCTGCTTTGCGATGTTGTTAATAAGCTCCATAATAAGCACGGTCTTACCTACTCCGGCACCGCCGAAAAGACCGATTTTACCGCCCTTGGCATAAGGAGCGATAAGGTCTACGACCTTGATACCCGTTTCAAGTATTTCGGTCGTACCCTCCTGCTCGGAGTACGAGGGGGGATCGCGGTGGATACACCACTCATCACAGCCCTCGGGAGCAGGCTTGTTGTCGATAGGCTCACCCAGAAGATTGAAAATTCTTCCAAGCGTTTCGGGGCCTACGGGCACCTTTATGCCGGCGCCTGTGTCAACCGCCTCCATTCCTCTTGACATGCCGTCCGTTGAGGACATCGCGATGCATCTTACAACGTCGTCCCCCGCCTGCGCCGCAACCTCGCAAACGACGGTTTTGCCGTCGTGCTCGATTTCAATAGCGTTAAGCAGGTCGGGAAGATGGCCGTTTTCAAACTTAATGTCAAGTACGGGACCTATTATCTGTATTACTTTACCGATGTTCTTTCCCATCTGTGTAGCTTTTCCTTTCTGATAGTGCAGGGCTTAAAGAGCCTCAGCACCGGATACTATCTCTGTGATTTCCTGGGTTATTACTGCCTGACGCGCTCTGTTATATTTGAGCATCAGTGTGTCTATCATCTCGCTTGCGTTTTTATTTGCCGCGTTCATTGCACTGCGTCTTGCACCCGATTCGGATGCGAGAGATTCGCATACCGCGGAGTAAATAATACCGCCGATATACTCCGGAACAATTTTCGCAAGAAGCTCCTCCGGATCCTCCTCGATGATGGGGTCGGTCTCTGCCTTTTTATCATCGGGGCGCTCAAGCGGCAAAAGCTCCTCATGAACGGGAAGTTGAGTTATCATAGACTGGAATTTTGTATATACAATTATTGCCTTGTTGATTTTACCGGAAATAAACGCCTCGCAAATATCCTTGCCAAGTCTTTGTGCATCACCCACGCCGACCGCGGCAACCGTGGCTGCCTCGTCGGTAAGGATTTCGCATTTTCTGTGGCGGTAATATTCAAGAGCCTTTTTGCCTATCGGCAGGTAGATTACATCCTGCCCGTCCGAGAGCCTCGCTGTAAGACGGAATATGTTTGCGTTATATCCGCCCGCAAGACCTCTGTCACCGGCAATAACTATATAGAGAGTACGACCCGTGTCGCGTTTTTCGCACCACACAGTGTCTGCAATCTCGTTTGAATTTTCTATATTTTTTATGGCATCACCCAGGATTTCGAGAAAAGGTCTTGACCTCTCCGCTTTTTCCTTGGCGCGACGAAGCTTTGACGTTGCCACGAGCTCCATAGCCTTGGTTATCTGCATCGTGCTCTCAACGCTTTTGATTCGCGCCTTTATATCATTCATTGATGCGCCTGCCATAATACCCTCCGTTTAGTCAGCCTTGTTTAAAAACTTGTCTTTTACGGTACGGATAGCGGCGGCAAGTCCATCGGTAAGCTCGGGGGTGAGCTCGCCCGTTTCTCTTATCTGTGCAAGGAGTGCATCCTGCGTCGCAACGAGATACTCGAAAAGCTCATCCTGGAAGCGTTGAACATCCTCGACGGGTATATCCTTCAGCATATTGTTTACAACAGCGAAGATGATGGCTACCTGTAATTCAACCTCAATCGGTGAATTTCTTCCTTGCTTAAGGACCTCAACGATTCTCGCGCCCTGCTCAAGTCTTGCCTTCGTGTCTGCATCAAGGTCGGAGCCAAACTGCGCAAAGCCCTGAAGCTCTCTGTATTGAGAATAGAGAAGCTTAAGTGTTCCGGCGACCTTTTTCATTGCCTTTATCTGTGCATTACCGCCGACACGCGATACTGAGATACCGGGGTTGACCGCGGGACGTACACCAGCGTGGAAAAGCTCGGTTTCAAGGAATATCTGACCGTCGGTTATCGAAATAACGTTGGTGGGGATATACGCCGAAACGTCGCCTGCCTGCGTTTCAATGATAGGAAGCGCGGTAAGCGAGCCTCCGCCATATTCCTCGGAAAGCCTCGCGGCACGCTCAAGAAGTCTGGAGTGAAGATAGAATACGTCACCGGGATAAGCCTCACGGCCCGGAGGACGCCTGATCAGAAGGGAAAGAGCACGGTATGCAACCGCGTGCTTTGAAAGGTCGTCGTATACAACAAGCACGTCCTTGCCCTGATCCATAAAGTATTCGCCCATAGCACAGCCCGCGTAGGGAGCAATGTACTGAAGGGGCGCAGATTCGGAGGCGGTAGCGGATACAACTATCGTGTAATCCATCGCTCCGTTTTTGTAAAGGGTATCAACCACGTTTGTAACGGTGGACTGCTTCTGTCCTATTGCAACGTAGATGCATATAACGTTCTTTCCGCGCTGGTTGATTATGGTATCGGTTGCAATAACCGTCTTACCTGTCTGTCTGTCGCCTATAATAAGCTCTCTTTGTCCTCTACCGATAGGAATCATAGAGTCTATTGCCTTGATACCGGTCTGAAGCGGTACCGAAACCGACTTTCTCTCGATAATTCCGTAAGCCTTTCTTTCGATGGGGCGGTATTCACTCGCGGTTATCGGTCCCTTTGCATCAATGGGCTGACCGAGAGCGTTTACTACTCTGCCTATCATAGCCTCGCCTACGGGTACGGAAACGACTCTGCCCGTGCGCTTCACAACACTTCCCTCGCTGATGCCGACATCGTTGCCGAGAAGCACCGCACTGACGCAATTCTCCTCAAGGTTAAGAGCCATACCAAACGTGCCGTTAGCAAATTCCAGAAGCTCGTTAGCCTTGCATTTGTCAAGTCCGTAAACCTTTGATATGCCGTCGCCGACGGAGATAACGTAGCCGATTTCGTCCTGCTCGATTTTGGTTGAGTAGTTCTTTATCTGTTCTTTGATTATCTTGCTGATATCATCAATTTTTGACTGCATTTTATCACCAACTTAAATAACAATATTCTTTATGCTGTCGGCAAACGCATCAAGGCGCGCTTTGACCGACCCGTCAACCTGCCGTCCCGAGTATCTTATCTTGACACCGCCGAGAATGGTCGGATCCACGGTATTCGTAATAATTATTTTCTTGCCTGTATGGGCCTCGAGCTTTGCGCGCATATTCTCCTTCTGCGCATCGCTCATAGGTATCGCGGTAATCGCTTCAACCTCTTCAATTCCCATTTCCTCGTTATACATATCGAGATAGGTGCTGCATACATCCCCAAATGAATATACAAGACGCTTCTCAGTCAGAATCTTTATAAGATTCTTCAGGGTGGGGTGAAGTGCGCCGAAGGCCTCATCCGCAAGGGCGAGCCTTTCCTCCTTTGAGAGCGCGGGCGTATCCAGCAGTGTTATATATCTTGGATTATTCTTCAGTACGTCTGCCGCCGTTTGCGTGTCGCACTTAATCTTCTCAATCGCACCCTCCTCCTTGGCAAGAAGGAAAAGAGCGCGTCCGTATTCATTGCGCACGTTCATCATTCGTTACCTATATTGTTTATGAAGGTGTCAATCATGGTTTCGTGCTCGGACTTGTCGATGTCGCGCTCGATAACCGCCGCGGCAATGCCGATAGCCATTTCGGAAACCTCATTCTTGACCTCATTTATGGCGCGCTTTTTCTCAAGCTCAACCTGCTCCTCTGCGCGTTCGAGCACTCTTTGTGCCTTTTCGTCCGCCTCGCGAAGAATTTCCTCCTCGCGCAATTGTGCGCGGCGCACCGCGCGCTTCAGAATTTCCTCGCTCTCCTCGTTTGCGCCCTCAAGCTTTGCCTCGTATTCTGTACGCATTTGCTCGGCACTCGATTGTGCGTTTTCTGCGTTTTCATACATATCATCGATTTCCTGCTGCCTGGAATCAATCATATTTTTGACAGGCTTGAATATTAGCTTCCTGAGAATAAAGTAAAGAACAAGCAGGTTGATCCATGCGAAAATCATTGTGAAAAAGTTGACGCCTATAAAAGCTTCAAATTTGTCTACAAAAACTTCAAAACTCATGAATCACTCCAAAAATTCAAATTACATAAACATAAGAAGAAGTGCGATAACCAGTGAGTAAATACCCGTGGTCTCGGTGATAGCACAACCAAGAATCATGTTAGTACGAAGAGTGCCGGATATATCGGGCTGACGGGCCATACCCTCAAGGGCCTTACCAACTGCGTTACCCTCTCCGATAGCGGGGCCGATAGCTCCTATACCCATACAAAGTGCTGCGCCGATTGCCTTTGCTGCCTCAACGACAGCCTGTGCCATAGATATTTCCATTTTAAAATCCTCCAAAAAAATTATTTTTATTTTAATTGTTTTAATTATGATTTCTGCTTTTTTGCCTTTTTGGCAGCCTTTTTCTCCGCCTTTTCTAATCTCGATGCCTCAACCTCCTCGGGTGGCGGACAAGCCGCTCCGACGTATACCATTGTCAAAAGGCAGAATACGAACGCCTGAACGAAGCCGGAGAACAAATCAAAGTAGATTGACAGAACCGCAGGGATACCAACCTGCAAGAACGGGAGATTGCCGAGCATTCCCGGTAACCATCCGAAAACGATGCTCGAAAGTCCCGAAAGAGCACCGTAAATAAGCGCCGTAAGAACTCCGCCGCCCGCAACGTTACCGAAGTGACGGAAGGCAAGGGAAATAGGCTGCGCTATCTCGCTCACTATATTCATCGGAGTCATAACGACTATCGGCTCGGTGAAGCCCTTGAGCCACGACACGAATCCGAAATTCTTTATGTTCCAGAACCACACAAGCCCCGTGGTTACAAGCGCCCATGCAAGAGTAACCGAAAGGTCTGCGGTTGCCGAGCGTAAAATTTGCGTCATACCGAGAAGCGTGCAGATTATGGACGACAGAAACAGAGTACCGATATACGGGGCGAAGCGCAGATTGTGCTTGCCCATCGTGCCCTCCACAAGATTATAGAGCATAGTAACGAGCTTTTCGACTATAACCTGAAATCCGCCGGGCCGTTTTTTGATGTTTTTGCTTACTATAATACCTATCACCGTGAGCAGGATAGTTGCAACGATTAGGGTTATAGTGCTTTGTGTGATATTGATGTCAAACCACGGTGTGTGTATTGTGAAATACACCTTTGCGCCGTTGGCAAGACCTGAAAAATCCATTAGACTTTGTTCCCCCTCTCAGATTTATTTCGTTTTCCTATAAGCTGTGAGATCATCAGTATCGGTCGTAGCATCAGTAAGGGAATCAGGGTTGCTATAAGATCGAAGGCATTGTCAAGCAAGAACGCCAAAACGAGCGTTGCCACCATCGTAAGTGTTCTTATAACGTAAGAAATCTTGGCGGCTGCCTGTATGCTTGACTGATGCTTGGCGGCAAACTCCGCCGCCTCCTCCTCGTCCATTTCTCCGTCGCCTCGTTCCGCCATAACCTTATCAACCGCACGGTTGGTAGATATGGCAAGAAAGAGAAAATTCAAGACGGTTACGACGCTTCCGAGCGCCGCCCCCGTAATAACAGAGTAGTGAACGGAGCCCTTGCCGATAATTAAATAAACTCCTATGATTATCAGCGATACCAAAAGCTCACCGATTATCATTGCCGCTATTTCAAAAAGCGGCAGCTTGTTTTTTTGCATTGATTTATCCCTTGTTTTCTGTATTGTTGTTTTTGGGCTTGCGAGAATATCTTTCCTTTTCAAGTCTTTCAAGTCCCTCGGAGGCGCGTATCGCAAAGCGTATCATGGAGATAAAGCCGGATATAACGCCTACGGTTATAAAAATGGCATAAATCCAAGTGGGTAAGGAAAATTTATCCACAAGGAGCCACGCAAAAAGAAACATAAGCGCGACAGGTATCAAAAGCGTTACTATCGATTGTGCGACAATGTTTAAAACGTAAAGCGCACTGACCATTCTTTTATACACGCCGATACCTCCGTTCAATATTAAGTTGCGCCGATTATTTTATGAATCAGCCGATCCTCTGCGGGTGCCACATCTCCGTATTCTATACCGGAAAGAAGCTCGAGCTTTGCACGTTGGACAGCCGATTCGTCATTTGTGTATAGGGTTGCGATTACCTCGCCCGTGCGTACGGCATCACCCGTCTTTTTGGACAGAATTATACCTGCCGTGTGGTCGATTACCGCATCCTTTGTGGCTCTGCCGGCGCCGAGCTCAACTGATGCAAGACCGATTTTCTCCGCATCCATATGAGTTATGTATCCGTCCTTGTCTGCGCATACCTCATAAGAGTATTTTGACACGGGGAACCGCGAGGGGTTGAGGGTAAGGCTTGAATCACCGCCCTGTGCCGCTATCCACTCGACAAATTTGCCGAATGCGGCACCGCACCGTATGCTTTCCTCAGCACGCGCTCTCGCCTCGGCAAAAGAAATACCGAGCGCCAGATGCGCTATTGCGGATGCAAGAGAGAGGCACACCTCGGTGAGATCCGCGGGGCCGTTGCCTCTTAGCGTATCGATAGCCTCCTTGACCTCAAGAATGTTTCCTATATTGTGTCCAAGCGGGGTATCCATATTTGTTATAAGCGCCGCAACGCGCCTTTTGCACGCGGTGCCTATATCCACCATTTTCTGTGCGAGAGTTTCTGCCTCGGCTGCGGTTTTCATAAATGAGCCCGAGCCGTATTTGACGTCGAGAACTATGGTTCCCGCACCGGAGGCGAGCTTCTTGCTCATAACCGAGGAGGTTATTAGCGGAATTGAATCGACGGTAGCCGTCACGTCGCGCAGGGCATAAAGCTTTTTGTCGGCTGGGGCAAGATTCTCGCTCTGACCTATAACGGCAATTCCCGTGCTTCTGACTTGCGCGAAAAAGTCTTCTCTCGAAAGCGAGGTGTTATAGCCGGGGAAGGATTCGAGCTTGTCAACGGTGCCGCCAGTGTGTCCGAGGCCGCGCCCCGACATTTTGGCTACCTTACAGCCGAGTGATGCGGCAATCGGCGCGACGATGAGCGTGGTTTTATCTCCGACGCCACCGGTCGAATGCTTATCAACCGCAAGCTCACCAAATTCGGAGAGATTGACGGTTTCGCCCGAGCTTGCCATTGCGTCCGTCAGTATGGCGGTTTCCTTATCGGTCATTCCGTTGAAGTAGATAGCCATCATAAGCGCCGACATCTGATAGTCGGGAATTTCTCCCTTTGTGTAGGCGGCTATCATTTCGCGGATTTCCGCTTCGCAAAGCTCCTCCCCGTGCTTTTTCTTCGTAATTATATCGTACATTCTCATAGTGTTACATAAGATCCTTTCCAAATCCGTGAGGCAAAAGATCTCCGAGGGTAAGCGTGAGCGTATCGCTCTCAGAGGCAATTATCACCTTCAAATCCTTGCCCGAAAATTCAGACAGCACCTGTCTGCACACTCCGCACGGAGTGAAGGGGGATTTTGCGGCTTCGCCGCATTTTCCGCCCACTATGGCAATCGCTTCGAAATCGCGCTCACCTGCGTGCACCGCAGTAAAAAGCGCAACGCGCTCGGCACAGACCGTCGGGGTAAAGGACGCGTTTTCTATATTTGCTCCGGTGTAAACCTTGCCGCCTCTTGTAAGAAGCGCCGCGCCTACGGAAAAGCCCGAATAGGGGCAGTAGGAACGCTCGCGCGCCTCATTCGCCAGAGCTATAAGCTCTTTGTCGGAAATTTTCATGATTCTACCTCAAAATCGACGCCGAATATCTCTGCAATGATTTTGGATATTTCAAAAAATCCGTATCGTGTGCCGAGGTTTTTCGGAGAGGTATTTTTGTTGTACATAAGCATGGGTATATATTCACGCGTATGGTCGGTGGATGTATCGCCGGGGTCGCAGCCGTGGTCGGCGGTTATAATAAGTGTGTCGCCTTCGGTAAGCGTCGGTAAAAAGTCGCCGAGCCACCTGTCAAATTCGGTGAGCGCCGCTGCATATCCGTCTATATCCTGTCTGTGACCGTAAAGCATATCAAAATCAACGAGATTGGTGAAGCAAAGGCCGCAAAAATCACGCTTTGATATTTCTGCGGTTACCTGCATTCCCTCGGTGTTTGAGTGAGTCGGATTGCTTTCGGTGATTCCCGTGCCTGCAAAGATGTCGTTGATTTTGCCGACGGAAATAACCTGAAGTCCGTTCTCCTTCAGTGCATCAAGTATGCTTTTTTTAGGAGGCGCGAGCGAAAAATCGCGTCTGTTAGCCGTGCGCTTATACACTCCGTTATCGTCGGTAAAGGGGCGCGCAATAACTCTGCCCACGCCGTGCTTTCCCGTGAGAATCTCTCTTGCCTTGCGGCAATACTCATAAAGGGTATCAAGAGGCACTACGTCCTCGTGTGCGGCAATTTGAAAAACGCTGTCTGCGGAGGTATAGACGATGAGCGCTCCTGTTTTTACGTGCTCGTCGCCATAGTCGCGAATAACGTCGGTGCCCGAATAGGGCTTGTTACATATAACGCGCCTGCCGGTTGCCGCCTCAAACGCCTTTATAATCTCGGCGGGGAATCCGTTTGGGTAAGTGGGTAGGGGCTCCTTTGATACTATTCCGGCAATCTCCCAGTGTCCGATTGTCGTATCCTTACCCATGCTCATTTCGCGGAGGCGTGCAATGCTCGCGGTGTGAGAGGGAGGGCAATCGAGGTAATCCACTCCGTCGATGCTTCCTATGCCGAGCTTTATGAGGTTTGGTATATTGAATTTTTCGGAGTGGCTGATTCGCATAAGCGTATTTGCGCCAACGTCTCCGAAAAGGTGAGCGTCAGGCTCGTATCCGATTCCCAGTGAATCGAGGACTATAAGGAAAACTCTTTTCATTCTTCAAATCTTATAGCGGTGTTAAGCGCTATCTCCATCATTTCTGTAAACGAGCTTCTGCGGCTTTCCGCGTCGAGAGACTCGCCTGTGAAGAGGTGGTCGGAAACGGTGCAGATAGCAAGCGCGCGCTTGCCTGCGTATGCGGCGTTCATATAAAGGGCTGCCGCCTCCATTTCGACACCGAGAATACCCATTCTCTTCCATTTTTTGCTCGCCTCGGGGTCTGCGTTATAGAAAATATCGGAGGAAAGCAGGTTTCCGACGGCGTAGCTCGCGCCGATTTTATCGGCTTCCTCGATAGCTACCTTCATAAGCTCGTAGCTTGCAATGGGTGCGAACGTACCCTCAAGACCGTACTGAACGGCAAAATTGGTGGTGGTGGATGCTCCCTGACCGATGATTATATCGCGAAGCTTTATGCTTTCGGAGATACCGCCGGCAGAGCCGATTCTGATGATATTGTCTACCCCGAAAAAGTTGTAAAGCTCGTATGAATAAATGCCGATTGAGGGCATACCCATACCGCTCGCCATAACCGAAACTCTTTTTCCCTTATACGTGCCTGTGTAGCCCTGTATGCCACGAACGTTGTTAACGAGCTTCGCATCCTCGAGGAAGGTTTCTGCTATGAACTGTGAGCGCTGGGGGTCGCCGGGCATAAGTACGGTTTTTGCAAAATCCTCGGGAGATGCGTTTATATGCGGTGTGTGAAATTTATTACTCATATCAATGTCCTTTCTTAATATCCTGTGATATTGCTTTCTGCTTTTGCTATTTTTACGATTCGGCTTGTGCCGAGTCTTTCTGCGCCGAGGGCTATGAAATCCTCCGCATCCGCAAGCGAGGATATACCGCCTGCCGCCTTGATTTTGAGCGTAGGAGCGATGTTTTCCGCAAAGAGCTTAACGTCCTCGCGCGTCGCGCCGCCCGTTGAAAATCCTGTTGAGGTTTTGATGTAATCGGCGCCGGACTCGGATACTATTTTACACATTGCCACCTTTTCCTCGTCGGAAAGAAGGCAGGTTTCGATTATTACCTTTAATATTTTGCCCTCGCACGCGGCTCTTATCGCCTTAATTTCGGCGAGAATATCGTCGTATCTCTTATCCTTGAGCATACCGATATTGATTACCATATCAATTTCGTCCGCTCCGTTTTTCACCGCGTCTGCGGTCTCATATACCTTTGTTGCGGTGGTTGAATATCCGTTGGGGAAGCCGATTACCGTGCAGATGGCAAGCTTGCCGTCAACATATTCCTTTGCCGCCTTTACGTATGCGGGGGGGATACAAACGGATGCAGTACCGAATTTTATACCGTCATCGCAGATTCCCCGGATTTGCTCCCAGGTGGCGTTAACTGCGAGCAGGGTGTGGTCGCAGACCTCAAGTATTTTTTTAAGCTCCATATCAATCGTTTCCTTTCTGTTTCTTTTTTTGCCAGCACTTATGGCACATGGCAATATATCTGTCGTTACCTCCGAGAAGCACCTGCTTACCGGCGGTAAGAATTTTTCCATCCTTATCTATTCGCGCGTTTACAATGGCCTTGGAGCCGCACTCGCATATCGTTTTGATCTCGGATATTGAATCGGCGATTTCAAAAAGGCGAAGGCTTCCCGGGAAGACTCTCGTCATAAAGTCGGTGCGCAGGCCGAAGCAGAGCACCGGTACGTCAAATTCGTCGACGATTCTGCGCATCTGGTCAACCTGATCGTGAGTGAAGAACTGACACTCGTCGGCTATAATAACGTCACAGTCGGAGTGCTCCCTTGTAAAAATATCAAAAATGCTTTCATCCTTTAATATAGCATCGCAGGTGGCGGAAAGACCTATTCTCGATTTAACCACGGTTTCTCCGTCGCGCACGTCGGTCGCGGGCTTGATAAGCCACACGCGCATTCCGCGCTCCTCGTAGTTGAATTTGGTTATAAGCACCTGTGCGGTTTTGGATGAGCCCATAGCACCGTATTTAAAATAAAGCTTAGCCATTTTTTCACCGTCCATAATAATATATAAATATTATAGCACACTCGCGCGAAAAATAAAAGAAGGAAAGCGATGTGATTTTTACCAAACTTTTCATTTGTATTTTGTATAAAATTTCACTTTGGGGTGGAAATTTTCAAAAAAGTGTGTTACAATATACCGTAATAAATCAAAAACACGGAAAAGGAGGCAGATAAATGGTTCTGATAATCGCGGAAAAGCCGAGCCTTGCGCGTAATATCGTGGCTGGCATAGGTAAAATGGATAAAAAGGACGGCTATTTTATCAATTCCGATTATATAGTCAGCTGGGCGTTCGGTCACCTGTTTTCGCTCGTCGACGTCGAAACCTATACCGGCACCACCGGCACAGGCTGGACCCTTGACACACTGCCTTGCTTTCCCGAAAAATTCAAGTTCGAGCTTAAACGCGGAAATGATAAGAAGGTCGATTCCGGAGTAAAAAAGCAGTTCTCCGTTATAGAAAAGCTCATCAACCGTCCCGACGTCGATACTGTTGTAAATGCAGGAGACGCGGACCGCGAGGGTGAGATTATAGTAAGGCTTTGTATACAAAATTCGCTTAAATCTCCAAAGGAGCAAAAGCGTCTTTGGCTCCCTGACCAGACTCCCGAAACCGTCAGAAAGGCGCTTGCTGAAATGAAGGACGAGAGTGAGTATAACAGTCTTGCGGAGGAGGGCTTTGCCCGAACCTATATTGACTGGCTGTACGGCGTTAATTTGACACGGTATGCCACTATTCGCTCGGGACAGCTTCTCAGAGTGGGCAGAGTTATTGTTCCGATAGTCCGCGCAATATACGATAGGGATATAGAAATCAGAAATTTCAAGCCCGAAATATACTACGCCATACAATCAAGCGCAAAGACTCACGGGCAAAAAATTGACCTTGTAAGTAAACATAAGTTTGCAAAAGACGAGAAAAACAAGGCGGAAGAGCTCGCAACGCTTTACAATAATACGGGCGCTGTCGTATCTGCCGTTGAAAATAAAAAGGATACGATTTTCCCCGGAAAGCTTTACTCCTTGTCAACTCTGCAAAACGTGCTTGGAAAAAAATATAAAATGAGCATGGCTGACAGCCTGAAAATTATACAAAAGCTCTACGAGGAGGGATACCTCACATATCCGAGAACCAACTCGGAATACCTTGCAACTGCAGAAAAGGACAAAATGCGCTCGATAATCGCCAACGTTTCAAAGCTTGGATATCCCGTGCGCTTCAAGGACTCGAAATCAATATTCGATGACTCCAAAATCGAATCGCACTCTGCGCTTACCCCGACATACAAAATCCCCGACGTCAACAAGCTTGATGAAAAGGAAAAGCAGGTTTATTCCACCGTTTTCCGCAGATTTGTAGCGGTTTTCTGCGCCGAGGAGTGTATTGCGAGCAAGAGCGAGATACGGATAAAGGTTGGCGAGCTCGAGGAATTTTCTCTCAAGGGTACGGTAATTCTTGAGCCCGGATGGACGAAATACGATGACTATTCCGGCAAGGATAAGGTCCTGCCCAAGCTTACAGTAGGGGAGTCGGTTAATATCGATTTCCAACCTACCGAAAAGGAAACCACACCGCCAAAGCATTACACTATCGAGACTCTCAATAAGTACCTTAAGAATCCTTTTAAGGACGACAAGGCGAAGGCGCGCGAGCTTGAGGAGGCAGGCGAGGTCGACGATGCCGACGATTACCGCGCAATATTTGAAGGACTCGAGCTCGGCACCGAGGCTACCCGTACGGGAATTATAGACAACGCCAGGAAAAGCGGATATATAAATCTCAAAAAGGATGTTTACACTATACTTGGCGGCGGTGAATTTCTTATAGAATCGCTTGGACGCCTTGGTATCGCTATGGACAAGTATAAAACCAGCGAGATGGGCAAAGCGCTTAAAAAGGTTTTCCATGGAGAGATGAGCGCTGAAGAGAGTGTGAAGCTTGCAGAGCGTGAGATTCTCGAAATCTTCAAAAACGGAGGAACGGCGGTTGCTGCGGCGCCCGTACCGACAGGCTCGCTCGGTGAGATAGTCGGTCCTTGCCCCCTGTGCGGCAAGAACGTTATCAGAGGAAGACAGGGCTACGGATGTATGGGTTACAAGGAGGGGTGCGATTTCAGAATCGGGCTCACCATTTGCAAAAAGACTGTACCGATAAATCAAATCCGCGCGCTTCTTGCGACGGGCACGACAGCAAAGCTTCGCGGTTTCATTTCAAAAACGGGAAAAAGCTTTGACGGAAAGCTGATAATAAAGGATGGAAAGGTTGTTTTTGATTTCAGTTGAACCAATTTTTGCCTTCAGCATAGTATAGTATTAGGCGGGCAAGAGCCCACCGAAGTAACTCCCGGAGGCAAACATAATGAACAACAACTGCTTGTGCCACATCTTTGATGACAACTGCACTTGGATTGTTATCCTTGCTATCGTTATAGTTTTCTGTTGCTGCTGCAACAACTAATCTGTAATGTAAAAGCCGATGCGTTTCGCATCGGCTTTTTATTTTTGGCATTATTATTGAACCGTCGGCATAAGATTAAACAAATAAAAGTATTTTTGGAGGAAATATGTTTGTATACTCTGTTCGCGCATCAACGGTAAAGTTTTTTGCCGTTATAGCTGTCACGCTTGCCGTGGTTATAAGTGCGATAGCGATAGGAAATTCAACCGCCGTTACAACCTCTGCGGCAGGTGGGGTTGATTTTAGCGGAATAAAAACGAATGAGGATAGGCTCGAATTTATTTCTCAATTCGGTATAGAGGTTACGGGAGAGCCAAAGGAAAGCATAAGCTTTGCCGTTCCCGAAAATTTCGATAGCGTTATATCGGGATATAATGAAATACAGAAGTCGCAGGGTCTTGATATAAGCAAGTATAAGAATAAAAAGGTTACACGGTACACCTATGAAATAGACGGATACGGGGATTACAGCGGACCGGTCTACGTTAATCTTATAGTTTATCGTAATACCGTAGTTGCCTGCGACGTGTCCAGCGCAGACCCGTCGGGATTTATCGAGCCCCTTGTCAAGTTGAACGGTTAATGCCACCCCGTGTCAAGAAAAACGCCCTCCAAAAGCAATCTGGAGGGCGTTTTTTATTCTTCATCTGCTGTATTTTGTACGTTTTCCTTGCGCTTTGAATACAAAATGAGAGAGAAGGAAAGAGCAAAGCCTATAATAATGAACAGTACGCTGATTATCCAGTACCAAGCATTCGGCATAAGCTCCCCGAGCGAGAGCCCAGATTCCTTTGCGGTTGATATAAATACGGTCGGAATTGAGCCGACAATGAAGCCGATAATTGCAAAATACGTACCGCGCGGGCATTTTGCCAGAAGAATCTTCATAATTATGCTGATTATGAAAAATCCAATCACAATTCCGGCGCCCGTTGTTCCGAGCACCGCGATGGAAACGCCGATATCGCGTCCCTTAAGCAGGTGGTCTGTGGCGATGGATATTATGGGGTTATAGTATCCCAGAATAAGAAGAAGCATGCTTCCCGATATGCCGGGAATGACGAGTGCCGCCGAGCCGATAAGTCCAACGAGGAACAGAAGCACGTAGCCGCCAAAATTAAGGTTCAGTAAATTTACGTCTGCACTTACCGGTAGGAATGAGAGCGCCAGGGCGAAAAGAAGGGGGATTATCAAGGCAATAATATTGGTTGCGCTCGGCTTTCCCTTAGTTTTGTCGGTTATGGAGAAAAGTCCGCCGAATGCAAGTCCTACGAAAATACATACGGTAGGGATGGGAAATGCCTCAAGCGCCCAGCCGAGGGGGAAGAGCAGGGCGAGAACTCCCGCCACCATTCCTATCGCTACGGGCAGAAGGGTTAAAACGCTTTTCTTAAAATTCTTGAATATGTCTGCAATGGCATCGATAAGCTTCTCATAAATTCCAAGAATCGCAGCTATTGAGCCGCCTGAAAATCCAGGGATTATGAAGGCAATGCCGATTAGCATTCCATATATTATATCCGTGAAAAAGGTTTTCACCGCGCAGGATGCGCCAACCTTATTTTCATTCATTTTCAATACTCCTTTTGTTAAGTGTTATTCTGTAATCACGAATAACGTTTGTCGGATTATCTTTTCAATGCTTCAAGCGCATTGAAAAATTCGGTGGGGACTGCAAGCGTGCCGCGCCCCGTGCCAAGCTCTATTCCGGGCTTGCGCCAGCCGTGAAAATCGCTTCCGCCGCTTTCAAAAATCCCGTATTCACTTGCAATTTTTCTTGCAAGAGCCGTTGTTTCATCATCAAATTTAGAATAGAGAGTTTCCATAGCGTGAAGCCCGGCGGCTTTTGCTTTGGGAAGAAATTCGCGTAGCTCGGGCTCCGAAAGATTAAGGAACGGATGCGCAAGCACAGACACCGCGCCTATGGATTTTATGAATTTGATAACCTCGAACACGTCAAGTCTTTTAGGCTGTGTGTAAAATTTTCCGTTCTTGCTCAAAAGAGTGTCAAACGCCTCTTCTATGCTCTTAACGTATCCTGCCATCATCAGTTGATGCGCAATATGCGCGCGGTTTATCTGTCCGCGTGACTCACCGTGCAATTTTTCGAGATCTATGATATAGCCGCCTGCGTTAAGCCGTTCAATAAGCTCAAGGTTGCATTTTTCCTTGCGTTTTTTCAAATCGTCAACGAGGGCGTTTATCTTTTCGTAGCTTTCTTCTTTTATAAACAGTGCAACTATATGAAGCTCGGTTTCTCCGTAATCGGTTGAAAATTCAACCCCCGGCACCGCCTTTATCGGCTTTCCTTCGGCGGCGCTTTTAAATTCCGCAAGTCCCGAAATGCAGTTGTGATCGGTGAGCGCAATTGCCGAAAGACCAAGCCTTACGGCTTCGTCTATCAGCTCAGCCGGGGTGTAGGTTCCGTCGGAAAAATTCGAATGTGTATGCAAATCACAGTAGGGCTTTATCATTTTTCACTCTTTTCGTAGTTTTTATGGTTAACGGTATTCATCAAGCACGCTTTTTAATAGCTCGGGGTTATCCGTCATAATGCAGTCACATCCCAGCTCAATAAGCTCGCGCATTTCATCGGGATCGTTGATAGTCCAATACTGTACCGCAATATTTCTCTTGTGGGCGCGCTTTATGATAGTTTTCTTCGTCAGATTGAGCTCTATACCGAGATCGTAGCTCATGGGAATCTGAAGGCAGGCAAAATCACTGTTGTCAAAAATATTTACACCAAGAAATTGCGTTATGATAAATTTTGCGGCGGTGCCTGTGGGGGCACCTCTCAAAAGATCCGGGTATTTAGCCTTCAGCTCATCCTCAATTTCGTCGTGGAAGGTACCGACAACTATCTGATCTCTGTAATTGGGGTATTGATTAAGCGTAGCGTTTAAAATTTCACACGCCCTGTACCCAAGCTCTCCGTCGTTCTTAATTTCAACGATAAAAAGCAGGTCGGGGTGGCTCTCGTAAAATTCCGCAAAAAGCTTGTCAACGGTTGCAATCTGAAGCCCTGATTCCTTAAGCTCCACGGCGTCCTTGTGTATTCTTTCTCCGTTTTCATCCTCAAAGTAGTATCCGAAATTATACTGCTCAAGCTCGGCAAGCGTCATATCCTTTATGTAGTGGCGGTTTGCCTTGTCCTCGCAAAGAGCCTCAACCTCCTCGAGCGTGATATCGCCGTTTACGTTGCAGGTTTCATCAATGTACGAGTCGTGGTTGTATACGAGATAGCCGTCCTTCGTGAGATAAAGGTCGCTTTCTATTATATCTACGCCGATTGTCTTTACGGCTTCTCTGAATGCAAGCATCGTGTTTTCGGGGTTGTTATCACCGCCGCCTCTGTGTGCGGCAATCATAGGCAGCTCGCCCTCGGCAACAACAAAAGGGTTATTTTCAACGTTTGCTTTTGGCGGAATGAGGTTTATCACCAGCATAAATACTGTGATAACTGCCAGAATTATAGCAATAATTTTTAAAGCTTTCATTTTTGCCTCCGATTTATTTGTTCACCGTAAATTTGCAGTTGGGATAGTTTGAGCAGCCGTAAAACTCGCCGTTTCTTCCGTTTCTCAAAACGAGCTTACCGTTGCATCTGGGGCAGATACCCTTGTCGATTTTCTTCTGATTTTCCTTGATACTCTTCACGTGCTCGCGTGAGGAAACCGTGCGGCTTGCCGCCGCCTTTAGGGTTTCATATATCCCGTCAATCTCCTTGCGATTATACTTTGTGCCGTCATCGTAATGCGCGAGGTAGTGCTTCAGGTCGTCAAGGTTGACTACGTATGGCACGTCGATCTTGTCCGCGTTATTCTGCACCATAACTACGAGGGAATTGACCTTGTAGCTCGGGCCGAGCACGCGCTCAAGCTGGCGTATGTGAGATTTGTTTTGCCTTATGGGGTTGTTATGCTCGTGCTTCAGATTGCCGAGCACCTGTACCCACTTTTCTCTCTCCTCGTCGCCGTAAATAATTCCTGCATAGTTTTTCGTTTCTATACAGAAAATTCCGTTGCTTCTGATCTCAACGTGATCGATCTGATGGCTGTTTCCGTATCTGTCAACAAGCATCAGATTGTTTATCGTTTTGTTGTATGTAGCATCAAAAATCAGGGGATTAAGCTTTGAGTTTACCTTTCTTTCTCCCGCCTTTCCTTTGGCGTTGTTTACAATGGGTTGTACCATTTTTTTGAAAAATCCCATACTGTTTCTCCTGTAAAGTGATTTATTTCTAAAGCTTTCAATTTAAATGTTAAGAAAAGGAAATTGTTTTTTTCATCCATACGTGTGGGCGTCCTTGCTCGTATTCTATGCCACCCACTCTTGAATATCCGTTTTTTGCATAGAAATTTTCTGCTGAGCATTGTGAATGCAATAAAATGCACTTACCGCCCATGCGGTATGCATATTTCTCTGCTTCATTAAGCATACGTCTGCCTACTCCGATTCTGCGATACTCTGCTAAAACGGCAAACCTGCCCAAGATATAGATATCCGTGTCGTCTTTTTTGAACAAACGGCAGGTGGCAATCGGCTTTTTACCATCCATTAAAAGAAAATGCTTGGCGCGCTCGTCAATATCATCCCATTCGTCGACTAGCTCTTGCTCTTTTGTAAATACCGTTGTGCGAACGTATTTTGCACCGTCGGGAAGACGGCTGTAAATTTCAATTTTGCCCTCTCGAGAACCTTCTGTATGTACAGCACTTTTAAAGTATTTCTCTTGAAAGGCTATCCTTTTAGTTATTTCCTCGGCGCTAAATTCGACGCCATCGGGAGCGACAACCCATTTTTCTTCAACGTCATCCTCACGGCTAACGGTGGCAATAACGGTTCCGTTAAAGCTTTCGATAGGCTCATCGACACCCAAAACGTAGGCATCCTGTTCCTCACCGTCGCCTCCGATTATCCCGGGAATGTAGCCATAGTTTACCTCGTAAACTATATTTGCGTGCTCAGGATGTACACTTCCGAGTGGTCTGTCGATAACTACGTGAACTCTTTTTCCTATCATAATGCGGCGTTATTTTTCCACTTGCTCACTGTCGCACGGCGGATTTTCATTTTGTGTTATTGCCTCGTCTTGCGCATCCTCAGAGCTTTCTTGTATTTCGCTCATATATCCGGCGGTGATAATACCGGCAGGCAATGCGACTATTGCAATTCCGAGCACGGAAGAAATCATTGTAATAACCAACGATAAAAATGCACTTCTTGAACCTTCAATAAAAGCATTATTGAGAATACACTATTTTTCAATATCCTTACCAATCGTTTTCTTCTTTAACAACAAATTTCCATCTTAGTTTTTCAGCTCTAATACTGCTATATTTTTTAATATGGTCAAAATCGACCTCATCACTGTCTACCCAATAAACCATATCATCTTTAAATATTACACTGGAGGAATATATTCTGTTATATGGTCCAAAGGCAAAGTCGATACAGATACCGCCTTCAAATTCTAAAATAGCATCAAACGCTGCTTGTGAGTTGAATTTTAATTGTACTGTAGCTTCTTCTTCGCAACTATAAGGATTTGATTTAGCTGTAATTGAAATTAAATACCAATCATGAAATCCACCGGTGTGATTCATCATATCTTCTGCTTCATCTTCGTTAGTTATCTCATTCCATTTGTCAGGATCTATATTAGCATTCATTTCTTTAGCTAAAGTTATATATTTTTCATCTACTTGATTAGATTGTTCAATAGCTTTAAATACACTGACGTCTTCAATTAACCAGGGATAACCGGCACAACTATCGATTTCGCCCATATTAATTTTTAACTTTGACTTTCTAACAAAACCATCTTCATGTTCATTCATTAAACCAATTTGTCTATGACCGTCACATTTTGCTGAAAAATAAGCAACAATATCAAACTTTTCATCAATTGGATCATACACAACGTAATGAGGCATATAATCATACTTAAAGTAAGCGAATACATACGAATAATAAACTTTACCTTTATACTCTATTCTTGCATACATAACATTTACGCTCTCCTTGTAAAGAATTTCGCCTGCGGGCGAAAGCGATATTATTTTGCTTTGCTCAATATAGTTTGTCTGACGCGTCAGACAAACGACACTCTCGACGTGGGTCAAGACGCCAAAAGGTATATTTTTAGGCTAAAAACAGGGGTTGTAAAGCCAAAAGGTATATTTTATTCTCTCTTTTCCCATTCTTTTGAACTGCGACTTAATTATTTATTTGATCGTTTTGTCAATCGCCGATAAACTTCCAATATTTTTTAGTTATAGCTTCTCTTATCTTATCTTCAAGCATAGCGGCGTGATCGTAATCTCGGCTCTCGTTCCATTCTTGACTACTGTAGCTTGCCGCCATTCTGCGATACTCCGCCCTTATCACTTCTCTTTGCTCCTCTGTCAGATAGCGAACAGGAGTTTTGCGTATGGTTTCCACATCGCACCCAAGCTCCTCGCCTCTAGCGCGCATTGTGCTATAATAGTTATCAAGAAGCACATTTTCGTCAATGGGATTTGTAATATCTAAGCTTTTGAGCATTTCGTTTTCACAGGGTGTCATATATTCAAACGCGCTTATGTCCGTATAGCTTTTCGAAAAGCTCTCGCCGCGATGTAGAATTCTTTTTGTATCTCCATTCTTTATGTTTGGTGGAAAGTAGGCAAAGCTACCACTATCCAAGCCATGCTGTCCCCAGCCATAACCAAAAAATTGAAAATCCGGAAATGAATACTTACGGATACATACGTTTTTATCGTTTAGCATTTCAATAAAAAGCGACTTTGCCTCGGGGCTTATGGCAACCTTTTCTACGCCGTTAACCTCCGTTTGGTATACAATCGAGTTATAGTTGCCGAATTGCTTTTTGCCCGCAACAGTGAAAATATATTTGCTATCCTCTTTTGCGGAATCGAAAACGAGCATATCCTCGCCGTTTTCGTCTTTATCAAGGTAAATTTTTATGTAGATCATAGTTATTCCTCTCTGTATGTTAAAGATACCGCTATAAAATGAACTTTTGAGTTTTGCTCAAAAGCAATATTGTCCTTAACTGTTTTCCTTTGCAGTGGTGATAGATTTAACTAACATACGGCGGATGATTCCACATTCTTGCAAAAGTTCTTTTGAAATTTGTTCGCTTATTGCATTTGAGCCGACGAGCATTTCAATCCAATATTCTGTTTCACCGCACTCTTTTAGTGCAATATGGAATTTGTTTATAAAGTCTGCTTTGCTTACAGCATAGTTAGCCTCATGAATATTTGCTCCAATAGAGGTTGCACTCCTCACGATTTGATTTACAAGAACACCTCTGCCTTTGCGAGTGTCAACCTCGTCACAGACAGCGATTATGTGTAGAGCAAGTGCCTTTGCTCTTGTGCGTAATTCGGAATCTTTCATATTCTTCCCCTTTGTGTGGTTGGTGAAGTTTTGCTCCTTCGTCGCAAAGTGAAGTTACTCACTTCGTTCGTAGTGAAGTTGTTCGCTTTGCTCACAGTGAAGTTAAGTTCGCCTCAAAATTACTTCTCACTTGCGCCGCAAGCGACGCAAACTTCACTTCGGCGGTAGCCGAAACTTCACTGCTTTGCAACTTCACTCGCCGCAGGCGAACTTAGTTGTCGAGTCTGTCGTTTGAGACAAACGACAGACTCGACGTGTCCTGTCGCAGGAAAAAGGTCGAAGGGTGTAACTGTGCCGGGGGTATAGCCGAGGTCGGCAAAGAGGCGGCAGTCACGGGCAAGAGTCGTCGGATTGCAGGAGATATAGACAATTCGTGAGGGGGAAAGAGATGCCGCAAAGCTTACAAGACGGGCATCGCAGCCCGCACGTGGCGGATCCAGAATTACAACGTCGGGGCGGATGGTGCGGCCAAGCTCGCGCTCGGCGCGTTCAAGGAGCTTTTCGGTGTCTTTGGCGTCACCCGTGTAAAATTTTGCGTGCTTTATATCGTTGGCGGCGGCGTTTTCGGTGGCGCATTTTACCGCGCTGTCAATGATTTCTATGCCGATAAGCTCGCCGCACTTGTCAGCCATTGAAAGACCGATTGAGCCTGCGCCGCAGAAAAGGTCGAGCACGGTGTCAGAGCTCTTTGGAGCGGCGAGCTCGCGTGCCTTGGCGTACAGCATATCCGCCGCCGCGCGGTTTACCTGATAAAACGAGGGGGCGGTTATCTTCAGCCTTACACCGCCGAGGGTGTCGAAAATGTAATCCCTGCCGAAAAGCGTGCGCCATCCGTTGCCGAGAATTACGTTCGTTGCCGCTGTGTTGGTATTCAGAAGTATTCCTACTATTTCAGGGTATCTCTCGTTCATTATCCGAACAAGCTCACGCTCGCAGGGAATTGAATCACCGTTTATAACGAGAGTCAAAAGAACCTCTCGGCTGATTTCGCCGCGGCGTAAATATACGTGCCGCAGGAGCCCTGTGCCGCTCTCTTCATCGTATACCGAAACAGAGTGCTTTTTGAAGAAGGTGGCAAGCGTGTCAAGAATTTCGCCGAAAATTTCGGGCGCAAGAGGGCAGTGGCGCGCCTCGGTTACCCTGTGCGATTTCGGCGCGTAAAAGCCTATTACGTAATTGCCATCCTTGCCGATAGCGATGGGGTACTGCGCCTTGTTCCTGTAGCCGACAACCTCGGGGGAGGGAACAGCGGGTGCGATTGCCACCTCGCGCAGTCCCTCGTGAGCGAATGCCTCGCGCACGGTTTTCTCCTTCAGCTTCAGCTCATGCTCGTAAGAGATGCTTTTGTATGCACAGCTTTTGCAAGCCGATATATCGCATCTTCCGTCATGGCGCAAGGGGGATTTTTCTATATATTTCTCTACACGCCCTATGGCGTATGATTTATTTACCTTGATAATTCTCGAGTCTATAACGTCGCCGCTGATAGCATCCGAAACAAATACTATCTGCCCCTCGTGTCTGCCGACACCGAAGCCGAGATTTGTTATGTCGTTTATTTCGAGTCTGATAATATCGTTCTTTTTAAGCATTTTTATCCTTTCTGCCTACCCGTGTGAAAAATATCGGCAGATTTAGTAAATAATTATTTACAAATCAAATAAATCCTTCGCCGAATTTCGAGCGGTATTCCTTTGGCGTCATACCAAATGCCGCCTTGAAGGATTTGGTAAAATACGAGGCATCGGTAAAGCCGCATTCCTCGGCTATTTCCGCGATTGATTTGTCAGTCAGCTCGAGCATTCTCTTTGCCGCCTTGAAGCGATAGGCAATTATGTACTGCCTCAGCGTTATCCCCTTTTTTTCCTTCAGCATACGGCTGACGTAGAAGGGGTGATATCCGAATATAGCGCCGATTTCGGTGTTGGAAATCTCCTGGTGCGCGTTTTCCCTTATGTAGCTGTCGAGAGCCTCGACCATTCGCGCAGGCAGGGCATTTTCGCTCTGCGTTTCCGCGAGCTTCAGAAGCAAGAGCTTCAGCTCCGCTGAAACTTGCGCGCGCCACTCGCCCTCAGCCGACGTCGCAACGTTGCACATATTGATTATTTTGTCGCGCTCTCCCTCTGCATCCTCGAGCAAGAGCCACTTGTCAAACGGCTCGATATCGGCAAATACGTGTGCCCTCGCGACGTCAAATTCCTCTGCCGTGCTCGGCATAATTTTCTCTATCGGCTCGGGCATTTCAGCAGTTATATCGAAGGCGAAAACGCAAGCGCGAAGATATTTGCCCTTTAGCTGATATGCGGTGCCTGCCGGGATGTAGAGAAGGTTTCCTGCTCCGAGGTGGAATTTTTTCTCATTATCTATCCCAACCGTAACGTCGCCCGATATCAAATATATCAGCCTCGCATCGTAAGCGCGGCACTTTTTTGTGTTTGTTATTTTTTCATAAATTCCCGCTTCTCTGACAACGGGATTAAGACGTCTGAAATCCATAAAAGCTCCGTTTCTGCTGTCAAAATATCATACTCCATACTAATTTTAACACTAAAAACCGAAAAAAGCAATGCTATTTGCGTCTTTTTTGTTTTTAACCACTTTACAAAATGAATCCCTTGTGATAAAATATTCTCAATTCATTAAAAGAGGCGTCCTATGGAGAAGATAAATACCAAAAATAACGTTAAGCTTTTTGCTTACGCGGGAATAATATTCGTGGTGCTCGTCTGGGGCTTGGTGCCGCCAACGGTATCCTACATATATGATTTTTACTCGGGTGCAGTTTACAGCGCCGCGACCTCTCTTATTGCGGCGGTATCGCTTTTGCTCCTCTCGGTAAAAAAGCTTGATTTACTGACGAATGATATGCTCAAAATCGCTATCCCCACGGGAATCTTCAACGGCCTTGCCGACCTCGTGCAAAAAATCGGTCTGCAGTACACCACCCCCACCAAATACGCGTTTCTTGAAAACCTCTCCTGCGTTGTCGTACCGATACTCCTTTTCATCCTTATCAGAAAAAGGCCCGGAGTTCTTACGATAATTGCAAGCATAGTCTGCCTTGCAGGCTCGTTTGTGCTCACGGGCATGAATTTTTCCGACGGTGCGGCATCCTTTGGCATAGGAGAAATCCTTTGCGCCCTCGCAGGCTGCTTCTATGGCGTCAATATCGCCATAACCGGTACGTATGCCAAAAAATTCTACGCTCCCCTCTACGTAATGGTGCAAATCTGGGTGCGCTTCGTTATTTCGAGCGCAACTGCGGTTGTCCTCAATTTCATAAATATCAACGGTCAACCGATAGAGCAGTTCAAATTTTCCTTTGATATATGGAATCTTCTCGTGCTTTTGGCGCTCGGACTCGTTTCCAACACGCTCTGCTGGACGATAAGAACCAACGCTATGAAGCACATCTCGCCCAACGCTGTCGCAATCATTATGCCGTTTGCCGCCGTTGTCACAGGCGTGGCTTCAGTAGCGCTCGGTATGGATGAGCTGACGCCCAATCTCTTGATAGGTGCGGGGCTCGGACTCGCCGCCGCCCTGATGTGCAGTTTTGACGATATACTTGAAGGGAAGAAAGCGAATAAAAATAAAAGCTCGGATTCTGACGTTTCAGATTCGACAAACGCAGTTGAAGAAGCAACCGAAAAGATAAGCTAACAAAAAAGCGCCGATGAGGCGCTTTTTTGTTTGTAATTAGCGACGAAGAACTCGTGGGAGAATCTGCCCCGTCCTACGAGGCTTCTCACAGAGAAGCGACGGGGCAGGGATTCGGCCTCCACTTTAGTTTCTTTTCTATCGTGATACAAGATGAGGTAAGCATTCTTTTTATTCTGCCGCAAAGATTACGGAGCGACTTGAAGGTTTGCTCGTCAATTGCACCCGATGCAAAGATAAGCTTGAGCCAAGACTCTGTTTCTGCACATTCTTTCCTTGCAATTTCGAGCTTGGAATGCATATCTGCAAGGCTCTGGGGATATTGCGCCTCGGTAATATTGGCAAATACGCTTGACTAGGATTTCTTGATTTGAAAAACGGTGTTGGAGTCAATTTTGTGCTCACTGCAAAGCTTGACAATTTTAACTGCCAATTCTTCGCTATACTCTAAAAGCAAATTGCGTTTTGCCATCGTTCTTCTCCTATCCGTCCTAAATCACGGCAGAGCCGTGATGCCATACGCCCGATGGGCGATTCCATACAATTCGCGAGAGCGAATTGATGCCATGCACAAGACCTTTGGTCTTGAATAAAAAAACCTAAACCGAAACAATTCGATTTAGGTTGTTTTTGGCGCAGAGGGAGGGATTCGATTCTCGCGCGAACTGCGCGCTCGGTCTTCCACGGTCGCGGACGTCCACAGGAAGTCCGCTCTACACCGTTTCCCCTTCGAATCCCTCCTTTTACAAAGCAAAAACGTCCGAGCTTTTGCTCGGACGTCTTTACTTGGTGACCCGTGGGAGAATCGAACTCCCGTTTCAGCCTTGAGAGGGCCGTGTCTTAGCCGCTTGACCAACGGGCCGTGTCATATTCGCTCGATTATTCTACCACAGTTTTTTTCGTTTGTCAAGTGTTTTTGGATAACTTTTCAGAAAATTCTCACTTTTGTCTTTTTCGCTTGACGACAGGCAAAATGTAGAAGATGTACGCTTTTATGTATTATAAATATAAGGATACTCGGCGAAATGTCTTTTTGCACAAAAAACCTGCGCCAAAATGTTCATTTTGCTACTTTTTTTACAGAAAAGTTAAAAAAATGTGAAAAACGTTATTGACTTTCATTGTTATATAGAGTAAACTCGACTTACAAGGTTTTGAAACGTGGGCGCTATGGGGAAGCGCCTAAAGCGTTTTTTTGCCCCTTGTGCAAAATGAATTCTAAAAATTTTTATATGAAAGGAATTTCACTCCAATGAAAAAGTCAATCAAAATTTTGACTCTTGTCCTCGCGTTGGCGTTGATATGCGGTGCGCTTGTTGTAAGTGCATTTGCTACTGAAGAAGCGGCTGTAACAGGCGTTACTCAGAGCATACTCATCGACTTCCAGGACTCTCCCACAGAAGAGGCGTCCTATTTGGACGGCGTTGCTCAATCTGACATTTCAACCGTTCCCACATCTCAGGGCGCAGTTCCTAAGATCGTTTGGAAGGAAACAGGTAAGATTAAGATGACTACCTCCGAGTATGACACGGAAAACAAGTACATGCTCTGGACCACGACGGTTGGTGGCAGCACAACCTACATTGACTGTTATCTTCATAGCAAGCCCTCCGCTTCCGGCGAAGTGCTTAATATGACAGGTAAGGCAGGCACCGATGTAAAATACATCGTTATGGACGTAGACCTTATGCTTCCCACCGAAGGTGTTGCTCCTAAGAACGCAAACATTCAGTTCCTCAGAAGAACCGTTGCTGACGGCGCTACCGCTAACTCCTTCGTTGATAATGCTACTAAGTACACCGGTACGGGACTTCCCACAAGCGTTCTGAATATTCAGGCAGACGGTAAGATCAACTGCTATAATTCCGCCGGCGCTTGGGTAGCTAACGGTAAGATCGTCCTCGGCACCTCTTGGACTCACATTACCGTAGTTCTTGAGAACGAGATTCTTCAGGACGGTGACGGCGTTAATTATGTTAGAACCACCGAGTATTTGTATGCAAACGGTGCTCTCGTAGACTCGTTCGTTTGGTTCGATAACAGCGCATGTCCCGACGCATCGGTTTACTGGAATTCAGATAAGACCAACTTCAACTACTGTGACGTCAGAGTTAACGTAGCCGGTAACGATACCGAGGCTCAGCTCGCTATCGATAACTTCAACGTTCGTATGCTCAGCAATGAGTACAACGGTAACCTTAAGACCGTTCTTACCGACGGCACAAGCATTACCCTCGCTGACGTTAACGTTTACGACCCCGAGAACATGCCCTTCGGTACTCTCGCGGCTACCAACGAAACTCAGGGCACCTACTACGATAGCTTTAACAAGGCTGTTGCAGCAGCTGCTGATGACGACGTGCTCCTTCTCAACGCTGATCTTACCAAGGACGTAACCCTTGATAAGTATCTTGAAATCTACCCCGGCGAATATTCCGTAGGCGATCACCTTAAGGTTGCTGAGGGCTGGCAGGTTGAGTACGATGATGTTGCACTCTGCTACTTCACCTCCGAGATTACCGACCCCTACACCGTTACCTGGGGCGCTTGTAACTGCGGACTTGCTGAATGTGATGCAACTCACCCCGGCAACGCTACCTCCGAGCTCGGTATCGGCGCTAACATCTACGACGCATACGAGCAGGCTGTTGAAAACGGCTACGCTTGGGGCGTTACCGTAGACGGCCGTTACTACTACCTTGCAGGCTGGACGAACGCTGATACAAGCGAAGAGCTTGCAGCTGACGCTGTAGTAACCGACGAAATGCTCGGCACGAGCGTTACCTACAACCCCATCATCAAGAGCAAGCTTCCCCTTTACTCTTACGTTGATGCTACCGGCAACGCAGCTATCGGCTTCGACGATAACACTCTTTCTGAGATAGTTGAGCTTGCAAAGCCCAACTCCACCATCACCCTTCTTGCTGACGTAGTGATTCCCGATACGGCTCCTATATCAATCAGCAAGAACCTTACCATTGACCTCAACGGTCACGTACTCTCCGACGTTAAGGTTACCGCTAAGTATGCTACCTTCTCTCCCGGTGCTAACTTCACCATCAAGGGTGACGTAGAAGGCTCTACCGTAGTAAAGGCTCACAATACCAGCGGTACCAACTATCAGGGTGTATTTATTCAGCCCTCTTCTTCATCGGCTGTTATCAATTTCGAGGGTGAAAACCTCGCTGTATTCGTTCCCTGTCTTGTTGCTTCCTGGGGCACCACCATCAACCTCAACATTGACGGCGGCTACTATGCTAAGGGTAACTCCTCCGACAACGGCGGTTACATGTATGCAAACGCAAGCGCTAAAACAAACGTTAGCCTTAAGAACGCAACCTTCGGCGATATCCACGGCTTTGATATCTATTATACCAATACCGTGCCTCACACCTTCACGGCTGATAACTGTATATTCCTTGACTATGTAATTAACGTATTCGTCCCCGGACTTACGGACGCAACTATCACTAACTGCTACATCGCATCGACCGCTAAATTTAAGTATGAGGCTTCGTGGAAGAACAATGGAAGCCCTGCAGACCTCGGCGGTTCTGCATACCTCGGCGCAGGCAACTGGATTTCAGCCGATGCTGAGATCTCGCTTCTCAAATACTCAGAGAATATCGATGCTTACGATGCAGCTAACAGCATAGTTGTTCCCGTACAGAAGATCACCTTCTCGACCACTAACGGTGTTGTAAGCTACGCTATAGCTACTACCGAAACCACCTACACATTCCAGAAGTACACTGCAGACTCTTCCAAGCTTGCTAACGTTACCTGGTATGACACCGACGGCACTACCGTTCTCGGCACTACCGTAGGTATCCCCGGTCTTAACGCTTCTGCTCCCGGCGTTCCTGTTGCTGACGGTTGGGTAAATGCTCATTACACCGATTGGACCAACGCTAACGGCGAGAAGACCACTCTCGTTCCCACCGATGCAACCGAGGTTGCCTTCACTCTCGTTGCGGGCTCCGCGGCTGATTACACCGTAGGTAAGGTTCCGCTCTGGATGAACTGGGCATATCTCTCTCACTCCAGCATTAACGTTTACGTTCCCGCAAACGCTCCCGCAGGTGTAACTCTCACCGACGCGAGCCTTAACGGAACCAACCGTTGGGCTAACCTTAACGCTAACACCGGATACACCGTTGCTGACACTGCAGTTAACTGCATGTCCGTATGGCCTCAGATCCATCAGGTTGACAACGGTATTTCCGTTTCCGTAACCTTTACCTACGAGGGCAAAACTCTCACCTATGCTATTACTGCAAACGTAGCAAACTACGTTCAGAGAGTTCTTGAGAACAACCACAGCCAGGCACAGAAGGAAGCTATCGCAGCTTGGGCAGGCTACGTTATTGCAGCTAACAATGCTGCAGGCGAAACTACCACCGATGCCTTCCTTGCAGTTTACAACGGCATAGCTCAGGAATATCTTCCCGAGGCTCGTGAGCTTGGCGTAACCGCAGCTCCTGACGTATCCGCTCTCAGCACCTACATTGAATCTGTAACCGGTGCAGTCGGCGCAGACAGCCTTGGCTCCTTCGTGTTCAAGATTACTCCTAAGGCAGCTCTCACCGAGGCAGGCTACACCATCACTTGCTCGGTTGCAACTCCCGCGAAGAAGTCCGACGGTAACTATTATATTCAGAACGCTAATGCTCACTACCTTGACAACGAGTTTACTATCAAGGTTATGAACGGTGAAGAGGTTGTTGCACAGGCTAACTACTCTCTTGCAGGTTACCTCTACTCCATTCAGGGTCAGACCGGCACCACCCTCACTGAGCTTGCTGAGGCTGCTTGGCTCTACTTCGGCGCAGTATCCGCTATTAAGAATTATTAATCTCGGTAACTGATAAAGTAAATAAATGGTGTTCCTAAAGGAACGAAACAAATTTTAATTTAATAACACGAATAAAGCATTAGATTGATTGATTGACATTAAAGGCGCGGGCAACCGCGCCTTTTCTGTTTGTTCCTTACCTTTCCTCATTTACCATATATTTTGCATTGCTATTTATGCATAGGCTGTGATACAATATTTCACATAGCGGGTACGGGGCCACTGCCGTGCCTGCAATACAAGGAAAGGAAGGTAATGAATGAATAAAAAGCTAACGAAAATTTGTGCTGTAATATGTATTGCCGCGGCGCTTACGGGATTCACCGTACCGTCATCTGCGGCAGGTAGTAGCGATGCTTACGGACAAGCCGCGGCGGCAGAGGCACGGGTAGCCGATGCAAGAGCGATTGAGCGAGAATACAGCTTATCCACGGTTTCACAGAAATCCGTGTACGCATATTCCGCGAGTGATGTCTACCTCGGCTCACAAAATCTCGGCGGCATCGGCAGGGTGATAAACGGCGAGGTGTACATACCTATAAGACAGTTTATAAGCTCGGTATCATCGCTCTCGGTGAACTATAATTCGAGCTCCCGCACCATAACCGTTACCGGCGGCGGTCACAACGTATCCGTATCGGACGGGGCATACGCCCTGTATGCAAACGGCAGGGTGTTTTTCTCCTCCACACCGTCTGTTATTCTTTCAAACGGAAGAATGTACGTGCCTGCAAGGACCCTTGCGCGTGCGTTTTCATTGACTCTTACGCAGGATGGCAGTGCGGCAAGGCTTACGGGCAATATAGCACCCGTTAAGAGCGGCGCGAGCTTTTACGATGCGGATGCGGTCTACTGGCTTTCGCGAATTATAAGCGCGGAGAGCAGGGGAGAGCCGCTCATAGGTCAGATAGCCGTTGGCAACGTAGTGCTCAACCGCGTGCGCTCGAGCGCGTTTCCAAACACTATATGGGGCGTCATATTTGACAGAAAATACGGCGTTCAGTTCAGCCCCGTAGCAAACGGAACGATATATCAGGCACCTACGGCAAGCGCGGTTTTAGCGGCAAAAATATGCCTTGACGGCTTCTCCGTATCTCCTGATGCGTTATACTTTTTGCGCCCCTCCGCCTCCGAATCGTCGTGGATAGTGAAAAACAGGGAATATCTGTTCACCATAAGAAATCATTATTTCTTTGCCTAATAAAAAGGGTGACTCCGTATTTGCGGTGTCATCCTTTTTATTTTTATTTGCGTAACACTTGCTTTTTTTCCTTTTTTATTATATACTATATATGTAAGTTAATTAAAAGAGGTTTTTGACATGGTTTATACTATTAAGGTAGCGGGGCTCGAGCGCGATCTTCCTCTTTGCCCCATTTCAGGCGCACTTAACATAGGTGCATTTATTCTTTTTGGCGACGTGGAGCTGACAGAGCGCTGTGCCGAGGAGCTTAACAAGCTCGCACCCGAGCACGACGTTATGATTACCGCGGAATCGAAGGGTATTCCTCTCATTCACGCAATGTGCCGCTATTCGGGTAAGAACAGATACGTTCTCGCTCGCAAATCGGTCAAGCTCTATATGCGCGACGTGGTAAAGTGCGAAACGCAGTCCATCACCACCGCGGCAAAGCAGACACTTTATATCAACGGTGACGATGCCGAATTTATGAAGGGCAAGCGTGTTCTTATAGTTGACGACGTAATCAGCACGGGCGGCTCGCTTCTTTCGCTTGAAAACCTTGTAAAGCAGTCCGGCGGCGAGGTCGTTGGTAAAATGGCAATACTCGCAGAGGGCGAGGCGGCTGAAAGAGAGGATATAATATATCTTGAAAAGCTTCCTCTTTTTGACAACGAGGGTCACGCGCTTTAATTTGAAGTGAAATTATTTACATAAAGAAAGGACTTTATTATGGCAGATCTTTTAAATACAGTAACCTCGGCGATTGATTCGCTTGGCGGCGGCTCGATTCCGATTCTTATCGCTATCGCGGCGGCTTGCATAGCCTTTGCGCTCTTCGGATACCAGATTTTCAGAATACTTCTCGGCGTTGTCGGCGCATTCCTCGGCGTCTGGGGCGGAATTTTTATATGCAACCTGTTTGAGATAAATAACCTTATAGCAAAGGTTGTTATATGTATTATTCTCGCAATAGTCGTTGCTGTTCTTATGCTCGGCATATACAAGCTTGCGCTTTTCTTGAGCGGTATGGCGGCAGGCGCTATGCTCGGCTCGTTTGTTAACGGACTGGTTGTAGCGGCAGGCTACGAAATGTTCGCCGAGATGCCTATGAACCTCATCATTCCCATCGTTCTCGGCATTATTATAGGTATTCTTCACGTTGTTCTTTTCAGAATCCTGTTCATTATTGAAACGAGTATTGGTGGAATGGTAGCCGCTATGTATATCATTATGGTTATGATTTGCGGTCTTGCTAACCTCTGGGTTCCTCTTGCTGTCGGTGTGGTTCTCGGCATTGGCGCGTGCGTTTTCCAGTTTACGTTTGGCAAAAAGGACACGGATTAAAAAAATAATAAAAAAACGCCCGTTGGGGCGTTTTTTTATTGCATATAGCGGCGCAGCTTCTCGATAGCACCCTTTTCAAGACGTGATACCTGAGCCTGACTGATACCTATCTCGTCGGCGATTTCCATTTGTGTTTTGCCCTTGTAAAATCTGCGCGAGATTATATTCATCTCACGTGAGCTGAGCTTTTTGAGCGCCTCTCTTAGTGTTATGCTTTCAACCCAATCGCCGTCCGTGTCCGAATCCATCGTCAGCTTATCAATTACGAACATACTGTCCTCGCCGCCATCCGAAAAAACCGAGTCATAAAGTGACACGGGCTCGACTATTGCTTCCATAGCCGCGCCTACGGCGCGCTCACTTTCGCCGAGGATTTCGGCAATTTCGGCAAGGGTTGCATCTCTTTGCTTCGTTGCGGAGATTTCCTCCTTCACCTGTAGCGCACGGTAGGCAAGGTCTCTCATACTGCGCGAAATACGCACCGAATTATTATCACGCAGGTGTCTGCGCACCTCACCGATTATCATTGGCACCGCGTAGGTGGAAAATTTAACGTCAAGTTCGAGATTAAAATTATCAATAGCCTTTATAAGTCCTATACACCCTACTTGGAAAAGGTCGTTTGCACTGTCGTTTTTTGAGGAAAACTTGCTTATAACGCTCAAAACAAGCCGTAGATTACCAACGATAAGCTCCTCGCGCGCCGCCATGTCGCCCTCCTTTGCCCGCTCCAAAAGCTCACGCTTTTTCGCCTCGGAGAGCGTTGTCAGGCTTGACGTATCAACACCGCATATCTCCACGTAATTTTTTCTCATATCAACACCCCGAAAAATTCTGTTAAGGCGTTTTTGCCTCTATGTTAGAATTATCTCCAAAAGAGGTGAAAATACACACTAAAATAGGGGGCGTGTAACTTTTTAGAGCAAAAATATTTGTTCACGGAGTGAATAAAAAGCAAAGAAACATTTACATATAGGCTTGCCGATTTTTCTCAAAAAGAGTTTGACAGAAGAGAAGTTTTACTGTATAATATATACATCAAGAATATCACGGAGACAGTAATGGTAATTAAAGGACTTCAAAAGCTGACACTGCTTGATTATCCCGGCAAAATCGCCGCAACGGTTTTTCTTGGCGGCTGTAATTTCCGTTGCCCGTTTTGTCACAACGGCTCTCTCGTTCTTGGCGACGGGGCAGAGGGGATAAGCGAGGGGGAGCTTTTCGCTTTTCTTGAATCAAGGCGTGGTAAGCTCGGCGGAGTTTGCATATCCGGTGGCGAGCCGACTCTTTACAAGGAGCTGCCCGAGCTTATAGTAAAAATCAAGGAAATGGGCTTTGCGGTAAAGCTTGACACCAACGGTACAAATCCCAAAATGATAAAGGAGCTTGTTGCAGCAGGGCTTGTTGATTATATCGCGATGGATATAAAAAGCTCGCCTGCGGGCTACGCGCGCGCCTCCGGAATAAGCGGTCTTGACTTGTCTGCAGTGTCCGAGAGCGTTGATTTTTTGCTTTCCGGTGCGGTGGAGTATGAATTCAGGACGACCGTTGTGCGTGAGCTTCATACAAAAGAGGATTTTTTGGAAATCGGCAGATGGATACGGGGAGCACGTGCATATTTTCTTCAACCGTATAAGGACTCCGAGGACGTCATTGAGCATGGTTTTTCGAGTTATTCCGAGGCAGAAATTTCGGCACTTCTCGACGTCGTTTTTGCGTATGTACCAAATGCACAAATAAGGGGATAGGCATACTATATATTGTGACAAAAATCAAAGAAAACACAATATTTTGATTTTTTATTATTGACAAAGGTCGGTGGATATACTATACTAATAGTACGCCGACTTTTTTGTTTCGGCATTTTTTGACAATAAAATTACAATGTATATAGGAGAGCAAAATGTACACAGTTTTAAAAAGAGACGGAAAAATCGCTGACTTTGACATTCAGAAGATAGCAAAAGCGATTTCCCTTGCGTTTGACGCGCAGGAAAGGGATTACAATCAGAACATCATCGATTTCCTCGCTTTGAAGGTTACGGCAGATTTTGAGCCTAAGATTAAGGATCATCACATTGCCGTTGAGGACATTCAGGACAGCGTTGAGTCGGTTCTCATACAGGCAGGCTATGATGACGTTGCAAAGGCGTACATTCTTTACCGCCGCCAGCACGAAAAAATGCGTAACCTTAAATCAACTATTCTCGACTATAAGGAAATAGTTGACAGCTACGTAAAGGTTACAGACTGGAGAGTAAAGGAAAATTCCACCGTTACCTATTCGGTTGGCGGACTTATTCTTAACAACTCCGGCGCAATCACCGCAAACTACTGGCTCTCCGAGGTTTACGATGATGAAATAGCAAACGCGCACAGAAATGCCGATATACATATTCACGACCTAGCTATGCTTACGGGCTACTGTGCAGGCTGGTCGCTTAAGCAGCTCATTCAGGAGGGACTCGGCGGAGTAACGGGCAAGATCACCTCGGCTCCCGCGAAGCACCTCGCAACCCTTTGTAACCAGATGGTAAACTTCCTCGGTATTATGCAGAACGAGTGGGCAGGTGCGCAGGCATTCTCCTCCTTTGACACCTACCTCGCTCCCTTCGTTAAGGCCGATAATCTTTCCTATGACGCGGTTAAGAAGTGCATTGAGTCATTCATCTACGGCGTTAACACTCCGTCAAGATGGGGAACACAGGCCCCCTTCTCGAACATAACTCTTGACTGGACCGTGCCTGCCGATCTCGCAGAGCTTCCCGCAATTGTAGGCGGCAAGGAAATGCCCTTCAAGTATAAGGACTGTAAGGCAGAGATGGATATGGTAAACCGCGCCTTTATTGAAACTATGATAGAGGGCGATGCTAACGGCAGAGGCTTCCAGTATCCTATTCCCACCTATTCCATAACCGCAGATTTCGACTGGTCAGAAACCGAGAACAACAAGCTTCTCTTTGAGATGACCTCGAAGTACGGAACCCCCTACTTCTCCAACTACATCAACAGCGATATGGAGCCCAGCGACGTGCGCAGTATGTGCTGCCGTCTTCGTCTCGACCTCCGCGAGCTCCGCAAAAAGTCGGGCGGCTTCTTTGGAAGCGGTGAAAGCACCGGCTCGGTGGGCGTTGTTACGATCAATATGCCCAGAATTGCATATCTCGCAGGCGATAAGGAGGATTTCTACAAGCGCCTCGATCATATGATGGACATTGCGGCTCGCTCCCTCAAAATCAAGCGTACCGTTATCACCAAGCTTCTTGACGAGGGCCTCTATCCCTATACCAAGCGCTATCTCGGCACCTTTGCAAACCATTTCTCCACCATCGGTCTTGTAGGTATGAACGAGGTTGGACTCAATGCGAAGTGGCTCGGCAACGATATGACCGATCCCGCAACGCAGGAATTTACCAAGGAAGTGCTCAACCATATGCGCGAGCGCCTCTCCGACTATCAGGAGGAGTACGGCGATCTTTACAACCTTGAGGCAACTCCCGCAGAGTCTACGTCCTACCGTCTTGCAAAGCACGACGTCCGCCGCTATCCCGCAATCAAAACCGCATCGGATCCTCAGAAAAACGAGACTCCCTATTACACCAACTCCTCGCATCTTCCCGTTGGCTATACCGACGACATCTTTGCCGCACTCGATATTCAGGACGAGCTCCAGACTCTTTATACCTCGGGTACGGTATTCCACGCATTCCTTGGCGAAAAGCTTCCCTCGTGGAAGAGCGCCGCAACTCTTATCCGTACTATCGCGGAGAATTATAAGCTTCCGTATTACACCCTCTCGCCCACATACTCCGTATGTAAGAGCCACGGCTATATAGCAGGCGAGAAGTATACCTGTCCTACCTGCGGCGAAAAAACCGAGGTTTACAGCCGTATCACAGGCTACTACCGCCCCGTTCAGAACTGGAACGACGGTAAGAGCCAGGAGTTCAGAGATAGAAAGGTATATGCTAAATCCAAGCTCACAGGCAAATCTCCGCTCAATCTCTCGAAGGTTGTTGACGAGGAAAAGCTGATGGAGGCAGATACTCTTGAGGAAAAGGTTCTTCTTTTTGCAACTCCCACCTGCCCCAACTGTAAGGCGGCTACACTCTTCCTTGAAAAAGCAGGAATCCCCTATGAAAAGCTGATGGCGGCAGACCACCCCGAGCTTACCGAAAAATACGGAGTCCGTCAGGCTCCCACTCTTATCAGCATAAGCGGCGGTAAGGTTGAGAAGATAGTAAATCTCTCCAATATCAAAGCATTTACCGAGCGTAAATAATAGGAGACATCAATGTACGATATTATAATAGTTGGTGCCGGCCCTGCAGGTCTTACCGCGGCGCTCTATGCGCGCCGCGCAGAAAAGACCGCGCTTCTGATTGAAAGGTCCACCTTCGGCGGTCAGATTACCCATTCTCCGAGAGTCGAAAATTACCCCGGCTTTCTTGCAATGAGCGGCAATGAGTTCGCTGAAAAGTTGCTTGAACAGGTAATAACCCACGGCGTAGAAATTGAGCTTGATGAGGTCAAATCAGTTGAAAAAAGTGACACGGGGTACCTCGTTATCACCGAAAACAATGCGTTTGAGGCAAAAAGCGTTATAATTGCGACAGGCTCGCGCCACCGTCCTCTCGGCATTGAGCGCGAGGATGAGTTTGTCGGTGAGGGTATATCCTATTGTGCAGTATGTGACGGAGCCTTCTATAAGGGCAAAACCGTTGCTATAATCGGTGGCGGCAACACCGCACTTCAGGAAGCCGTGCTACTTTCGGAAACCGCCAAAAAGGTCTACGTTATCCAAAACCTCGCATTTTTCACAGGTGAGGAAAGCTTAATCAATAACATCAAGGCTCGCGCAAACGTCGAGATAATTCTCTCGCACACCGTTGCTCGCCTCGTTGGTGATTCGGAGATCAAAGGCATCGTTATAAAAAATGAGCTCGGTGCCGAGCGCGAAATATCTGTTGACGGAATATTTGTCGCAATCGGTCAAATCCCGGAAAACACCCCTTTCGCTCCTCTCGTTGAGCTTGACGAGTGCGGATACATAGTTTCCGGCGAGGACTGCCTTCCCAAAACCGCGCAAAACGGAATATTCGTTGCCGGTGACTGCCGTACAAAATCCGTGCGTCAGGTAACAACAGCGACGGCAGACGGCGCAGTAGCGGCATTATCTGCTTGCAGATATATAGATTCTCTTAACTAAAAATCAAACGGTCTATCCACCTAAAACTCCACACGGGGTAGGGGATAGACCGTTTTTTGTTTTTTATAACTTTAGAATTATTTAAATGCTTTTTTTCGCAATAGCTGTGAAATATGGACGCATATTTTCGAGAATTTCATCCTCAGTTTCAGCCGAGGGACAATCTGTCCAAAGACAGAAACCGGCGCCCTTTACTTTTTCATTTGGGGCAGAAATAATGTTTCCGGGCATGAACGGAGGAAAAATGTAAGTATTGTCGGTTGTACACTCAGAGTTCTTGGGAGCAAAAATGTAAGGATTCCACTCCTTCATAATAGCCTCCGGAGTAACATACGAGGGTGCTTTATCCGGGTAAAGCGTGTAGTAGGTATAAAGCCTTGCAAAATTATATACATTGTGTCCCTTGTCAATATAAAATTGCGCTGTGCCCTCGCCGTTATTAGTGTGCGGCGACCAATACTGTATGTCTATCGATTTGTCGATTTCTGCCGCGCATTGCCAGTCCGTATCGGATATGCGATAAACGTCATCATTCCACATGCGAACTGATTCGTAGCCGATGCTGCGCAGAAGTGCCGTAATATCGTTCATATAGAGTATGAAGGCATCGTATGCAACAGCGTTTTCTTTTCCTGTGCGAACTTTTGCATATTCCTCCCAGTGATCAAGGTTAGACCACTTGGAAACGGTGGGGTCAATAAGCTCCGCGCCTCCATCCGAGCAGCTCGTCACCTCCGATGTCAAAGCTGCGGCAACCAAGCTCATAAAAGAATTTGCCGTATTCGGTGTATATCTCTCTCGCAAAGGCAACCGCCTCGGGGTTTGATATATCTATTCCTCGGGAATACAAATTCTGTGATGTTTCGTTGCGTTCGCCTGTTGATTGAACAAGTGAAACCTTTCCGTGCTTGTGGAAATAGTTGCCGAGGTCAACTCCGTATTTTTGGTGGTATTTTTTTTGTTTTTAGCCTTAAGGTAGCCGTCGTTAAGACAGTTTTCAAGGAAAGGTCTGTTATCATACCAATACCAATCGTAAATGAATACGTTGATTCCGTGGTTGTAAGCACAGTTGATCTCCATTTCCATAACATCGGGGTTCGCTTCGTTTACGTATCCCCATAAAGGCTGCCTGTCCCACACGTAATCAGCAGGCTTGTCGGCGCTGTTCTTTAGAACGTTTTTTACTGTTTACCATTCTCCAAATCCTTCTGGCCAAAACATTCTTGCACGCAGATCATCACCTGTATATGCCGGCCATACATATGCGGCAACATCATAGTTTTGTTTCATACGCAACTCCTTACATTGATTGCTTCAGGTGCTAGTTAATTATAGTTTATCAATGATAAATAGTCAAGTGGTTTCTCTCAAATTTTATTTATGCAGCTTTTGGTATTACTCCGTTTTGTGCGCGGTCCCAATCGGTAACGCTTGCAACGTAAATGAGTATAACATGGGTCACCGCGCCGATAAGCTCGCTGTTTTGAATGATATATAAGCCATTCCGGTGTGTAACAAAGATAATAAGTTTATTTTATTTCTTGTTCCAGCTTGTTGAATTCTTCGGTGTTGAAAAATTCAATCAGTGTTATTCCAAAACCGTCACAAAGCATTTTTAAGGTCACTATTCCGGGATTTTTGCTTTTTCCGTATAAAATATTTTTTATTGACGAGGGAGCGACCGCCGATTCCATAGCAAGCCTGTGTATTGACATTTTTCTTTCGCCCAGTAATTGTAATATTCTGTTTTTTACCGTAGTGTAAGTATCCATTCTTGCTTCTCCTCAAAATACTTTAGTTTAATTGTAGCCTAAACTCCTTGACAAAATGGGCTATATATGATACAATGTAGGCTATAAGTAGCCTTACGGCTATTGGAAAGGAAGAAGTTAAAATGAATAAACTATCTGTTATTAATCCAGAAGATATTAATTCGGAAGACCTTGGTGCGTTGTGGGAGGAAACCAAGAAAAGACAAGCGGAGCTCGTTGCAAAAAGCAACGATTTAGAATTAAAAATAAAAAATGAGTGTAAAGAGGTTTATCAAAGAAGCATAACCAATTCTGAAAACCAATTTGCAGCTGCATCAGGAAGAGTTAAAGAAATGATTAAAAGCAGAAATAAGTGTAGGCGTTCGCTTTCAAAATCGGCAGGTGCGGTTTTTCTTTATGCTTTTATAATTATTTGCTTATCCGTAGTTGTTAATCTGTTCATTTTAAAGCTTGAAATAGTAAGTCCCGTGCTTACATATTTAATTTTCGCTGCGGCATCGTTTGTTATTTCCGGAATAACGGTTAAGCTTCGCAATAATCAACTTAAGAAAAAAATTACACAAATAAATGAAGATGAAGAAATTCTTGAATATGATAGAGCTGAAGCTGAAGCGGGTACACAAATAGAAAGAGAAATTGATTACATAGAAAATGAAAAGTATAAGGCTGAAAGAGCAGAAATAGATAGATTGATGAAGGAAAACAACTATGAGGCTGTATTAAACGCTGTAATGAAACAGAAATACGGCGACACAGTTATGTTTTATTTTAAAAAATTTTCTTCGCTTAGCTATTATGAAATAAAAATGGACGGCGTAGTGTTGTTTAGTTCTAAATCTGTCAAATATCAACAAGTCAGACTTAATCCCGGTTATCATACAGTAACACTGATTCTTACGACTGAAACAAGTGAAACTATTTACACTAACACATTTACATATCAGTATTGTGAAAGTGATTTGCCCGTATTTTTTGTTTGTTCGGAGGTTTGCGGTATAAGCGGCAGATTAAAGCAAGTAGATGCCGAAGCATTCCAAAAGGAAAGCGGCGTAAACATTTTGTAATTAGTATTTATTTTTATTGTAATTGTGATACAGTGTAGTTTCTAAGCAATCTGAAAAGTATACATTTTATTGCTCTCATAGAGCATATAAAGTAAATACAAAAAGAGAGGGAAGCCTTAGGGCAACCCTCTCAAATTTTATTTATGCAGTTGTTTCGCCTTTTGGATAGCAATTTCAGAGTAGCTTTTATCCAAACAGCGTTCTGTTCAGAACGCTCTCCAAATATTCCTGTCTGCCGCTGTTCGGTGTCGGGCAAGTGCGCATTTTTTCCGCGTGTTCTGCAAGCTCGGCAAGAGTTGTTTTTCCTGCTCTTATCTTCTGTCCAAGCTCGCTGTTAAAGCTCGAGTATTTTTTCTCAACGAACATATCAAGCTCGCCGTTCTCGATGAGCTCTGCGGCCTTGATAAGACCGAGCGCAAAGGTATCCATACCAAGAATATATGCATAGAACATATCCTCGTAGGTGTTTGAGGGTCTGCGGTTTTTTGCATCAAAGTTGAGGCCGCCCGTAAGACCGCCTGCCTTAAGCACCTCGTACATGCACATAGTGCTCTCGTATACGTCGTACGGAAACTCGTCAGTATCCCAACCGAGCAAATAGTCGCCCTGATTTGCATCAATAGATCCAAGCATTGAAAATGGCTTGTTGCGTGCTATATTTGATTTTATTGATAACAATTTTAACAAAAGCTGTACTCTTGAGGATTTGAGTATCGCCATTGGATATAACAGCTCCTATCTCTCCAGATATTTCAAGGAATTTACCAATATGACGTTTGTTTCCTGCGTCAACCGATACAGAATCAGCAGGGCATGCTATATGTTAAAAAACAGTGATAAAACAGTGCTTGAATGCGCATACGAATGCGGATACAAATCCTTGAGGAGCTTTAACAGAAATTTTATGCTGTACGTTGGGGTAACACCAACCGATTATAGAACAAACTAAAACAAATAAAAAAGCAAAATCAGACCTGAAACGGAATGATTTTGCTTTTTATTTTATGCCGCCTTCGGCATAGCATTGAATTCTGCCGCGTTTAGCATATTCTCAATGAAAATTCCATACCCTTCAGTTGGATTTGCTACCATAACGTGAGTTACAGCGCCGACGAGCTTCCCATCCTGTATGATAGGGCTGCCTGACACGAGTGTGTTCAAGTAGGGACAACAGATTTTAACAAATTATTGACATCTTCGACACCATTTATTGAGAAAAAACGTCTTTAGTCGTAGTATTTTAGCATATTTGCCACCCAAACAGCTGATAGCGAACTATTTTTCTTGATTTTTTAACGTTTATAAGCGAGGGAATTCATAGGACGATTCCCACCCAAATAATTTTTGTTTCCATTGTTTTACTTTGGATTTTTTTGGGCCTTCTTTGACGATTGTTGATTTTTCTTTTTGTAATAATCCCATATAGCAAACTTCTGTTTGCGGCGGTTTTCGAGTGTTATGTTTTTTGATGGTTTGCCCTTTTTCAAAAAAGGAGATTTAGGCATTGCTATCACCCCCTAAAATGAAATTTTCTTTTTCGTCAAATTTTCCGTTTTCAACGAGTATGTTTATTTGCTTGGATATTTCTTCGTTCGGCTCGCGCATTGTTTTCTCAAGTAAAAGTATTTTGCTGACATTGTAAATAGGAATAGAGTACAAAGTGTCAAATTTATCTTTTTCGAAATATAACAAATACCAATGCTCTTTTTTTACCGAAAACTCAAGCGCTGCGCAAAGAGCGCGTATAACCCTGCCGCCAATGTTAAATTGAAGAATAAGCTCGTTCTCTATAGCCTCGTTCAGTTTGTTATACTCCTCGTTAAAGCAAATTCGCTCTTTTTGATATTCGGACTGATTAAAGTATTCGTGAATTAAATTGCGAAGATATGCGCTGCGTTTTATTCCTATAGAATCAAGTCTGGCAAACAGCTCTGCATATAAATCTTCGTTTTTAACGTCAAATCGAATATTAATAATATCATCGCACTCGTATTCGCTTTCGTCAAAATACAAGTAATCAAATGACTCGGCTAAAAAGTCGAGTATTTTTTCTTGCATTCCTTCAGCTATGCTTGCTTTAATGTTTTTATCAAGATATTCGCGCAAAAATCCTTTCTTGTAAGCGCGATAAGCAAGCATGTTAGGAAGCATTTTGTTGAAAAATTCATTTTCGTTTCCAAGTCCGTTTTTCTTAATGAAATTTCTTTTAGAAACTTCAGCGGTCATAAGTCTTGCTAACAAGCTCGGAACACGTAATGTCATTGTTTGTGGGTAAAATTTATCTCTCATAATCATAGTATATCATAAATGTAATGCAAAATCAATATATTTTTTGATATATATCAAGTAATATTCACTATTCTTAATAAATAAGTGTAATACAATATATGAATGCGATTGTATGCTATTATTCTTGTTTTGCTAGTGCTATAATATGAGTGCAATCAAAAAAGATTGACAAATATATGAAAGGATGTTATAATTTTATGGGATTAATAAAACTTGTTAATCAGTGGGTATATAAGCACTCTCGAAAGCCGGAGCATTACAAAAGAGTGAAAAATCCGCCAAAAACGATTTCCGAAAAGATAAAGCGACCACAAGATGCACGTCAGCAACAGTATAACAATTGGTGCAAAAGATATGGCGTGTATAGCGGTTCATATTTGCCGAAAAACCCGGATGCTCTTACGCGAAAAGGGTGGAGAGAAACCACTAATGTGAAAGATAAGACTAAAAAGCATAGGGAATTCCAACGCAAATCAACTTCTCAGATGGTTCGATATGATAGCAAAGAGTTCAAAAAAGGGCGATATGAAGATGAACACTACCACTGGGAAAACGCCAAAAGCATTAAAGAAAGAAGAAAGCTTGGCGAGATGGAAAAATATGTTGATAGGTATGGAAACGTGTGCGCGGATGGCTCCAAGGAGTCGCACTTAGCACCAAAGGACAAAACGTACAACTTTAGGAGATGATTACAATGAAAAAGCAAGAGTTATTAGATCTGCTTAACAAGGCGGCTGATAGTATAAATTTGCACGATGCAAGCATGTATGGCTTCAAGTGGATAAACAGCACCGTTGAGTTTATTATATGTCTTGGCAGCTATCACTATATCATTAACGAGTTAGAAGAACTTGTCGACGATGTAAATAACCGTGTTGTTTTAACCTTGAAATTTGATGGTATTGAAAATGTTGAATGCGAGTTTTGCGAAGATTTCAGATACGACGATGCTGAAATAATGGAAAATAATCAGCTTGAAAACGGAACTTTTGAATTTGTTTTTTTAGAATGCGGTAACCCCGGTAAAATATCATTTAGATATACCAAATTTGAGTGGGATGTTGTTGGTGAATTCGATTATGAGCAAATCAAACAGTGGTGTAAAGAAAACGGGCTATAAAAAGGAATATATGGATATATCTCTTGATATAGATATGAACATCACCATAACATAAGTTCTATATGATGCGGCATTGTCCAGGGAATACCAGTGTGTTATAATAGGGATAACACAATTACTATTAAAATCGAATAATGCTCGGACGAAAGACTGTTGTCCCTATTATAACTCACTCGTGGAGTGTGTTCAAATAGGGACAACTTTTTCTATAATCAAGCGAAGCGAATCGACAAGCTTGATTGTCAGCAAGCGAGCGCAGATTGCCCCGCGAGCGCTCCGTAAACGGAGCAATACACGAAGTGCCGCCGCTCGAGCGGCGAAGCTCGCAAGGAGTATAATTTCACTTTTTCCTCATTACGCCGCCTTTTGCTGCACCTGACTTTCTGCCGCGTTTAACATATTCTCTATAAAAATCCCGTATCCTTCCGTTGGGTCAGCAACCATCACGTGGGTGACCGCTCCAACTAATTTCCCATCTTGTATAATAGGGCTGCCTGACATTCCGCGGACGATGCCGCCCGTGAGGGCTATCAGGGTTGGGTCGGTGACCTTGATTTTGAAGGATTTTGAGCCGGTTGAGGAGTAGTCAACGTCCTTGATTTCGACGTTGAATATACCGCGCTTGCCGTTCTTGACTGTTGAAATTATTTGTGCCGCGCCGCATTTTACCTCGTTGCTTTTTGCGGCGGGCATCAGCTTGTCGCAATAGTCGGGTAGGGTATCGAGCGTACCGAAAACGCCGCACTCGGAATTTTTGGCAATAGAGCCGAGTGTTGCTTGCTTCAGCACTCCCGTAAGCTCGCCTGCGTGTCCGACCTCGCCCTTCTTACAGCCGCCGAGAGTTACAGAGTTAACCGTGCCGCTTCTGACGCTGACGTAGCCTGTTCCGTCTGCGGCGGAGACCCCGTGACCAAGACCGCCAAAGGCGAGCGTTTCGGGATCGATAAACGTGACAGTGCCAATGCCTGCGGTGTGAGCGCGAAGATTTACGCCGAGCTTGTAGACTCCGTCACAGAGCTTGGGTACGGCGGTTACGTTAAGTATTTCTCCGCCTCGAATTATTTCAAGCTCAAGCTTTTTACCGCCGGAATTTTTCACCGCATCCTCCACCTCGGAGCATTCGTGGACATCTTTACCGTTTACCTTTAATATTCTGTCACCGACAAGGAGCACGCGTGAGGAGGAGCCGCTTGTCACGGATACGCCGTCCTCGTTAATTATAAGCCCAAAGGCAGAGCCGCCGGGGTATAGCATAATAGCCTCGTCGTCTTTCCTTTTACCGCCGAAGAAGAGCTCGTAGATTCTTGAGGAAACCTCAACGTTTTTTGATACCGCAGCAACGCCGCCGTCGCTTAAGGTGGCAGGCGTGTAACATTTTTCACTGTATAAATCGGCAAAACCTGCTGATGCAGAACCGCTGACGGCGGTGCCGAGCAGGCACGCAAGCATACAAACAGCGGTTGTAAATTTTAACAATATTTTTCTCATTCCCATTCATCCCATCGTTTTTACTGAATTTATTTTTCCTCGCAATAGCGGTTGTATGAGAAGAAAAAACAGCCAAAAAAACAGGTATGAAAAAGCTTCATACCTGTGATTTGTTTTTATTATTCTTCAAAGAAAACCTCTATAAGAGCATTCATAATATGCATCGGACCGGAAGAATAAATGCACATGTAGCTACTCGTTCTTATCGGGGTATAAAGTTCAATTATTGTACCTGATGGATTTTTCTTGAGCTTAAATCCAGATTGCTCGGCGATTTTAATCATTTGAGAAAAATCAACCGATATATCGCCGCAATCTACCTTTATTTCAACAAGATCCGGACTGCATTTGATTTTTGCGGATATTTCCGCTTTGGCATTAATCTCGGTGAGCAGCATTTTGAGAAAATGCGCAAAGCCCCTTGCCGATACGTCGATATATCCCATCGCATTGTTAGTGATTTCGAGGTCTATCAGCCCGCGGAAATTTGAGTTTATAAATTTTTCAACGGCACTTGTAAATTCAAGGGACGAAAACGTAACTATACGGCATTCGGACGGTGAGGTATCTATTACCCTCGGGATTTTTGTGCCAAGCTTTTGGGGTTTCACTGCATTGATATAGATGCGCGGTCAAAGGCTTCAAAGCCGTTTGCAAATTCAGCGCTTACCAGAAGCGCCACCTTGACTGCATCGATTTCCTTTCCAATAGTATTCTGGATATAAACCGCTTCTATTTCATCGTAAGCATTTTCAAAATGCTCAGGTGATTTATCGGCAATATACAGGATGTAATAGCCGTCGTTCATGCCCGTAACTACCTTAATTACATCAGTGGTTCCGTAGAGCTGAGTCGAGAATGCCGCATCGGTGTACCTTTCGTAATATATCGGGTCGAGCGCGTATTTTCCTATTACAACGCCGTTACGAAGGCTTTCGGAGGCGGTGGAGTTGGCTATCATATACGTAGCAACGTCCTCCTCGTTACTTTGATTTGATACGCCGTCGCGTATCTCACCAACGCGCTCCTCTGTGAAATATTTGTCCGAAAAGAAGATTTGGAGTGCTCTTACACATTCGTTACTGTTGTAAAACGCCTCAACATCCTCGCGCATAAATCTTATGACCTCGCCGTTTGCGCTCTTGTCCGCATAATAATTGTCAAGAAGCTCGGAGCAAACCGAATATCTGAACATAAGCTCTTGCACGGAGTAGTTCATATTCATATTTTTCAGATATTCAAGATAGGCGTCGTAATCACCGCCAAAGCCCTCGAGAAGCATACCGTCAACGCTTCCGCCCTCGATGCTTGCCGTGATATAGTCATCGATTGATTCTTCGACAATATCTGAATAAATATCAATGCCCACCTTTTTACAAAGATGAAAAACGGCATAAATATCAGAAATATGCTTAAAAATAATTTCATCTATGCGCCGGATATACGTTTGCTTGTTTTCTCCGCTCCAAACGCTTTCGTCACCGCCGTCTATCACGCTTTTATATTGCAAAAACAGCGCGCGGTAGAGCTCGTAGCGTATCTCATACGTTTCACCGTCTGCTTCTATTGTAATGACGGTTTTTGCTTCTTCCTCGGTGCTTTCAACAGGGGGATAATCCTCGCCGCAAGCGATAAGTGAAAAGCATAACGTTATCAGTAAAATAACGGCAATCAGTTTTTTCATTTTATCAAAATACTCCGCATCAATAATATAAATATATTTTATCAAATAAAAGAAGAAAAATCAATACCGAAAAAATATATGAGAAATTTTTAGAAAAGGTTTGCATTATTTCGGCTTTTGTGTTAGAATAAATTGAAAATGCTTTTGATGTTGCCGCACGGCGACAGAATGGAGATTATTATGGAAGAAAACTATAAGGTAGCGATGTCGAGGATAATCGATCAGTTCAACCTTGAAACGATTTATTTGCCCGACCTGCCGGAAAATATAGAAATATGCTGCTCGCGCGTTAACCGCCCGGGGCTTCAGCTTGTTGGCTTTTACGACCATTATGAGCAGGCACGAATTCAGATTGTCGGTAAGGTTGAAAATCTTTTCCTTACACAGCTTGATCCCGAGGAGCGCCATCGCAGGCTGGAGGACTTTTTCCGCTCTGCGCCTGTCGGTGTTATCGTTACGTCCTCGATAGAAATCGATCCCGCCACGGTTGAGATTGCGGAAAAATACAAGGTACCGCTCCTTCGCACGAGCGAGCGCACCTCAGAATTTATGGCTGCTCTTATCGCCTTCCTGAACGTTCAGCTCGGCCCCCGCATCACCCGACACGGAGTTTTGGTTGAGGTTTACGGCGAGGGTATTCTCCTTATAGGAGATTCGGGCATAGGTAAAAGCGAAACGGCAATAGAGCTTGTAAAACGCGGTCACCGTCTTATAGCCGATGATGCAGTTGAGATTAAAAAGGTTTCCGCGACAACGCTCGTCGGACGTGCCCCCGATCTCATTCGTCACTACGTTGAGCTTCGCGGTATAGGCATAGTTGACGTTCGCCGCCTTTTCGGTATGGGTGCCGTTAAGGAGAGCGAGAAAATCGACCTCGTAATCAATCTTGAGAACTGGCAGCAGGGTAAAATGTATGACCGTCTCGGACTTGAGGCAGAGACCGTGGACATACTCGGTATCAGGGTGCCGAGCATAGTTCTTCCCGTATGCCCCGGTAGAAACCTTTCGGTAGTTATCGAGGTTGCGGCAATGAACAACCGCCAGAAGAGAATGGGCTATAACACGGCAGAGGAATTTAATAAAAGACTCATGGAATCTATGGGTATGCAATAATCTTAAATATCATAAAAGGAACGCAAGAAGCGTTCCTTTTTCTTTTGTTATGTATATTTTTTGCGTGTCCTTCATAGTATTGAATGAAAATGCTACGGAGGTGTATATGAACAAGCAAATAAAAAAAGATATTGAATCGGGGTGCGATTATATTCTACCCGATTATATGGGTGACATCAAAAAAATACTTTCCGGTAGGGCGCGGTGTGTGCCAAACGGAAAATTCTTGACCGATTCGGGTGTTGAAATTACCGGAGCGGTTGAATACGAGGTGCTTTACGCAGACTCCGAAAATCGGCTTACCGCCATCAACATAAGCTCGGATTACTCCGCCGTTGTTCCTGCAAACGCAGAGCTCTACGTAGATACATGGGCGGAGGCGCGAGTTGGTAGCTTCAATATAAGGATAACAGGGCCGCGCAAGATGAGCTTGAAATCGGCGGTTGAGGTAAATGCAACGGTAAGCGAGCACTCGAGCATCGGTATCGAGGGAGATGCCTTTGAATCAAGCAATTCGGTAGAAAAAATAAGCCGTGTAATAAACGTTGAAAACTCGCTCTACGGAAAAACGCTCGAGAGGGAATTTGCCGAGGAGGGAGAAAGACTTCCTAACACACTCCCTGAGGATATTGAGATAATAAGCGCCACCGGCAGTGTCAGAGTCTACGAAACGCGACCCGTAGATGACGGTGTGGAAATAAAGGGAGAGCTGGTTATCGTTGCGATAGTGCGGACAAATGAGCAGCCCCCATTTGCGATCAGAAGGGCGATTCCGTTTGAGGAAGTAGTGGAAATTGAGGGAATAACGCGCGATATGCAGGTAATGGGCGACGGCTATATAACGAGCGCCGTTTGCAGTATTGCCGAGGAGATGGAGGAAAGCGTTATAAACCTGAACGTTATTGCGGAATTTGAGGCATGCGCCTACACAACCGAAGCAATAGACGTGGTAACAGACGCATATCTTAAAGAATCCGAAACCAAGTGCGCTTATGAGGTGCTTGAGTACCAAACGTCGGGGGCGTGTCAAATTATTGACGCCGTGATTAATGAAAAGGTTGCCCGTGCAGACGTTGCCTGCGCCGAGGCTCGTGACATTATTTCATTGAATTGTGATGCAAGGGCTTCGGAATGTGCCCTGACCGCATCAGGCGTTGAAATCAGCGGTGAATTAGCGATTAGTGGGGTAGCGTGTGAAATTAACGTGGATAATACGGAAACCTATATACCCATTAAGATTACAGTACCTTATCACACTAATGTAAACTTAAATTGTCAAATCACGGATAAATCGAGAGTTTCCTGCTTTGTTACGCCTGTTCTTTGTGAGGGCTCGTTTGATGCAGAGGATATGTACTTGAAATGCGCGCTCAAGGTGAAGGTAAAGGTTGATAATATTGAAAGCGTTACAAGGCTTTCGGAGTGCTACGTCGGAGCTGCCGTCACCGAGGTGCCGACCTCTTCGCGCATAACGGTTTATTATCCCGATAAGAACGATACGCTTTTTGGAGTTGCAAAGCGCTTTCATACAACGGCGGCAAAGCTTGCGTGTGATAATCCATTACCCGATGAGGCAACCGCGGCAATTGATGCGGCATCCTCGCTTGCGGGAGTTAAAAAGCTTATAATAAGATAACGGAAAAAGCGGAGATTTCATTTGAAATCTCCGCTTTTTTTATAAAATAGCTTCCATAACAGTTTTTTGCGGGACAAGTCCCATTTTTTCGTAGAATCTTTTTGCGCCGGGATTGCATTCCCAGACGTTAAGGGTGAGATTATAGCATCCAATGCTCTTTGCATACTCTTTTACGTACGTGTAAAGCATTTTTCCTATGCTTGCGCCGCGTTCGTTTTCGTCAACACAGAGGTCGTCAATGTACAAAGTTTTCATATCGCAGAGTATATTGTCACCCTCGGTCAATTTTATTACGCAAAAGGCGTATCCCACGACCCGTGTCGCATTTTCGGCAACGAAAATCGGGGTTTTATCATCTGAAATTATGCTTTTCAGCTCGTTATCCGTATATTTTCTGCAATTCGGTTTAAAAACGTCGGGTCTGCCGTTATGGTGTACGGTCAGCACCTGCTCGAGCAGATTGCAGATGGCGCTCATATCCGACGCGGTGGCGCGTCTGATTGAAATTTCCGTCATATAACCACCTCATCCTGCTCAAGCCAATTTTTACCGGAGCTTACGTCAACGGTGAGCGGAACAGAAAGCTGCGCGGCGCCCTCCATCTCGGTTTTTACTATTCGCGCGCATCTTTCCACATCCTCGTCGCGAACCTCAATAACAAGCTCGTCGTGGACTTGCATAACTATTTTTGCATCGGGAAGCTCGTTTTTCAGCGCATTGAATACTCGAATCATCGCGAGCTTCATTATATCCGCCGCGGCGCCCTGTATCGGTGCGTTCATAGCCACTCGCTTTCCAAACGCACGCATATTGCCGTTCGTTGAGGCGAGCTCGGGTATATATCTGCGTCTGCCCATAGGTGTGGAGGTATATCCGTTCTCGGTCGCATTCTTTACCACCTCATCAAGATAACGGTCTATTCCGGGATAATTCATAAGATAATTTTTAATATATCTTGTAGCTTCCTTGGGGGTAGTTCCTATATCCTTGGAGAGAGAAAAACCGCCGATGCCGTAAACTATACCGAAATTTACTGCCTTTGCACGCTTTCGCATCTGCTCGGTAACTGCCTCTTCGGGAACTCCGAATACCGCAGACGCCGTCTTCGTGTGTATATCCGCTCCGCTTTTGAACGCCTCGCACATATTGTAATCCTCTGAAATATGTGCAAGAATGCGCAGTTCAATCTGGGAGTAGTCGGCGTCAACGAGCGAGTAGCCGTCCTTTGCAATGAAATAGCGTCGCATTTCCCGTCCCATTTTGGTTTTTATCGGTATGTTCTGAAGATTCGGGTCTGCGCTTGAGAGCCTGCCCGTTGCGGTGAATGCCTGCTTAAATTCCGTGTGGATTCTGCCGTTTTCATCGGCAACCGCAGGCATAGCCGCGGCGTACGTATTGCGAAGCTTCGTAACCTGACGGTATTCGAGAATGTCGTCTATAATCGGAGATTCCGCGCGAAGCTCCTCGAGTGTTTCCGCATCGGTGGAAAATCCGCTCTTCGTTTTCTTTTTGCAGGGAAGGCCAAGCCTTACGAAAAGAACCTCGCCAAGCTGCTTCGGTGAATTTATGTTAAATTCGCCGCCTGCCTGCATATAGATACACTGCTTCAAACCGTCGGCGAGCTCTGCGAGAGCCTCGGCGTATTCAAGCATTCCGGAGCAGTTGATTTTGAAGCCCGTCTTTTCAACCTGCGCCAATATGGGCACGAGGGGGAGCTCAAGCTCATCGAGAACCTTGTCCATGCCAAGCTCGGTGATTTTTTTGCGAAGCTCGGCTTCAAGAGATATGAGCAGAGAAGGGCAGGGAGCACCCTTTGAAACGGTTTTTGAAAGGAACATTGATGCAAGTGTCTCTATACCTGCGGTGCTTCCGCCCGGATTAAGAAGATAGCCGTACATCATCAGGTCAAGAAAATGCGTGCCCTGCGGCTCTATGCCGTATCCTAAAAGCGTGTGAATAAGAGACTTTGCATCGTAGCAAATTATTTTTTTGTTATTAAAAATCTCGGAAAGTACAGAAAAATCGCCTGAAAATACAAGGCTTTCTTCCATTTTGTTACATAAATAGAACTTTTTATCTATGAGCTGTATGGCGAAGGTATCGCCGCATTTTTTTAAGATTTCGTCAGCGCTTGATTCGATGAAGGTGAATTGCGCCTGCTCGGTTTCCTCGCATTTTTCCTCACCGTCCTGCTTGTCAAGACCGAATTTGGGAATGAAAGAAACAAGCTCAAGCTCCGTGAATTTTGCATAAAGCCCCGACTTGTCAATGCCACGGTAGCGAAGCTCCTCGAGAGAAAAATCAACCGGCACATCGGTTACAATTTTTGCAAGGCGTTGAGATAGATACGCGTTTTCCTTGTCGCGTAAAAGCTTTTCTCTTACACCCTTCGATATCTGCTTGTCGTCAATATTTTCGTAGATTCCGTCAAGCGAGCCAAACGCCTTTATAAGATTTGCGGCGGTTTTTTCGCCAACTCCGGCAACACCGGGGATATTATCGGAGGAATCGCCCATAAGAGCCTTCATATCCACAAATTGAGAGGGGAGAATACCGTATTTTTCAACAAACTCCCGCTCCTTCATTGCTACAGTATCGTTATTTGTTGCGAGAAGAACCGTAATTTTCTCATCAATAAGCTGTAATAAGTCGCGGTCGCCTGAAAGTATATAGCTCTCGGTCGGCTCGTCACAGCTGTGAGCCATGCTCGCAACCGTTCCTTGAAGGTCATCTGCCTCGTAGCCCGCGAGCTCAAGCACCTTTATACCCATCAATCGCAGGCACTCCTTAGCATCGTCAAACTGCGACAAGAGCTCGGGCGGCGTGGGATGTCTTCCTGCCTTGTACGCATCGTACATCTTGTGGCGGAAGGTGGGAGCCTTGAGGTCAAACGCTACTGCTACGTAAGTTGGGTCGATTGCCTTCATCTGACGGGAAATAATATTTATCATGCCGTAGATTGCATTGGTATGTTTTCCGCTCTTTGTTGTGAGTGGACGTATGCCGTAGAAGGCTCTGTTGATTATACTGTTTCCGTCTATTACAAGTATTTTATTCATTCTCCGATATCTTCCTTTTCTTCAGTCTCGGAGCTATCGTCGGGAGCGTCCTCCGTAAAGAAGGTAACAGCCTCTTCCTCTTCTTGCTCGTCCTCTATATCCATAATCGAAATCTGATTTTCGTCAGGCTCTTCGGCAACTTCTTCGTTGGCGGTAATGGCATCTTCCACTGTTTCCGTGGGCGTTTCAAGCTCGGCGCTTCTTTCGGCGGAGAGCTTCATAATGCCCTCAACAACAGAGCTCGTTTTGTCCTCGGTGAGATAGCTCGCAAGAAGGAGCTTGAGGGTAATGAACACAAAGAACATGAGCGTGAGGACGTTTTCGTAGATAGACAGGGAAATTGTCTTTCCCTTTGCGAAATATACTATCAGCGCGGGGATTGACGAATAAGCCGAGAGAAGTGCCGCCATAAAGCCAAAGGCGATATACTGCTTCCATCTTTCGCGTCCGAGCGAAAGTCTTATTTCATAAAGGAAGAAGAGCGCTATAAACAGATAAGCCATTTCATCGGCTATTTTGTTGGGGGCATTCAAGGGAAGCGACGTGTCGAAATAAATAAACGCGACGTATGCGCAAAGGAACAAAAGGGTAATGAGGCCGTAATTCGAGCGCTTAATGCTTCTTCTTGATATATAAAGCGCGCTGACAACGAAATATCCGATAGCCAGAAGCGCGAGTATCGCCGCTACAAGCGCAAACTTCTGGGTAAAGGTTACAAGCATTTGATTTGAAAATGCAACCGCAAAAAGCTGTACCGAGAGGAAAGCGAGTCCAACGGTTACAAGCGCACACGGAATATAGTTTGCAGGTGAGGAAAAGGAGGGGATGAGGTTTATCTCCTCGCGCGCACACCATATATATGAAAGGAAGAAAATTATCGCCGCCGCGGCTATGATGGCGGAAATATTTATAAGAGTAGAGCTTGAAAAATAGTAGCCGTCCTCATCAAGGTAGTTAAGGCAGGCTATGGATCTCAGCACCGTGCAAGCGGCAGTGAGTAATAAAAATATAGGCAAAAATATGCCGTAAAGCTTCGCTGTTTTCTTCATTTTCTGTTGCTGTTTCCTTCATTTTATATATTTGTTATATGCGATTACATTATAATCTCAAACAGTATGTAATTATTGTACTACAATATTATTAACAAAATATTACCAAATTAAAATTAGTTAAAAATAGTGCGCAAATGCCGAAAATAACCATTAACACGGCTCCGGGTGTTTCAAAAAGAGCGAATCGAGGCGGGGAGAGTGTAGATGCGAAAAAAGCGGAAAAATCCCCATTTTTGTGAAAAGTGTACAAGCTTGGCAGATAAAATTCGTAAAAATTCATATAAAATTCTCTCTTTTAATTTTGAAAAAAGCCTTGATTTTTAAGACATTATAATATATAATATAATAGCTTGAATGCGATGAAGCGGGAGGTGGCTACCCTTGAGGTAGGGAATTTCCGTGGAGCAGTCCGATATATTAACCGGGCGAAAAGAGAAGTTACGCCTATCCGGGCGTTCTGTGTTCGTTGTCGGTTCCGATAGTCACTGCGGAGACTGTCTGAACTGATTTTGTAAGGGCACAAAAGAAACGCACGGAGCTGTGTAAAACCTCTTGCCCTTCTTAAAACGGCTTAAGCAATACGTAAAAAGGAGGAAATTATAATGGCACAGGGAAAAATCAGAGTAAGACTCAAGAGCTACGATGCAGCGATCATCGACGCCGCAGCACAGAAGATAGTTGAAGTAGCAAAGAGAAACGGAAGCAAAGTAAGTGGTCCTATTCCGCTTCCTACCGACAAGGAGATCATCACGATCCTCAGAGCGGTTCACAAGTATAAGGACAGCCGTGAGCAGTTTGAAATGCGTACTCACAAGAGACTGATCGACATCCTTGACCCCCAGCAGAAGACAGTAGAGGCTCTTATGAGCATCGAGCTTCCTGCAGGCGTTGAGATTGAGATCAAGGCGTAAGCCGAAAATCGGGAGCTTCAAATCCCATAATTAACCCACAAGACCTTAGTGGTCAAGTTGGCGATGTCGCGAAAGCGGAAATTCAAACTCGTCAACCAATAACTACATGGAGGAAAAATGAAAAAAGGCATTATCGGAAAGAAGCTGGGAATGACCCAGATCTTTGACGAAAAAGGCAATGTAATACCCGTAACCCTGATTGAAGCAGGCCCTTGCGTGGTAGCACAGAAGAAGACCGTTGAAAATGACGGTTATGAAGCAATTCAGCTTGCTTACGAGGATGCAAAGAAGAAGCACCTCACAAAAGCTGAGCTCGGTCACTTCGAGAAGGCAGGCATCACCCCAAAGAAGCATCTCAAGGAATTCAGACTTGACGATTGCAGCGCGTATGAAGTAGGCTCCGTGGTAACAGTCGAAACCTTCGCCAAGGGCGACAAGGTCGACATTACGGGTATCACAAAGGGTTGCGGATATACCGGTTGTGTAAAGAGATGGGGTCACCACATTCTCAGAATGACTCACGGTACAGGTCCTATCCACCGTCAGCCCGGTTCTATGGGCGTTATTGACCCTGCGAGAATCTTCAAGAACAAGAAGATGCCCGGTCAGTACGGTAACGAGCAGGTTACCATCCTTAACCTCGTAGCGGTTAAGATTGATGCAGAAAAGAATCTTATCGCAGTAAAGGGTGCGGTTCCCGGTTCCAAGGGCGGCATCGTATTTATTCGCGATTCGGTTAAAGCATAACGGAAGGAGGAAACACAATGCCTAATATGAAAGTTGTAGATATGGCAGGCAAGGAAGTAGGCGAAATCACACTGTCCGACAAGGTTTTTGGTGCAGAAGTGAATGAAGCAATCCTCCACGCCGCAGTAAGAGCATATCTTATGAATCAGAGACAGGGTACACAGTCCACTCTCACTCGTTCGGAAGTTTCCGGCGGTGGCAGAAAGCCCTGGAAGCAGAAGGGTACAGGCCATGCAAGACAGGGCAGCACTCGTTCTCCTCAGTGGACACACGGCGGCGTAGCGCTCGGCCCCAAGCCCCGCAGCTACCGCGTAAACCTCAACAAGAGCGCAAAGAGAACTGCACTTTTCAGCGCACTTTCCTCTAAGGTTGAGGCCGGCGAGATGATCGTTGTTGACAACATCACCGCTACTGAATACAAGACCAAGGCCATGGTTGCGATGCTCGCAGCACTTGGTACTGCAAAGAAGACTCTGATCGTTCTCCCCGAGGTTAACAGCTTCGTAATCAAGAGCTGCGCAAACATCGAGGGTGTTAAGACGACTCAGTGGAACACCATTAACGTTTACGATATCCTCAACTGCGACAGCCTTGTTGTTGCAAAGGATGCGGTAACGAAGATTGAGGAGGTATATGCAAGATGAAATCCTATGCAGATATCATTGTAAGACCTCTTATCACCGAAAAGAGCATGGACTCTGTTGGCGAGAAGCGTTACAGCTTCGAGGTTGCGAAGGACGCTACCAAGGCAGAAATCGCAGCAGCTGTTGAGGCAATGTTCAAGAAGACCAAGGTTGTAAAGGTCAACACCATTAACATGAAGAAGAAGCCCAAGAGATACGGCGTGCACTTCGGTTACACCAGCGAGTGGAAGAAGGCAATCGTTACTCTTTCCGAGGACTCCGCTCCTATCGCTTTCTTCGATAGCATGAACTAAGGGACAGGAGGTAACACAAAATGGCAGTAAAACAGTATAAGCCGACCACACCGTCGCGCAGAAATATGACCAGCCCTTCCTTCGCTGAGATTACCAAGTTTTCTCCCGAGAAGAGCCTCATAGTTACCAAGAAGAAGAATGCCGGCAGAAACAGCTACGGCAAGATCACCGTTCGTCATCACGGCGGCGGAAACAAGCAGAAGTACAGACTTATCGATTTCAAGAGAAATGCTGATGAGAGCGCAAAGGTTCTCGGTATCGAGTACGACCCCAACAGAACCTCTTACATCGCACTTATCGAGAATGAAGCAGGCAAGAAGAGCTACATCATCGCTCCCGTAGGCCTTACCGATGGCGACATCGTAACCGCAGGCGCAGATGCAGACATCAAGCCCGGTAACGTTCTTCCTATTTCTCAGATTCCCGTAGGTACTATCATCCACAACATCGAACTCTACCCCGGTAAGGGCGCACAGCTTGTTCGCTCCGCAGGTGCTTTCGCTCAGCTTATGGCGAAGGAAAACGGCGTTGCACAGGTAAGACTTCCCTCTGGTGAGGTTCGCATCATTCGCCTCGATTGTAAGGCAACCATCGGTCAGGTAGGTAACCTTGAGCATGAGACCATCAAGCTCGGTAAGGCAGGTAAGACCCGCCACCTCGGTATCCGTCCTACTGTACGCGGTTCTGTAATGAACCCCTGCGATCACCCCCACGGTGGTGGTGAGGGTAAGTCCCCTGTAGGCCGTCCCGGACCTGTTACTCCTTGGGGCAAGCCTGCTCTCGGTTATAAGACGAGAAACAAGAAGGCAAGAACCAACAAATTCATTATTAAGCGTAGAAACGCGAAGTAATTGAAGAAGGAGAATAACAATGAGCAGAAGCTTAAAGAAAGCACCCTACGTTGAAAAGAAACTTTTCGACCGTATAGTTGCAATGAATGAAAAGAATGAGAAAAAGGTGCTCAAGACCTGGTCGCGTTCTTCTACTATATTCCCTGAATTCGTAGGTCACACTATCGCCGTTCACGACGGTAGAAAGCACGTGCCGGTATACGTAACCGAGGATATGGTAGGACACAAGCTCGGCGAATTTGCACTTACCCGTACCTTTAAGGGTCATGCGGGCTCAAAAACATCGAACAACGGAAAATAATATCGCAAAAAAGCGAGAGGAGGCAATTCCATAATGGAAGCAAAAGCACATCTTAAATATGTGAGAATTTCTCCGCGCAAGGTAAAGATCGTACTTGACCTCATCAGAGGTAAGGATACAGACGCAGCAATGGCTATTCTTAAGAATACCAACAAGATCGCTTGCGAATCTCTCATCAAGCTTCTTAAGAGCGCGGTAGCAAATGCAGAACACAATTTCAACATGGATGCTGGAAACCTCTATGTTTCTGAATGCTTCGTATGCCCCGGACCCACACTTAAGAGGGTTCAGCCCAGAGCTCAGGGCAGAGCATTCCAGATTCTTAAGAGAACCAGCCACGTAACACTTGTAGTAAAAGAGAAGGAGGTAGGCTGACAATGGGACAGAAGGTAAATCCCCACGGTCTTCGTGTAGGCGTAATCAAGAACTGGGATTCCAGATGGTTCGTTTCCAAGAAGGAATTCGGTGATACGCTCGTATCAGACCACAAGATCAGAGAATACGTTAAGACCAAGCTTCAGGGCGCAGGCGTTCCCAGAATCGAGATCGAGCGTGACAGTGCACGTGTAAGAGTATTTATTCAGTGTGCAAAGCCCGGTATCGTAATCGGATTCCACGGCGCAGAGATCGAAAAGCTCAGAGCAGAGCTTGAGACTATGGTTGGCCGCCCCGTAGTAGTTAACGTTATCGAAATAAAGAACCCCGACGTAAACGCTCAGCTTGTTGCAGAGTCTATCGCTGCTCAGCTTGAGAAGAGAGTTTCCTTCCGCCGCGCAATGAAGCTTGCTATCGGCAGAACCATGAGACTCGGCGTTAAGGGTATCAAGGTTTCCTGCGCAGGCCGTCTTGCAGGTGCAGAAATCGCTCGTACCGAGCATTACCATGAGGGTACTATTCCGCTTCAGACACTCCGTGCCGACATCGACTACGGTTTCTGGGAGGCTAATACCACTTACGGTAAGATAGGCGTTAAGGTTTGGATTTATAAGGGTGAGGTTTTCGCAGAGAATGCAGCATCCGACAGAAGATCCGACCGTCAGGACAGACGCCCCAGAAGAAACGACAACAATCGCCGCCCTCAGAACAGAGACGGTCGCCGCGATGGTCGTTCTTTCAGAAAGAACACAGAGGAGGGCAATAAATAATGTTGATGCCTAAGAGAGTTAAGTTCAGACGCGTTCAGCGCGGAAGACTTAAGGGTAAAGCTCTTCGCGGCAACACGATATCGAACGGTACGTTCGGTCTTGTTGCTCTCGAGCCCGCTTGGATTACATCCAACCAGATTGAAGCAGCCCGTATCGCTATGACCAGATACGTAAAGCGTGGCGGTAAGGTCTGGATCAAAATATTCCCCGACAAGCCTATCACGGAAAAGCCCGCTGAAACTCGAATGGGTTCAGGTAAGGGTTCTCCTGAGTACTGGGTAGCAGTTGTTAAGCCCGGACGCGTTATGTTCGAGATGGACGGCGTTACCGAGGAGCAGGCAAAGGAAGCAATGCGTCTTGCAGCTCACAAGCTTCCCATCAAGTGCAAGTTTGTTGCAAAGTCGGATATCGAAGCTAAAGAGGAGGTTTAAGCCATGAATGCAAAAGAACTCAGAGAAATGACCGTCGAAGAGCTTACTAAAAAGCTTGGCGAGCTCAAGGAAGAGCTTTTCAATCTTCGTTTTCAGCTTGCAGTCAACCAGCTTGACAAGCCTCACAAGATCACAGAAGTTAAGCATGACATTGCTCGCGTAATGACAGTTCTTCGCGAGAAGAATGCATAATGGGAGGAAATGAAAATGACCGAAACTCGTGAACTCAGAAAAGTAAGAGTTGGTAAGGTAGTAAGCGATAAGATGGATAAGACCATCGTTGTTGCTATCGTTGACAACGTTCGTCACCCCAAGTATGGCAAGATCATCAAGAGAACCGTGAAGATTCACGCTCACGATGAAGGCAATATCTGCGGTATAGGCGATAAAGTATCTGTAATGGAAACAAGACCTCTCTCCAAGACGAAGAGATGGAGACTTGTTGAAATCATAGAAAAGGCAAAATAATAAAAATCACTAAACCAGTACGCAGGTTAAAAGCTTGCCGAAAAAGGAGGAAAAAACAGTGATCCAGCAGGAATCGTTAATGAAAGTCGCTGACAACACCGGTGCTAAAGAGCTTCTTTGCATCAGAGTGCTCGGCGGTTCCGGACGTCGCTATGCAAGCATCGGAGATATCGTTGTTTGCGCTGTTAAAAAGGCAGCTCCCGGCGGCGTTGTTAAAAAAGGCGATGTTGTTAAGGCAGTTGTAGTTAGAACTGTTAAAGAGATTCGCCGTGCAGACGGTTCTTACATCAAGTTTGATGAGAACGCTGCAGTTATTATTAAGGAAGATAAGACACCCAAGGGTACTCGTATCTTTGGCCCGGTAGCAAGAGAGCTTCGTGAGCATGAGTTCACCAAGATTATGTCTCTTGCACCCGAAGTACTTTAATAAAGGAGGAAAACAATAATGGAAAAGCTTCATGTAAAAACAGATGATACCGTCGTTGTTATCTCCGGTAATTCCAAGGGTACTCGCGGTAAGGTAATCGCTACCTCTCCTTCCGAGAAGAAGGTTATCGTAGCAGGTGCAAATATCGTTTCCAAGCACACCAAGGCAAGAAGACAGGGCGAAACCTCGTCCATCGTAAAGACCGAAGGCGCTATGTACGCGTGCAAGGTTCAGGTAGTTTGCCCCAAGTGTGACAAGGGCGTTCGTACTAAGGTCGGTTACAAGACCGTAGGCGACAAGCAGGTTAAGGTTCGTCTTTGCTGCAAGTGCGGCGAAGAAATATAATGAGGAGGAAGCACTGATGTCAAGATTTGCAGAAAAGTATAAGAGCGAAGTTGCTCCCGCACTCATGAAAAAGTTCAACTATTCTTCGGTAATGCAGATTCCGAAGTTCGACAAAATAGTTATCAACGTAGGCTGTGGCGACGCAAAGGATAACACCAAGATAATTGACAACGTTATCGAAGAGATCTCCCTCATCGCAGGTCAGAGAGCAGTTCCCACCTACGCACACAAGTCTGTAGCTAACTTCAAGATCCGTGAAGGTATGAAGATCGGCGTTAAGGTTACCCTTCGTGGTGAGAGAATGTATGAGTTTATGGATAAGCTCTTCAGCTTCGCTCTCCCCAGAGTTCGTGACTTTAAGGGTATAAACCCCAACGGCTTCGATGGCAGAGGTAACTATGCTCTCGGTCTTAAGGAGCAGCTCATATTCCCTGAAATCGAGTATGACAAGGTTGACAAGATTCGCGGTATGGATATCGTATTCGTAACCACCGCAAAGACCGATGCCGAAGCAAAAGAGATGCTCTCCCTTATGGGCGCACCCTTTGCAGAGTGATTAAGGAGGAAAAGACATGGCTAAGAAGTCAATGATACTTAAGCAGCAGAAGGAACCTAAGTTCTCTACTCGCGCTTACAACAGATGCAAGATCTGTGGTAGACCCCACGCCTACCTCCGTAAGTACGGAATCTGCCGTATCTGCTTCCGTGAGCTCGCTTATAAGGGTGAGATTCCGGGCGTAAGAAAGGCATCCTGGTAATTTAATTTTCACTAATTAAATTCTCTAAACTATCGGTAGGAAATTACAAAAAGACCGTTGAAATTTCAAGCGGTACCTTGTGGTTTAACCCCCGATATGCCGCCGCGAAAGCGGCAGCAAGAATTAAGAAATGCTTGCATATAGGAGGATAAAAAAATGCAGATTTCAGATGTAATCGCAGACATGCTCACAAGAATAAGAAATGCTAATGACGCAAAGCATGAAACTGTTGATATTCCCGCATCCAACCTTAAGAAGAGCATCGCTCAGATTCTTCTTGAGGAAGGTTATATTAAGAACTACCAGATCGTTGAAGACGGCAAGCAGGGCATCATAAGAGTAACTCTTAAGTATGCCGCAGGCAAGCAGAAGGTTATTCACGGTCTTCGTAGAGTTTCCAAGCCCGGTCTTCGTATTTATTCCAATTGCGAAGATATGCCCAAGGTTATGAACGGTCTCGGTATCGCTATCGTTTCCACCTCTAAGGGCGTTATGACGGACAAGAAGGCAAGACAGGCAAACGTCGGCGGCGAGATTCTCGCTTTCGTTTGGTAAGAAAGGGAGGTAACTATAATGTCAAGAATAGGAAGAGAGCCTATTGCGGTTCCCGCAGGCGTAACAGTCACTATTGCTGACGGTAACGTAGTTACTGTCAAGGGTCCTCTTGGAGAACTCACCCAGACCTTTAGCACGAACATCACTATCGCACAGGAGGGTGATAAGCTCATCGTAACCCGTCCTAACGATCAGAAGGAAAACCGTTCGCTTCACGGTCTTACCAGAACTCTTCTTAACAACATGGTAGTAGGCGTAACCAAGGGCTTCGAGAAAAAGCTCGAGATCGTTGGTGTAGGTTACAGAGTAGAAAAGCAGGGAAGCAAGATCGTTCTTGGTCTCGGCTACTCTCACCCCGTTGTATTTGAAGAGGCAAACGGCGTTAAGTTTGAGATACCCGATACTACCACTATCATCGTTAAGGGTATCGATAAGCAGGCTGTAGGTCAGGTTGCTGCCGTTATAAGATCTAAAAGACCTCCTGAACCCTATCTTGGTAAGGGTGTTAAGTATACCGGTGAAAGAATTCGCCGCAAGGCCGGAAAAACCGGTAAATAATGAAAGGAGATTAGTAAAATGGTCAAGAAAATTGACAGTAACTTACAGCGTCTTAAAAGACACAAGAGAGTTCGCGGTAAGATCTCGGGTACTCCCGAAAGACCCCGTCTCGCTGTATATCGCTCGAATATGCACATCTCTGCGCAGATCATCGATGACGTTAACGGCGTAACGCTGGTAAGCGCTAACTCTTATGAAAAGAGCTTTGAGGGCACCGGCTCCAACAAGGAAGCAGCTCGCAAGGTTGGTAACACTCTCGCACAGAGAGCACTTGAAAAAGGCATTTCCGCAGTAGTATTTGACCGCGGTGGCTACATTTATCACGGACGTGTATCAGAATTAGCAGAAGGCGCAAGAGAAGGCGGCCTTAAGTTCTAATCGCTGGTTTGTACACTGTTTCCACAAGAAACATCTTATTAAGGAGAAAAAACATGGCAAAAAGAATCAATGCAGCTGAGCTTGATCTTCAGGAGCAGCTTGTAGTATTAAACCGTGTTTCCAAGACCGTAAAGGGCGGTAGAATCGCTCGTTTTGCAGCTATCATGGTAGTAGGCGACGGAAATGGACATGTAGGCTTCGGCCTCGGTAAAGCAGCAGAGGTTCCCGATGCAATCCGCAAGGGAATCGAGGATGCAAAGAAAAATATGATCGAAGTATCGCTTAACGGCTCCACCATACCTCACGAGGTTATCGGTGAGTACGGCGCAGGCAGAGTTCTTCTCAAGCCCGCCGGCCCCGGTACCGGTATTATCGCAGGTGGTACTGTTCGTACTATTCTTGCTCTTGCAGGAATTAAGAACATTCGTGCTAAGTGCCTTCGTTCTTCTAACCCCACGAACGTAGTTAAGGCTACCTTCGAGGGACTTAAGGCTCTTAAGACTGCTGAAGAAATTGCAGCTCTGCGCGGTATCAGCGTAGAAGACGTTAAGGCATAAGGGGGTAACGGTAATGGAAAACGTTAAGGTTACACTCGTAAAGAGCCTTATAGCTTGCAAGGCTAATCAGATCGCGACTGCAAAGTCGCTCGGTCTTAAAAGACCCGGTGATTCCATCGTATGCGCAAACGACGCAGTTTTGATGGGCAAAATCAAGGTTATTTCACACCTTGTAAAAGTTGAAACCGTTTAATCGGAATTGAAAGGAGGATAAAATATGAAGCTCCATGAACTTTCACCCCAGGAAGGCTCCGTAAAGGCAAGATTCCGCAAGGGTAGAGGCGCAGGTTCCGGAAACGGAAAAACAGCAGGTAAAGGTCACAAGGGACAGAACGCTCGCTCCGGCGGCGGTGTAAGACCCGGATTTGAGGGCGGTCAGCTTCCCCTTTACAGAAAACTTCCCAAAAGAGGATTTAATAACTACAGATTCGGCAAGAAGTATGCCGTAATCAACGTTCAGTCTTTGAATAACTTCAACAACGGCGACGTAGTTGACTGTGAGGCGCTTCTTGCTACCGGCATCATCAGCAAGTGCTACGATGGTGTTAAGGTGCTTGGCGAGGGCGAAATCACTAAGGCACTCACTGTTAAGGCAGCAGTCTTCTCGGCAACCGCTAAGGAGAAGATTGAAGCAGTAGGTGGAAAGACTGAGGTGGTATAAATGCTTCAGACACTTAAGAACGCATGGAAAACAAAGGAAATAAGAGGTAAGATTCTCTTCACTCTCTTCATTCTTTTGATATACCGTATAGGTACAGTTATTCCCGTTCCTTTCGTCGAGGCAAACAATTTCGCGGGCTCATTCAGCGGAACCATACTTGACCAGATGAACATACTTTCGGGTGGCTCTCTTGGAACGGCAACGCTTTTTGCTCTCGGTGTATCACCCTACATTAACGCCTCAATTATAATTCAGCTTCTTACCGTCGTATTCCCTAAGCTTGGCGAAATTGGAAAGAACGACAAAGAGAAGATGAACCTTATTACTAGAATTACAACTGTTGCTCTTGCAATAGTTACCGCAATCGGATACTACTTCCTTCTTAAGAACAACGGCGCGCTTACCAACGCTGCTACAAGCGCTGATAGCTCGATGGCTTGGTTCTACGGAATAGTAATCGTTGCTTGTTATTGCGCAGGCGCTTCGATCATTATGTGGCTTGGCGAGCGCATTAACGAGAAGGGTATCGGTAACGGTATTTCAATGATCCTTTTTGCAAATATCATTTCCGTAATTCCTTCCTTCTTCTACAATCTTATCTCTCTTGTAGCTTCTACCTACAGCTACGAGAAGAACGTTTGGCTTTACGCTATACTTTCTACACTCTTCGCAATCGTTCTTATTGCAGTAATCGTTGCTATGTTTATGTTCGTAATCTGGGTAACGGGCTCTGAAAGAAGAATTTCTATTCAGTATGCAAAAAGAGTTGTTGGACGTAAGATGTACGGCGGTCAGAGCCAGAACCTTCCCATTAAGCTTAATATGACCGGCGTTATGCCCGTTATATTCGCAAGCTCCATCGTATCTCTCGTTCCCACAATCCTCGCACTCTGCGGTGTAACCGAAGAAACAGAGGGCTTCTGGGGCGGTTGTGCAAGATTCCTTGCTGCCGATGGCGTTATATATCCTATACTTCTGTTCGTTCTTATTATTGCATTCGCATACTTCTATACTCAGATCTCCTTTGATCCGGTTGAGGTTGCAAACAATATTAAGAGACAGGGCGGTACTATTCCCGGTATCAGACAGGGTAGACCCACCGCACTTTATATCAAGAAGATTCTCGGCAAGGTAACTCTTGTCGGAGCACTCTTCCTTGGTATCGTAGCGGTTCTCCCCGTTGTTGCAGGTCCTCATATTCTCCAGCATATTATTGCTTGGATAGTAAACGGTTCTCCCGATGCTCTCGCAGCAGAGGAGCTTACCGCACAGGGCATGGGATGGTACGTAACAGGATATCTTGAGCCTATGCTTGAGCAGCGTGTTTCTTCGCTTACAAGCTCGTTCACCTTCGGTGGTACAACCCTTCTTATTATAGTAGGTGTTGTTCTCGAAACATTCAGAGAGCTTGAGGCACAACTCACTATGCGTAACTACAAAGGTTTCCTTTAATTTCTCGCATTGAGGTACGAAATATGAAGATAATTTTTCTTGGCGCTCCCGGCGCAGGCAAAGGCACACAGGCGGAGAAAACCTCCGTGCGCCTCGGTATTCCTACAATCTCAACGGGTGCTATCATCCGTGAGGCTGTAAAAACCGGCACTGAAATGGGACTCAAAGCCAAAAAAAGTATGGAGCAGGGTGCTCTTGTTGAGGATGATGTAGTAATCGGAATCATTAAAGAGCGTCTTGCAAAGTCGGACTGTGCAAACGGATTCATCCTCGATGGATTTCCCCGTACGGTACCGCAGGCAATAGCACTTGAAAAAATGGGCATCACGCTTGACAAGGTTATCTCGATAGAGGTTCCCGATGAGGTTATCTCCGCGAGAATGACAGGCAGACGCGTTTGCTCCACTTGCGGCGCATCCTATCACGTTACCGATAACCCCTCGCGTAACGGCGAAACCTGCGATAAATGCGACACGCCCCTTACCGTAAGGGCTGATGACGCTCCCGAGGTAGTGCTTTCACGCCTTGCAGTATATCACGAAACCACAGAACCCCTCAAGGATTATTACAAAGCGAAGGGTATGCTTGAAATCGTTGACGGAAACGGTCCTGTGGAGCAGACATCTGCTCGTACTCTTGAAGCAATAGGAAAATGATTATTATCAAAAATTCCGAGCAAATTGCTCTTATGAAAAAAGCCGGTCAGATCACGGCAGAGGCGTTGCTACTTGCCCGTGATCTTGTCAGACCGGGAATCTCGACTAAAGAGATTGATACCAAAATACACGCGTTCATAACGAAATGCGGCGCAGTCCCGTCTTTTCTGGGATACGGCGGATTTCCGGGCAGTGCTTGTATATCAATCAACGATGAGGTCATACACGGAATACCCTCGGCGAAGAGAATTCTCAATGAGGGTGATATCGTAAAAATTGATGTCGGGGCTCGCTACCGCGGCTATAATGGCGACAGTGCAAGAACGTTTCCTGTCGGCAAGGTAAGCGATGAGGCCCTGAGGCTTATTTCGGTCACTGAACAAAGCTTCTATGAGGCGATGAAGTTCGCGAAAGCGGGCAATCGCGTCGGGGACATCGGTTCTGCGGTTGAGAATTTCGTCATTTCAAATGGCTTCTCGGTAGTCAAGGAATACGTCGGACACGGCGTTGGAGCAGAGCTTCATGAGGATCCCTCGGTTCCCAATTATGGCAAAGCCGGTAAGGGCGCTCGCCTTTATCCCGGCATGACCCTTGCTATAGAGCCTATGGTTAATGCGGGTGTCGAAGGAGTTAAGGTACTAAAGGACGGTTGGACGGTGAAAACTCTCGACGGTAAGCTTTCAGCTCACTACGAGAACAGCATCCTGATAACCGAAGGAGATCCTATTATGCTTACTGTTGTGAGCTAAAATATTAAAGAGGAGAAATTGCTTTGGCAAAGAACGATCTTATCGAATTTGAAGATTGTGTGGTTGTGGAAGTGCTTCCCAATACTGTCTTCAAGGTAAAGCTCCCGAACGGTCACATTGTAACCGCGACAATTTCGGGCAAGCTTAGAATGAATTATATCAGAATTCTCGTCGGAGATACGGTAACAGTCGAGGTTTCGCCTTACGATATCTCAAAGGGTCGTATCACCTGGAGAAAGAAATAATATCTCGAAAGGAAAGGTATTAAAAATGAAAGTTAAGCCTTCCGTCAAAAGAATTTGCGAAAAGTGTAAGATCATTAAAAGACACGGCAAAATAATGGTCATCTGCGAAAATCCGAAGCACAAGCAGCGTCAGGGCTGATATTCGGGTAGGAATTACGCAAATCCGACGACATTAAATTTAAAAAGGAGTATATATCGAAATGGCTCGTATAGCTGGTGTTGATATTCCCAACAACAAGCGCGTTGAAATCGCGCTCACATACATTTACGGTATCGGTCTTAAGAGTTCTCAGGATATCCTTGCAAAAACAGGTATCAATCCTGACACTCGTGCAAAGGACCTTACCGAAGCTGAAGTAGCCGCGCTCCGTGATGAAATCGAAGCAAACTATCGTGTAGAGGGTGACCTCCGCCGTGAAGTTGCTCTTAACATCAAGAGCCTGGTTGAAATCAATTGCTATCGCGGTATCAGACACAGAAAGGGTCTCCCTGTAAGAGGTCAGCGTACCAAGACTAACGCAAGAACAAGAAAAGGTCCCGCAAAGACCATCGCTAATAAGAAGAAATAAGGAGTGAGATAAGATGGCAGTAGCTAAGAAAGTAATCAAAAAGCGCCGCGAACGTAAGAACGTTGAAAAAGGCGTAGCACACATCCGTTCCACTTTCAACAACACAATAGTTACTATTTCCGATATGCAGGGCAACGTAATTTCCTGGGGTACTGCAGGTGAGATGGGCTTCAAGGGCTCTAAGAAGTCTACCCCCTACGCAGCTCAGACCGCTGCTGAGCATGCAGCAAAGCTTGCTGTTGATAACGGAATGAAGACTGTTGAGGTTCTCGTAAGAGGTCCCGGAGCAGGTAGAGAATCTGCAATCCGCGCTCTTGCAACCGCAGGTCTTGAGATAACTATGATTAAGGACGTAACACCGATTCCTCACAACGGTTGTCGTCCTCCTAAGCGCAGACGCGTTTAATCAAAGGAGGTAATGTAAAATGGCAAGATATACAGGCCCTAACTGTAAGCAGTGCCGTCGTGAAGGTTGCAAGCTCTATCTTAAGGGTGAGCGTTGCACAAACGGCAAGTGCGCATTCGACCACAGAAGCACCGCCCCCGGTCAGCACGGCGCGGCTCGTAAGAAGGTTGGAGAATACGGCAAGCAGCTTCGTGAGAAGCAGAAGGCAAGACGCTACTACGGCGTACTTGAAGGACAGTTCAAGCACTACTATGAAATGGCAGAAAAGATGGAAGGTATTACCGGTGAAAACCTCCTTATCCTTCTTGAAAGACGTCTTGACAACGTAGTGTACAGAATGGGTATGGCAGCATCCAGAAAGGAAGCTCGTCAGCTTGTTCTTCACGCACACTTCACTCTTAACGGTAAGAAGGTAAGCATTCCTTCCATTCTCGTTAAGGCCGGTGACGTTATCGCGGTTAAAGAGTCCAGCAAGGAAAGCGTAAAGATCAAGGCTCTTGCAGAGCAGATGGCTACCACCACTACTCCCAAGTGGCTTGAGAACGATGCAGCTAATCTTACTACCAAGGTTGTAGCTCTTCCCGAAAGAGAAGACATCGACTTCGAGTTCGAAGAGCAGCTTATCGTCGAGCTCTATTCCAAGTAATCCCTCCGATACGAGCGCAAGAATTTTGGAAGATCTCGCTTCAATGCTACAGTCTTTCACAATTCTTCGCTTCATATCAGTTTATTTTAATTTAAACAAACACAAACAGGAGGTAATTTTAAAATGATGAACGCAATAGAGAAGTTCAATATTAATGTGGCAAACGTTTCGGAAGATGAAAGCGAAGCAATATTCGTAGTTGAGCCCCTTGTGCGCGGCTACGGTATTACTCTCGGTAACTCTCTTCGCAGAGTTTTGCTTTCCACCCTCCCCGGCTATGCTGCAACAAGCATAAAGATTGACGGTGTTCTTCACGAAATCTCCGCTTGTAACGGAGTTAAGGAGGACGTTCCCGAAATCGTGCTTAACGTAAAGGGAATAGTTGCCAAGGTTGAATCCGAGGGTCCCAAGACCGTTGTAATAGACGTAACGGGTCCTTGCAATGTAACCGCAGGCGATATCACTCCCGATGCCGATCTCACCATTCTCAACCCCGACTGGCATATTTGCACAGTATCCGAGAATGCTCGCTTCTATATGGAAATCACCTTTGACGAGGGCCGTGGATACGTTCCCTCCGATGTAAACAAGCAGATTTACCTTGCAGAAGCAGGTGCGAACATGGGCGCTCCTATCGGTCTTATCTTCGTTGACTCTATTTTCACACCCGTATATAAGGTTGAATACAACGTAGAGAACACCCGTGTAGGTAATATTACCGACTATGACAAGCTTACCGTCAAGATAAAGACAAACGGCACAATCTCCGCAAAGGAAGCAATCTCCCTTGCCGCCAAGGTTCTCAACGAGCACCTCAAACTCTTCATCGATATGTCAGACGAGGCCAAGAAGGCTGAAGTTATGGTAGAGAGAGCAGAGGTTAAGAAGGAAAAAGTCCTTGAGATGACCATTGAGGAACTTGATCTGTCGGTTCGTAGCTTCAACTGCTTGAAGCGCGCCGGCATAGATACGGTTGAAGATCTGATTGAACGTACCGAGGATGATATGATGAAGGTTCGTAACCTCGGCCGTAAGTCCCTTGAGGAAGTTATACAGAAGTTAAGTTCTTTGAACCTCAGTTTGAAGAAAGACGAAGAATAAGAAACAGGAGGAAACAGACATGAGAAAACTCGGCAGAACCACCGCTCAGCGTAAGGCTATGCTCAGAGGCATGGTAACTCTTCTTCTTGAAACCGGCAAGATCGAAACAACATATACCAGAGCGCAGGAAGTATCTGCAAAGGCAGATGAAATGATCACCCTCGGTAAGAAGGGCGACCTTGCTTCCTATCGCGCGGCTCTTGCTTTTATTACTAAGGAAGATGTTGCTAAAAAGGTATTCAGTGTTATCGCTCCCGCTTACGCAAACGTAAACGGCGGCTATACTCAGGTATACAAGATGGGTCCCCGTCGTGGTGACGGAGCTGAAACCGCTATCGTAAAGCTCGTAGCAGTTAAGGCAGAGGAAACCGAAGCATAATAGCCATTGGCTAAAAAGAAAAAGGAATCTCGTATGAGGTTCCTTTTTTGATTGAAGAGATTAGTCATGAGGAACAAGATTTCCTTTATACTATTGACAATGAGAGTTATTTAAACTATAATTGTTTTAGTTAAAATAACTTTTGGAGGCTTATTATGAGCAATATTCCTGTATATTGGAAAACAAGGCTTGACGAGGTTGAAGAAACCTTGAAGCTCGTAAAAAAGGGCGTTGTAACGCAGCCTGCGGTATCTGCCGGTGGAAGACCTATTTATATGGTTGAGTACGGAAAATCAACTCTCCCACCTCGTACCGCAAACTGTTCAAGCGCACTCGGTGCCTGCGGTAAAATTGAGTGCTACGCAGATAAGAGCAGCCCTGATTACATTCCCACAGTATTCCTTTGCGGATGTGTACACGGCGGCGAATTTGAAGGCACGGTTGCTATGCTTAATCTTATAAAGCTTATTGAAACCGGCACAGATTATCGCGGCGAGCGTAATGATGAGCTTGTAGAGCTCGCGGAAAAGGTACACCTTATTCTTGTTCCTATGGTTAACCCCGATGGAAGAAGCCACATTCCGTTCGACTCCTTCGTTGGAAGAACGTTTTATGATCTTCGCTATTATAATCAGGGAACCTGGAAGGACGGCTCGCTTTGTGGCTGGCCCGAATGTAAAATGTTCCATCCGATAAAGGATTACGTTGACTATCTCGGCGGATATTTCAATGACGACGGAGTGAATATGATGCACGAGGATTTTATTGGAGGTAAGCTCTCAACAGGAACACAGCTCGTTTTTGATATATGCCGCGAGCACGCTCCCGATTTTTCCATTCTTCTTCACGGCGGAGATAACTCTTATCCTCACATTCTTCCACCTGATTATGCATCTAAAAAGGCTAAGCTTGAGGTTCTTGCTGTAATGGATGCGGTGAAGGAAAGAAGTGAAAAGGAAGGAATCGGCTTCAGTCATTTGGGACTCAGAGAATCGGAGAACAATCCGAAGCCTCCGTCATTCAATCTTATTTCCGCTATGCACCACTGTTGTTCTGAGCCTGCGATTACGTATGAATCAAATCAAGGTCTTATAGAGCACAGAGAGCCATGCTATACGCATGACCAAATCTATCTTTCACATATGATTCTTTTTGTTGAAACGTTACGTGTACAGCTGAAACGCTACAACAAGATATAAAATTAAAAAAGCATGGGCGTTTGCCTATGCTTTTTTAATTTTATATGATAAAACAAAGAATTTTTCCATCACGGTATGGTAAAAATATAATTTTATTCGCCGTGCTTCTTTCTTAAAAATTCGACGTTCCTATCCACTTGCTTTTTGTGTAGCGGATACCAAAACCACAATATAAGCGACAGGGAACCAAATCCAATTGCGGGAATAAGCGTAGAGATGTTGAATACACCTTCAAGAACGTCGCGGTTAAATGCCGTCTCTTGCGTATATCCAACAATCGATAACAAAAGTCCCGATAAACCGGCAGACGCCGCTTGCCCCAGCTTTCTTGCGAAGGAATACATAGCATATATAGATCCGTCCTCGCGTATTCCGTGCTTTATTTCGGAATAGTCGATTACGTCGGTTATCAATGCCCACGACACCATAGCAAAAATTCCAAGTCCAATCCAGCTTATGAAATTAAGTCCCACGTATACCCAAACGTTTTGCGGTCGCAGAAAGAAAAGGAGAATGCAAACTCCTGCCGCCAGAAGATTTGACACAACGCTTATTTCCGCCTTTCCAAATCTTCGCGCTATCGGCTTTGCTATTGCGGCGGCAAAAATCATTCCAAACATCATCGCAAACGTAGAAATTGACTGCGCCGTGGAATTGTTATAATAATTGGGGTAAACGTAGTTCGCCATTGACTGAAGCGTGAGCTGTGCTAAAAGCATAACCACCGATGCAACTATTATCGAAAGCAGAGCCCTGTTTGATGCTACGTTTTTTAAAAGCTCTCCTACGCTTCCTTGCTTTTTTTGGCTTTTACTCTCTTCGGGAACAACTCTCTCTGTCACGAGAAAATAGCAAATAACATAGCAAGCTATGGCGAGTATTGAAAATACTCCTGCAATGGTAGTAAAGGTCTTACCGTCAAGTACGGTGTTTCCTTCTATCTTTTTATAAGCCAAAAGAGGAATTCCTGCGCCTACGATAACTCCCGCGAGCGTACTCCCCATTGTTCTGAAGGTGGAAAGCGATTGTCTGTCGTCCGGCTCTCTCGAGATGGCGGATGCCATAGAGCCGTAGGGAATGTTTATAGAGGTATAGAAAATGGATCCCCATAATATATACGTTACAGCGAGCCAAACAATTTTGAACCACATTGCCGCATCGGCAAGTGAGCTTTGATATATAAGAAATGAAGCGATAGCAACAGGACCGCACATTCTTATTATCCAGGGCTTAAATTTGCCGTTTTTTGTTACACGTCCCCTATCGCATATGCGTCCCATTGTAACGTCGGTGAACCCGTCTATGAAACGCGCAATCATCATAATAGCGCCGACTATACCGGCGGATACGCCCATTACGTCTGTATAAAATTTCAATAGGAAGCTGGAAGATAAAATGAAGGTGAAATCATTTCCAAAATCTCCGAACAGATATCCTATCTTATCTCTTATCCCAAACGGCCGCACTATTTTCTCGGTATTACTCATTATCCGTGCCTTTCTGTGAGAAAAACTTACTATTATAATGCTCATTTATTGTAGTTTTATCACAAAAAACAAACAATTTAATTTTACACGGGTGCCGACATACCGATATAATACAAAAGGAAATGCAAATTAAAGTTTGCATTTCCTTTTTGTATTGACTCAAATTATATCCTCGGTCTTATATCATAAGCTCGGTCATAAGCTCCGTAAGCTCTTTTGGATCGTCTATAGCGACGCCGCTTATCAGGCACGCCTGCGCGTAAAGAAGCTTTGCATATTTTGAGAGCTTTTCTTTGTCGCTTTCATAAAGCTCGGAGAGCTTCGCGGCTATCGGATGATTTAAATTTATCTCCAGCACAACACTCGCCTTCGGTGCCGCACCTTCGGCTCCGGGCATTTTCTTGAGTATTTTTTCCATTTCAACCGAAAGCTCGCCCTCGCTTGAAAGGCATACTGTGTGATTGTTAAGGGCCGTTGTGAATTTTACCGAGCTGACCTTGCCAATTGCTTCCTTCATATATTCGAGCAGGTCTGCAGAGGAGTCGTTCTTTTCCTTTTCTGCATTCTTTTCATCCTCGCTCGAAAGATCGACAGCATCAGCCGTAACGTTTTTAAATTCTTTTCCGTCATAGCTTCCAAGCACGCGAAGTGCAAATTCGTCTACGTCGTCTGTGAGATAGAGTATCTCATACCCCTTGCTCTTGACGGAGTCAACCTGCGGCAGCATCTCTATTTTCTCAACAGTTTCACCTGCGGCGTAGTAAATTTCATTTTGCTCCTCTCGCATTGCTTCGGTGTATTCCTTGAGCGTTATGAGCTTTCCGTTCGAAGAGCGGAAGAGCACGAGGTCCTTCAGCGTGTCCTTGTGGATTCCGTAATCCGAATAGATTCCGTATTTCAGCTGAAGTCCAAAGGCATTGAAAAAGCTTTCGTAACCCTCGCGGTCGGCTTTGAGCATCTTTTCAAGCTCGGTTTTTATCTTCTTTTCTACCGCCTTTGCAATCACCTTCAACTGCCTATCGTGCTGGAGCATTTCGCGCGAGATATTAAGTGAAAGGTCGGAGGAGTCAACTATTCCGCGCACAAAACCGAAATAGTCAGGGAGCAGATCTGCGCACTTCTCCATTATCATAACTCCGCTTGAATACAGCTCAAGACCTTTTTCGTAATCCTTCGTGTAGTAATTGAACGGCGTGTGCGCGGGGAGAAAGAGCAGGGCAGTATAGGTTGCTGTTCCCTCCGACTTTTGAGTTATTACCTTTATCGGTGCTTCGAAATCAAAAAACTTTTCCTTGTAAAACTCATTGTATTCCTCGTCGGTGACCTCAGTCTGTGACTTCTTCCAAATAGGGACCATACTGTTGAGAGTTTCAATTTCCGTATATTCTTCGTATTCGCCCTCACTGCCATCCTTGGGTTTACGGCGCGTAAGCTCCATTTTTATGGGATAGCGTATATAATCCGAATATTTCTTTACCAAAGAGGTGATGCGGTGCTCGTCAAGATATTGAGAGTATTTTTCGTCATCGGTATCAGGCTTGATGTGCAGCACTATTTCTGTACCGAAGCTTTCCTTGTCGCATTCTCCTATGCGATAGCCGTCAACACCCTCGGATTCCCAGATATTAGCCACATCGGCGCCGTATTGCTTTGTGCGCACCGTAATTTTATCCGCAACCATGAAAGCAGAATAGAAACCAACGCCAAACTGACCGATAATGTCTACGTCCTCCGCGGATTCATTGTCGCGCTTGAAATCAAACGAGCCGCTTTTTGCAATTGTTCCCAGATTGGTTTCAAGCTCATCGGCGCTCATGCCGCAGCCGTTATCGGAAATGGTGAGAGTGCGTGCATCACGGTCGATTTTGAGCCATATTGCGTAATCCTCTCTTCCTATATTTATATTAGTGTCGGTAAGAGAACGAAAATAAAGCTTATCAATTGCATCGCTTGCATTTGAAATAAGCTCACGCAGGAAAATTTCCTTGTGGGTATAAATCGAATTGATCATCATATCCAAAAGCTTTTTGGATTCGGTTTTAAACTGTTTTTTCTTCATTATATTATATAAGCCTCCCAAATAGTGTATTGTTTCTTGAATTAGCACTCGCATCTTTAGAGTGCTAAACAAATTATATCACTACGAAAAATCATTGTCAATAGCAAAGAAGAATATTTTTCCTTTTTAACATTTTATATAAAACTTATGCATATTGCACAAAAACAGCGTCAAAATTTTGTCAAAACAAGTTTAAAACCGAAAAAGTTGCAAAAAAACAAAAAAAATAAAAAAAGAATATTGACAAATTGCTTCAAATGCGATATAATAGTTGAGCGCATTAAATGCGCCCTGGTTCCTTGAAAATTGAACAACATGAAATTTCTGAGCACTGAAAAGTGCAGAGATCTCGTTAAAACACTTTGAAAAACAAAGTAACTCAAAAGTAAGAAGAAGCTAAGAAAAAATAGCTCTAAAGAAGATGTTAGCTCAGGAAACTGAGATAATATACAATTTTTTAGAGAGTTTGATCCTGGCTCAGGATTAACGCTGGCGGCGTGCATAACA
>JAFURQ010000028.1 GCA_017471825.1 Clostridia bacterium
AGCAATCCGCAACTCTGGGTTCAGAGTCCCGAAACTTTGTGCACCTCGGTTCTCCCGAACCTGACCCCCACAAATTAAGAGCCCTTGTTCTACCAAGCGTACTGCGTACGCGGAGCAACTGACTCTATTCCGCGACAAGTCGCGGATTCCATCCACGGCTTCGCCGTGATGGTATTATGAAATTTATAAATCTACTTTACAAGTGGTATTTTTTGTGCTATAATAAATGAAACGTTTTGTTAAAAAATATTACGGATAACATAGCAGGGATTGATATGAAAATACAGATTAAAGGCATAGAGTTTTGCATTGCCGATGGCAAAATACGTCTTACAAAATGCGGAGGCTTCACCTCTGTTGAAGGATGCGTTTTTTCCGAGGTTCAAATCTCAGGTGAAAACAAAAATACCCATATGGGTATAAAAATGGCTGAATCCTCCGAGGGAGCAAGGCTTCGTTATGTTTCACACACACAGAGTGAGCACGAGTTGGTTATAGTCCAACGTTCTGATCTCGTCGAGGTAACGACAACACTAACGGCATACGGCGATTGCAACGCTGTTTCTGCCTTTACTGAGGTAGCTAATATTTCAGACACTCCCATTGTCATCGAAGAGGTGGCGGCATTTGTATGCGGTGATATCGGCACAAAAGGCATTGACAGTGCGCCTAATCTATATTTCACGCGCTTTACACAGAGTCATCATGCTGAATGTCAGCCGATAAGACACTCATTTGCCGACCTTGGTCTTTATAGAGTAAATAAGGAAAGCCAAAAGCGCATTGCCTTCGCAAATATCGGCAGCTGGTCTACCAAAGAGGAATTGCCGCAGGGAATTATCGAGGATACCGAAAATTCCGCCTTTACAATGTTCCAAATCGAGTCGAATAATTCTTGGTATTATGAAATAGCAGATCGCGCCGAAAAGTACTACCTCTACCTCGGCGGCGCAAATCTTCCATTTGGCGGCTGGAGCAAAAAGCTTCTCCAGAATGAATCATACCAAACCGTCAAGGTCGCGCTTGCCTTCGGCAAAACGTTGAACGAGGTGCTTGGTGAAATGTCCAAGTATCGCCGCTACATAGCGGGGCACTGCATTTCCGACGAATCATTACCTACTATTTTCAACGAATATATGCATCTTTCTTGGGATAGCCCGTCGGCTGTCAGAACCGCGGAATATGCCCCCGCCGTTGCAAAAATGGGTATAGAATATTACGTAATAGATTGCGGATGGCACGATGAGGAGGACGGCAACGCTATCTATCCCTACGTCGGCAAATGGCTCGAAAGCAACAAGCGCTTTCCGAATGGTCTGAAGGTGACTCTTGATTATATCAAAAGCCTCGGAATGAAGCCCGGACTTTGGATTGAGCCTGAAATTATCGGCTGTAAGTGCGCAGAAATGATCGATTTCTACGACGATGACTCCTTTCTTCAGCGCAACGGTCGCCGACTTTGTGTAATGAACCGCCATTTCCTCGATTACCGCAACGTCAAGGTGGTAGAGTATATGACGGAAACAATACGCAGAATGGTTGAGGATTACGGGGCAGAGTACATAAAGCTTGACTACAACCAGGATTGCGGCGTTGGTACCGATTATAACGCTTTTACAGCAGGAGAAGGTCTTGAGCTCGCCTCTGCGGCATATCTTGAATGGATAGATACCATAAGGCAAAACCACCCTAACGTGATCTTCGAAACCTGTTCATCCGGAGGTATGCGCATGGATTATGCGACTCTGTCGCATTTCTCAATAATCTCAACCTCTGACCAGGTCGATTACAAAAAATATCCGTACATAGCAGGCAATATCCTTTCTGCTGTCTTGCCGGAGCAGGCGGCGGTTTGGAGCTATCCCGTCGAAACCTTCAATTTTGAATACCCTGACTTTTCCAAGGAGTACATTGAAGAAAACATCAGCGACGAGCAGGTTATTATGAATATGATAAACAGCTTCCTTGGACGTATGCACCTCGCGAGTAGATTGACCTTGCTCACTGAGAAGAAGCAATCGCTCGTTAGGGAGGGCGTTGAATATTACAACAGCATAAGCAACGAGAAAAAACGTGCGCTTCCTTATTTACCGTGCGGCCTCACGTCGTTTGGAAGTCCTTATGTCGCATCAGGCTTTAAAACCGACAAGAAGCTTTATCTTGCTGTCTGGAATATTTCAGGTAACGGAGCAGTTCAAATTCAGCTTCCTGAAATCACCCCGAGCTCAGTACGCGTAGCCTACCCGAAATGTAATGATTTGGCGGTAAGGCTTGAAAATGATACTCTCACAATTAACTTTACGGATAAGCTCCAGGCTCGTATGCTTGAGATAGATTTATAAAAAAAGAACCGCTTAATGCGGTTCTTTTTTTATAAATCAAATGTGCTTTTTTAAGAAACTGCGTATTCGCGAGCCCTTTTTAAACAGCAGAAGCCCAAGTGAATAAACAAAAGGATTCAGTATGATTTTGTTGATAAATTTCACACGGGGGCGGGGTAAACGCGCTCCGTCCGGCGAAATTTCAACAGATTTGCCGCTTTCCACGAAGTATTGAACAGTGCGCCTCATGTATTCGTCGGCACCCTTGAGAGAAACCGCAGTATGCTCATCACTATGCCAGATTTTCAACAGCTCCGCATCGATTTCATCAAAATTGTAGGGAATCACCTTGTTTTTCTTGTAGGATGAGCTGTCCTTGAGCGTAGAAGTTCGTAGTTTCGTGCCACCGTATGTGCTCTTAATAAGCTCGTACAGGTCGGTGTAGCCGTTGGCTTTTGCGTGAGAGTAGTGAGTCCTGAGCATCAGCATCTGCCACATTTTTATAGACGCTTCTATTTTTTCACGGTGAACGTTCTCTCCGATTCCGTTGAGCATCCTTTCGAAAACCTCGCCCATACACTCGATTTGCGACCTTAAACGCGCCTCGCTTATAACGTTAACCGATTGGTTGGCGTGTATGCGATAAAAATAATAACCTGTGTTCACGTTCTTCAAGCGCTTCGCGTATTTGTAAGCAAAAAACGTCATGAGAGCATCCTCGCCGTAATTAAAGCGACTCTCGCGGTTGAGCATGGGGCGAAGCTCCTCTGCAACAGCCTTAAAAACAGAGCCACGCACTACCTTGTTCCAAAGAACGTAATATGAATGCTCGCGTCCCTCGCTCTCAACAAAACGGTAGAGTATATCGTCACCCTCGCAATTGATGCTTGTGGAAATAGTGCTGTCCGCGCGGCAGTAATACCTCGTTCTGTCCGTATGGAATGCCCAAGCATTAATAACAATGTCGCAATCGTGCCTCTGCGCACATTCGAGCATGGGGCGGTGATAGTTCATAGAAACGCTGTCGTCACTGTCAACGAATGTGATATAATCCCCCTCCGCCATATCAATGCCGGTAAGGCGCGCGGAAAATATGCCGCGATTCTCGGTTTTCTTGTATTTAAGACCGTATTTTTCAATGAGATCGGTATAATCAACCGTTGAGCCGTCATCAACAACGCATATTTCATAGCTACCTCTATCAAGAGTTGAGGCAGTTATGGACGACAGACATTTTTCAAAAAAAACGCGGTCTGTATTATAAACACATACAATAATCGATAAATTCATAGTTAGTACACCTCGCACATAACTATTGTATCATATATAAGAATAAAAGTCAATCACACCGCCGCTGTAAAAAAATGTCTTGATTTTTCACATTATATATGGTAGAATGAAAGAAAAAGGGGAAAAATATGCCAAACAACAATTCTTTCAAAATCAGCACCAAGCGTAAAAACCTTTTTTTGCGCGTTTCTCCCGGGCATTTTGCAACAAGCCATAGCCATATCAACTATTTCATCGACGTAACAACACAGAAGGCAAGACTTTCCGAAGCAACAGCGCTTGCCGAGGAGCTCGTCAGCTATTACAGCACGACCACCATCGTCGATACAATTCTTTGCCTTGACGGTACGCAGGTCATAGGCACCTGCCTCGCAGAAGAGCTTACCCGTGCAAATTTCCACAACCTCAACGCGCACCAAACCATCTACATACTCGCTCCCGAATATACCTCCAGTAGCCAGATAATATTCCGCGATAGCGCAACACCCATGATCGAGGGCAAAAACGTCCTCATCCTCGCAGGCTCCGTCACTACGGGATATACCACAAAATCCGCTGTCGAGGCTGTCAATTATTACGGCGGCAGAGTGGCTGGTATTGCGGCCATATTCGCCACCGCCGATTCCTGCATGGGTCACGAGGTTCACTCGGTCTTTAACCCTAAGGACCTCGACGGCTATGCGAGCTATCCATCGCACGAATGTCCTCTCTGCAAGCAGGGCGTAAAAATCGATGCTCTCGTAAACAGCTTCGGTTATTCAAAAATTTAAATTTAACAGTCAAATAGGGTGCAGAGCTTCTGCACCCTATTTTTATTGAAATTATTGATTTTTATCAATCATTGTGGTACAATAGCAGTGTATCAAATTATCTAAAGGAGTTCACAGTGAAGGAATTTTTCTCACCGCTGCACCTCGTATATATGCTGCTTGTCACGGCAGGTCTTTTCGGCTTGTATATGCTGCTGCGTGCTCGCACGGTTAAAACGCAGAAAATAACGATTTTTTCTCTTATGCTCGCAAACCTTTTGCAACATCTTTTAAAAATTTATATCTATCCGCAGTATTGGGGACAGGAATGGGGCGCCCTCAGCACCGCATACAATATGTGCGCCTTTCTGATCATAATATCACCCTTCGTTTTTCTTTTCGGCTCGGAGCTCTGGCGTAATTTTATGACCTATGTCGGTACGGTCGCGGGCGGAATCTCGGTTTTGGTAACCTATTGGCTTGCCGACCCTATTGAAGGCCAGCTTCGCTTTGTCATCTGCCACGCTCTCCTTCTTTATACCTCCGCACTCCCCGCTATGCTTGGTATATATAAAATCAACTACCGAAAATGCTGGAGATTGCCCTTTGTATTCTACATCTCTCTCGGTATTCTCATAGTTAACGACGTCATCACCTATTCGCTCGGTATAGCGGGTGATCTCGGCGATATGTCGCTCCAGCAGTTCCTGATTCGTGAAAATCCCTGCTGGGTAATGGGACCGCCTGCGGGCTATCCATTCATAGAAGGGCTCGTCGGCTTCTTCTCGCCGCGCGTATTTTCGGGAATACCTCTCCTCTGGTACGCAATTCCGCTGTTTCTCTTGATTCTCGGCGGCTCATTCGGGCTCGGCGTCCTCTTTGATAACGAGCGCTTCAAGGCGGATTTTAAAATTTTTAAGGAAAAAATAGCGGAAATCTATACGTTAATCAAAAATAAACTCACACGCAGGGAGAAGGAAGAATGAAGCCCAATTGGATATGGCTATCAACCGATACCGTCGAGCCCGACAGCTATGCCGGATTTAAGACCTCATTTGTATCAAGCGGCGAGCCCGTCACCCTCAGAGTTGCCGTTGACGGCATCTACGCCGCATTTATCAACGGCAGGGTAGTGCTTTTCTCTCAGTGCGCCGATTATCCGCACTATAAGCTCTATGATGAGATTACTCTCACAGATATTCAAAAGGGAGAGAATGAGCTCTATATCATCGCGTGGCATAGCGGCGTGAACAGTCAGATATACGCCAAGGATACACCGGGCGTCTGGTTTGAGGTGCTCGACGGTGATATAACCGTTGCCGCAAGCGGCGCGGACACACCCTCGCGCCTCGAAACGAATTATAAGCAGAATTATTGCAAAACAATAACCCATCAGCTCGGATTTTCGTATTATTACGATAATAGCTTTGATAATACGGCACCGTATCTTCCGTCAACCGTTACGGAAAAGCTTACTCCGGTGAAAAGACCGCAAAAGCCCCTCTTCCTCGACGGCAGAATCCCCGCCACCTATACCGACAAGGGCAACCATATACTCGTAGACCTTGGAAAAGAGGTCGCAGGATATCTCGACCTCGAATTTGAGAGCCCGATAGAGCAGGAGCTGCTCATAACCTACGGCGAGCATCTTGAAACGGGTAAGGTATCGCGTATCATAGACGCCAGAGATTTCAGCGTCGAATTCAAGGCTCGCAATGGCAAAAACAAATGGTTTATCCCCCTTCGGCGCCTTGCTTGCAGATACCTTGAGGTCTATTTCAAGGAGCCTATTGCCGTAGAGTACATAGGACTTCAGCACGTATATTATCCCGTTACCGCGGTAGAAAAGGAGCTCCCAGACCCGCTTCTTCAAAAAATATACGACGTAAGCGTAAGAACGCTCCGCCTCTGTATGCACGAGCATTACGAGGATTGCCCCTGGCGCGAGCAGGCGCTTTATGCTCTCGATAGCAGAAATCAGATGCTCTTCGGCTATCACGCCTTTGGAGAAACCGAATATCCGCGCTCGAATCTGCTCTTGATAAATCAAGGACTCCGACCCGACGGACTTTTGGCAATCTGCTTTCCTGCCGGCAGTGACGTTCCCATTCCGTTCTTCTCGCTTGCCTATATTCTCGAGATATGCGAGTACGTAAAATATTCGGGCGATAGAGAATTACTCAGGGAGACCGAGAAAACCGTAAAAACCATAATCGCAACCTTCGAGAGCAAAATCGCAGGAAACGGTCTTATTCCCGAATTTCCCGCGCCCTTCTGGAACTTCTACGAATGGAGCGAGGGCAATGACGGAAACCTCTCGGGCGTAGGAAAGGTCGAGTACGTTGAGGATTATCACCTTATACTCAACGCCTTCTACGTATACGTTCTCAATATCTATAACAAAACCGCAAGCACCTCGTACAATACCGAGCGAGTGAAGCAGGCAATCCACCGCGAGCTTTACAGCGAGGAGCGCGGCGAATACAGAATATCGGTGAAGGGAACCCTCTACGGTCAGCTTGGCAACTCACTTGCAGTCCTTGCAGGCCTCGGCACCCCCGACCTTCTCGAAAAGCTTGTAAACGATAAAACGCTCACCCCTGCAACTCTTTCTATGAAGCCGTTTTTCTACGATGCGCTTCTTACAAATAGAGAGAAGTACGAGAGCTACGTAATAGACGACATCAAAAACGTATATGGCAAAATGCTCGACTACGGTGCAACGAGCTTCTGGGAAACCGAGCTCGGCTGGCGCGACTTCTACTTCGCAGGTAGCCTCTGCCACGGCTGGAGCGCCGCGCCCGTATATTATCTCGATATTCTCGGATATACCAAGCAAAAACAGTAAATAAAGTGACACGGGTAGCACCTTGGTGCTACCCGTGATTGTTTTAGAGCATATCTGCAATGTCGTAAATTAGTCTTTCCGATTTCTCCCAGCCAAGGCAGGGGTCGGTGATTGATTTGCCGTAAACCTCGCAATCGGATATCTTTTGTGAGCCGTCCTCAATGTAGCTCTCAATCATAAAGCCCTTGACGAGCTTGCGGATTTTCGAATCGTAGCTACAGCTCTCAAGCACGTCGCGTGCGATTCGCGGCTGCTCGTTATATTTCTTGCCGGAGTTCGCGTGGTTTGTATCAACGATAACAGCAGGATTCGACAGTCCGCTATCCTGATAGCTTTCGTACAGATTGATAAGGTCCTCGTAGTGATAGTTGGGGTGCGATTTTCCGTGCTTATCCACGTATCCGCGCATTATCGCGTGGGCATAAGGGTTGCCCTGGCTCTCAACCTCCCAGCCGCGATAGTAGAACACGTGCGAGTGCTGTGCCGCCTTAATAGAGTTCATCATAACCCCTATATCACCGCTGGTGGGATTCTTCATACCTACGGGAATAGCAAGCCCGCTTGCAGTAAGTCTGTGCTGCTGGTCCTCAACCGAGCGCGCACCAACCGCAACGTATGCGAGAATGTCGGAGAGGTATCTGTGATTCTCGGGGTAGAGCATCTCGTCAGCACAGCCGAAGCCTGTTTCCGCGATTGCACGCATATGAAGCTTTCTTATGGCAATTATGCCCTTGAGAAGGTCGGGCGCGGAGTTGGGGTCCGGCTGGTGAAGCATTCCCTTGTAGCCGTCACCCGTGGTTCTCGGCTTGTTGGTATATATTCTCGGTATGATAAGTATTTTATCCTTGACCTTCTCCTGAACGCCGCGCAGACGGTAGATGTAATCAAGCACCGAATCCTCGTTGTCGGCAGAGCAGGGGCCTATTATCAGCATAATTCTGTCCGATTCTCCGGACAGTATCTTCTGCATCTCGTCGATTGTTCTTGTTCTTGTCGCGATTATCTCGGCAGAAGCGGGAAACTGCTCCTTTATCTCCTTCGGTATCGGCAGCTTGCGGAAAAATTTCATATTCATAGTATTTAGTTCCTTTCGGGTAAAATCAATTTTGCTTCGGCACAGGCTTGTCAAAGAGGGCTCTGCGTGCCGTTGATGCGCGCATTTTTTCGCGCATTTTTTCTTTCTCTCCTTTTTCGATGAGGTCGCGGAAAAGCGTAAATTCATCAATAAAAGCATCCATCTGAGCAAGGAGCGCCTCGCGGTTCATAAGGAAGAGCTAGGACCACATACGGTCGTTGATCTTCGCTATCCTTGTAAGATCCCTGAACGAGTCACCCGTATATTTTTCAAGGCTCAGCGCATCGTTGCAGTTAATAAGCGATACGGCAATGCAGTGCGTAAGCTGGGACAGAAATGCAATCATCTCGTCGTGCTCTGTAACCGAAAGCTCCGAAATTCTTGCAAATCCAAGCACCTCGCCAAGCTCGCGGCAGATGCGTATCGCCTCGGCGGAATTTTTCTCCGTCGGTGTAACGATGTAGTTTGCACCCGCGAAAACCGCAGGGTCGCTGAATTCAACTCCGCTTCTCTCGCGTCCTGCCATCGGGTGTGCCGAAATAAACTCCACGTCGTCGCGGAGCACCGACTGCACGCGCCCGACAACGTCGGTCTTTACGCCCGTTACGTCGGTAATCAGCGTCCCGGGGGAAAAAAGCGACTGATTTTTTTCAATCCACTCGATGAAAACCGTCGGATAAAGAGCGAAAATTATAAGCTCCGAGCTTGCAATAAGCTCCGGCTCAATCTCGGTCGTGCCGTACAGAATCATACCGTGTGCGAGTGCATAATCAACGTCGCGCCTCTCGCGCGTGATACAGCTGACCTTATAGCCCTTGTCGGTAAGTGCCTTTGCATAGCCGCCGCCGATAACTCCGAGACCGACTATAAGTATGTTAGTATTCTTGTCAAATTTCATAACGCGTTACCTCAATTCCAAGCTCCGAAAGATGATCGAAAAATTCGGGGTAGCTCTTGCTTACTGCCTCAGCTCCGTCTATCTCTCCGCCCGTAAGGGTTAAAAGAATCGACAGCGACATTACGATTCTGTGATCGTTGTGACCGAAAAGCACCTCGCTCGGTGCGTGAAATTCGGCAGGGTAGATAACCACCGTGTCCTCGTAAACACTGACCGAGGTACCGAATTTTTTCAGCTCCTCCGCCATTGCGGCGGCTCTGTCGCTCTCCTTGATTTTCAATCGCTTCGTGCCGGTAAAAATACCGCCGTTCTTCGCCGCCGCAACCGCAAAGAGCACAGGTCCGAGGTCGGGACAGTCGCCGATGTGTATCGTCGGCACGCCGCTTTTTAGCATATCGTAGTACTTTTTATAAACTCGGTCGCCCTGAATCGTGTCCTCGCGAAGCCCGTCTATCGCAACCTCGCCGGAAAACAGGTTGAGCGCCGCAGGGAACGCCGCCCCCGAATAATCGCCCTCAACCGTAACGTCGGTTGCGCGGAGCTTCTGATTTCCCGCGATTTTCAGCGTGTATTCGTCACTCCAATGAATATCTATTCCAAAGCTGCCGAGAGCATCAATAGTCAGCTCAATATACGAGCGGCTCTCAATGGGTGGCGTGATTTTTATGGTGCTGTCAGATTTGGCAGAGGGAAGCGCAAACAAAAGTCCGGAGATGAACTGACTGCTCACGTTACCCGCAACGGTATAATCACCGCCGCAGAGCGGCCCCTTCACAACTATGCTCTCGCCGTCGTTTATATATGTCAGCCCGTGCGCCGCGCAGAGCTCCTCGTACACCGTCATAGGCCTCGCCATAAGCCCCTCGGCGCCGTAAAATACCGCCGTATGCCCCGACATCATAGCTATCGGAAGCATAAAGCGCAGCGTACTGCCGCTCTCTCTGCAGCGAAGCGGTGCGCTCGGCTTGTATTGGCGCGGATTTTTGCCCCGTATTTTAACGTCATTACCCTCTTTTGAATACTCAATTCCGAGAGCCTGTAAGCAATCGAGCGTAGCCAGCACGTCCTCGCAGGATGAAATACCGCGCACGCGGCTTTCTCCTTCGCACATAGCCGCACAGAGTAAGAGCCTGTGCGCCATACTCTTTGAGGCAGGGGCGGCAATCCGTCCCCTCGCTGTACCGCGGCATATCTTAACTCTCATTTTTTGACCTCTCAATAAGAAAATCAATAGCCTCGATATATCCGTCCGTGCCGTGACCGGTAACTGTCTTCACCGCCGCCTCGCGCACGTAGCTTACCTGCCTGTACGCCTCGCGCTCCTCAACCTTGGATATATGCACCTCAACGGTCGGCAGGGAGGTCGCCTTCACAGCGTCAAGAAGCGCAATGCTCGTGTGCGTATAAGCACCGGGGTTGATTACTATTCCGTATGCCCCTGCAAAATACGCCTCCTGAATCATATCCACAAGGTCGCCCTCGTGGTTGGACTGATAAATAACGGTCTCGACTCCGCGTGCATCGGCATATTCCGTCAGCATTTTTACAAGCCCGTCATAGCTCATGCTTCCGTAATGCGCAGGCTCGCGAATCCCGAGCATATTAAGATTAGGTCCGTTTATTATGTATATCTTCATCTGAAAAACTCACCTTCAATTATTTTGCTTACCGCCTCGGAATCGCCCGTAGCATCTATACGAACGTCTGCCGCCGCGCAGTAAATGTCATATCTTTCCGCATACCTTTGCTCTATTGCCGCTCTGTCGGATGCCGTCGGTCTGTCGCGCGTCGGCACAAGAGCCTCAAGAGGTCTGTCAATAAAGTACAGCCTGCCGTTTTCGCGCAGGGCATCAACGTTTTCGGAGCGGAGCACCGCGCCGCCGCCCGTCGCAATAATCACGCCGCACGACGCACTTGCCTCGCGCACCGCCTCGGCCTCAAGCTCGCGGAAGCCCGCCTCGCCAACCTCGGCGAAAATTTCGGGTATGCTCTTTCCCGCACGCCTTACAATCAGCTCGTCGGTATCAATAACCGTGCGTCCGAGCCGGCTCTTAAGCAGTCTTGCTACCGTGCTTTTGCCCGATGCGGGCATTCCGATAAGCACGATGTTTTCCTTCTCCGCGAGAATTTTTCTGTAAACCCGCTCAAGCTCTCCCGAGGGGTAGGACGTGTCGGTGAAAATCTCCGATGCCCTCACCGCCTGCGCAACGAGCATATAAAGACCGCCCATAGCCGCAATTCCGCGCTTCATAGCCGACAGCACGAGTGGCGTGCGCAGAGGATTGTAAACCGCATCTATCACACCGTCAAGCGAGGGAAAATGCGAAATATCAACAGCAGAGGTAAAAATATTCGGATACATTCCCGACGGAGTGGTGTTTATAATAACCTGCGCGTCGGTATGGCGCGCATAAAGCTCCTCGTAGGTTATTGCATCCTCTCGCCCCGAGCGGCTGACACGCAAAATAACCCGTGCGCCCTCTGCACCGGCAACCGCGTATGCGGTCTTTGACGTGCCGCCCGTGCCGAGTATAACCACCTTTTTTCCGCGCAGACTTATCCCTGCGAAATCCAAAAGGCTTTTCATACCGTAAAAATCGGTATTGTAGCCGTAAAGCCTTCCATCGCGGTTAACAACCGTGTTGACCGCACCTATCGTCGCCGCGTGCGCATCAATGGAATAAAGGTACGGCATTATCATTTCCTTGTAGGGAATAGTAACGTTAATCGCCCGAAAGGAATGCTCCAGGGCAAAGCTCTCAAGCTCCTCGCGCGGCACCTCGACTATCCTGTAATCATAGTCCGCCAGAGCGTTGTGTATCTCCTTTGAGAAGCTGTGCTTCAGCCTCTCGCCGATACATCCGTATTCTATCTTCATAACAAAATCCCCGTTATTTGAGCCAGTCGGTGCCGTAGCGCACCGCAAGCATATCGGCTATCGCAATTGCCGCCGCCGCATCGACGACCGCCCTCGCTCTGTGTATGATAGCAGGGTCGTGCCTTCCGTTTATAGTAAGTCGCTCCTCGGTCATCGTATCAAGATTGACCGTGCCTTGCTCCTTGAAAATCGAGGGCGTAGGCTTGACGGCGCACCTGAAGGTAATAGGCATTCCGTTCGTAATTCCGCCGTTAATTCCGCCGTTTCGGTTTGTCCTTGTCGCAACCTTACCGTCGCTTATGCAAAGCTCGTCGTTAGCCTCGCTTCCATACATCGAGGCAAGCGCAAATCCCGCGCCGAACTCAACGCCCTTTATTCCGGGAACAGAGAACAGAATGTGCGAAAGCGCGCTTTCAACACTGTCAAAAAAGGGCTCGCCAACACCGGCAGGTACACCCGTAATCATAGTTTCCAAAACGCCGCCGACGCTGTCACCGCACTCTGCCGCGCGCTCTATTTCAGCCATCATTTTCGCCTCTGCTTCACCGTCAATAACAGGGAAGCGCTTGGTCGAAAGCAGGTCAATATCCTCGGCACAAATAGCACGGTCACAAACGCCGTGAAGCGCGGAAATATGTGTACCTATCTTTATTCCCTTCGCGAGAAGGGCCGAGCGGAGCACAGCCCCCGCCGCAACGAGAGGTGCGGTTATCCTGCCCGAAAAATGTCCGCCGCCGCGATAGTCCTGAAATCCGTGATACTTGCACTCCGCGGTATAATCCGCGTGGCTCGGGCGCGGCGTTACTGTGAAGCCCTTATAGTCCGCGCTCTTCACGTTGGTGTTGGGAATAAGAACGGTAATCGGCGTACCTGTAGTGTATCCGTTAAATACACCGCTCACAATCTCAAGCTCGTCCGCCTCACAACGCGAGGTCGAAATTTTGCCGAACGGGCGCCTTAAATCAAGGCAGTTTTGTATATATTCAATGTCAATTTTTATCCCGGGGGCAATTCCGTCGATAACCGCGCCGATCATTGCGCCGTGGCTCTCGCCGAAGAGCGTCACCGAGATGCTCTGTCCGTACGTGTTTTTCATACCGTAAATCTCTCTTTTACAAGTCGCTTGAATTCATCAAGTGACATAGTCTTTATTTTGTAGGTGCCGACCTCTTCAACGAAGATTACCGACACCTCGCCGCCTGCACATTTCTTGTCGTGGCAGACAAAATCAAGAGCCCTGTCAATATCGCCCTCAAACCTCGTGGGAAGTCCGAGCTTCTTCAGCACCTCGAGCAGCCGCGCCCTCACCTCAGACGAGCAGACAGGGAGCATTCCGAGTGCCACGCACTCGCCGTGATAAAGCCCCGAGAGCTCTCCCTCTGCCTCGAGTCCGTGCCCGAGCGTGTGACCGAAATTGAGTATCTTGCGTATGCCCGATTCCTTCTCGTCCTCCTCAACCACGCGCCGCTTTATTTCAAGCGCACGCACTATGATGTCCTCGAGATTCTCATCGCATACACCGTCACGCTCAAAAGCTTCAAAAAGCTCCGCATCGGAGGTCAGCGACATCTTCACCGCCTCGGCAAGCCCCGCCGCGTAGTGCCTCTTTGACAGCGTTCTAAGCACGTCCACGTCAATAAGCACCGCCTTCGGCTGATAGAATGCCCCGACTATGTTTTTAACCACACCGAGATTGACTGCGGTCTTTCCGCCTATCGACGAATCCACCTGCGAGAGCAGGGTGGTGGGTATGTTGTAAAAATCAATTCCGCGCATATACGCCGAAGCGGCAAAGCCCGTAAGATCTCCAACCACTCCGCCGCCAACGGCAACCGCACAGTCGCCGCGCGTCATACCGAAATCGAGCATAGCCTGAAGAAGCCTCTCCATAACCGCAAGGCTCTTCGAGCCCTCGCCGGACTCAACGGTATAAATCAGCGCATCACCCGATACCGCCGCCACCCTTTCGGCATACTCTCTCGGCACGCCCGAATCGGTAACGATAAACACCTTGCGCGAGAGTCGCATATATTCGTTAGCCCTGCCGAGAAGTCCGCGCCCCACGGTTATGTCGTAGGAGCCGCCCGGCAGATTTAGCCTTATAGTTTTCATATCATCATTCCTTTACGTATGTTCCGACAGCCTTTAGCTTGTCGCAATATTCCTTGAGCTCCGCCATCATTTTCTCGCCCTCGGGAGTGTAAATATTACCCTCTGCCTCAACGTAGAAATAATATTGCCACAAAAGCTCCTTCATAGGCCGCGAGCGAAGCGTTCTCATATTGAAATTGTGCTTACCTATAATATCAATAGCCTTCGCCAGCGCACCTGCCTCGTTTCGAACGGTAAAGAGCAGAACCGTATGTACACCCATTTCCTTCGAGCGATGGCGGTTTTCCGAGCGCGAGAATACCGCGAAGCGCGTCGTGTTGCTCCTGCTCGCGTTTATGTTTCTCGCTATGACCTCAAGCCCGAAAATCTGTGCCGCCTCGGCGCTCGCTATCGCGCCGATAGCCTTGTTGCCCTTTTCGGCAACGTATTTCGCCGCAAGCGCGGTGTTGGTGTATTCGTGCTGTGCAATTCCGTTTTCGCGTATGAACGACGCGCACTGACCGAGAGCCTGCGGATGACTGTACACGTCGGTTATATCGGCGAGCGTCGCACCCGGCACTCCGAGCAAATCCTGCGTTATCGCAAGCTCGGTGACCTCGTTTACGTAAAGTGTGCCGGAGAACATCAGGTCGGTTACCTGTCCTACCTCGCCGTTATAGCTGTTTTCAAGAGGAAGGACGGCAACGTCGCATTCGCCCATCTCAACAGCGCGGTACGCGTTCTCAAAATCGCCGTACGACATTTTTCTCGCAGTAGGGAACAGCTTCGATGCGGCAAGATGGGCAAAAGCCCCCTCGGTTCCGCTGTACGCAACCTTCATTCCCTCGAGCAGCTTGTCCTGCCACGCACGCGACACAGCCATATTGTTTTTGAGGAAATTAACGTAATACGCACGAAGCTCGTCGTCCTCGACAAGCTGTGAATTACGCCGTATCACCTCATCCTCGCGCGCCGCATCGAAAATCGGCAGTCCGTGCTCCTTTTTGTATTCGGCGATTTTGGCGGCAGCCTCCATTCGCTCGCAGAAGAGCCGTGCCATCTCCCCGTCTATCTCGTTTATCCTCTTTCTTGAATCGTTAAGTGAATTGCTCATATATTTCTCCAAAAATCAATCTTTATAAAGCTCAATCAGAGCCTTGAATGCAGGCAGAGAGCGCTCAACCTGCTCGGTGCTGACGCAGTATGAAATCCTTACGTAGCCGCTACAGCCGAAATCATCACTCGGCACGAGCAAAAGCTCAAATCCCCTCGCCACCTCGCAAAAATGCACCGCATCATCCTCGGGCGCCTTAACGAAAAGATAAAAGGCTCCGTCCGGGCTCACGCATTCGTAACCGTATTCGGTAAGCGCAGTAAGAAGCAAGCGCCTGTTTCTGTCATATACAGTAACGTCGGCAGTCTTGCCGAGACAGGCAGGCAACAGCCTTTGTAAAAGGCTCGGCGCACAAACAAATCCGAGCGCACGCCCCGCACCGCATATCGCCTGATACACAGCCGTAAAATTCTCCATTCGCGGTGAAACGAGCGCATAGCCTATTCGCTCGCCCGGGATAGACAGCGATTTGCTGAAGGAATAGCAAACCACCGTGTTGTTATAATATTTCGTCAGGTAGGGAACCGTAACGTCGCCGTAAACGAGCTCGCGGTATGGCTCGTCCGAAATAAGATAGACGGTCTTGCCGAGCTGTGCGGATTTTCTTTTCAGCACGTCGCATAGCGCTGATATGCTCTCCTCGGAATAGACCTTGCCCGTCGGGTTGTTCGGCGAATTTATTATAACCGCCGCGCACCTCTCGGTTATGGCCGCCTCGATAGCCGCTATGTCAAGCTCCATTGTCTGTCTGTCACAGGGGACGGCAACGACCGTCGCACCGCACCTCTCGACAAAAACCTTGTATTCGGGGAAATACGGGGAGGGTATCACAACCTCCTCGCCCTCGCATACGAGAGCCGTAAGCGTCGCCGTGAGGGCACCCGCCGCACCCACCGTCATATACAGGCAGTCGGCATTCACACACTCACCGTAGCTTTCGTTGATATACCTCGCAATAGCCGCGCGCACCGTAGCATCGCCCTGAGCCGAGGTGTAGCCGTGAAGCGCAACCGAGCTCTCACACTCTATCAGCCGTACAAGCTCCGCATTGACCTCGGGCGGTGCAGGCACGCTCGGATTCCCGAGGGAAAAATCGAAAACCTTATCCTCGCCAATCTCTGCCTTTCTCGTCCTTCCGTATTCAAAGGTCTCGCGTATAACCGAGCGCTTCGCGCCGAGCTCGCGCATTTTCGCGTTTATCATATACCCTCCAAATCAAAGCAAGTTAACACTGTTAACATAAACATTATATTTATATTATAAACAATACGCGAGGAAAGTCAAGTGTTTTTTTGAAAAAATCAGCATTTTTCAAGCTTTTTTGTGAAAATATCTTGCTTTTTTATTCTAAATGGTATATAATAGTTAACACTATTAACATACGCAACGGAGAATCTATATGGAAGACAGATTCGTAGAGGAGAGCGTGCGCACCCGGCTTATACTTTCGGGTATCAACGAGCTCGAGGAGCACGGGCTGGCAGATTTCTCGCTTCGCCGCGCCGCACTTGCCGCACAGGTTTCCTGCGCCGCGCCCTACCGTCATTTCAAGGATAAGGACGAGTACATCAGCGAGATAATTAAATACGTAAATTCAAAATGGGAGCTGCTTTCAAGGGAAATAGAGAAAATCTTCTCACACGACCCGAAAAAGCTCGCCACGGAAATGTGTATGGCGGCGCTTCGCTTCAGAATAGCCAACCGGAATTTCCGCTCGGTTTTCACCCTCGCCCCCCGTCTTGACTCCGAGAATTCGCTCGACTCCGCCATCATCTCATCGGTTGGCGCATACGCCGACTCGGTTGGTGCCACCGCCGCCGAGCGAGAGCTGAAAATCTACACCGCGCGAGCGCTTATCGCAGGCTCGCTTATGCTCGTCGGCAAAAACGACGGTGAGCAAATCCTCGATTTCGCAAGAGAAAAATTAACACTTGAATTTAGTTGAGAAGCCGATTTTTCGGCTTCTTTTTTGTTATCGAGCCATAAATATTTTCGCCAACGCGCGCGTATACATTAAATAATGTGAAAAATATTGACTAATTCGACAAATAATGTGAAAAATATTGACTAATTCGACATTTTGTGATATAATTCTTTTTTAGTAAAACAGTTCTTATGTTTATAGGAGTTAAGTTATGAACAGAACAATGCAGCTTGACGGAAAGACCCTTCGCCGTATGCTCATAGGCGCGGCGGAAACCATTCGCGCAAATTCTGATAAGATAAACGACCTTAACGTTTTTCCCGTTCCCGACGGTGATACGGGTATAAATATGACCAAAACCATAGAGGGCGGCATCGCCGAAATATCCTCTCTCGACGAGGCATCGGTCTCCGACGTAACCCACAAATTCGCCCATGGCGCGCTTCTCGGCGCTCGCGGTAATTCGGGCGTCATTCTCTCGCAGATATTCGCAGGAATTGAGGAGGTGCTCGGTAGCTGTACCGTTGCCACTGTCCGCGATTTCGTTGCGGCGTTCCGCTCGGGAGTGAAGAAAGCCTACGATTCGGTTATGAATCCCACGGAGGGAACCATTCTCACCGTATTCAGAGAGGCGACCGAATACGCGGCATCAATGGTAAACGACGAGTCCTCGATAGAGGAGTTCCTCTACCATCATATAGAGGAGGGCAAGCGCTCGCTTATGAGGACGAAGGACATTCTCCCCGTGCTCAAGGAGGCGGACGTCGTCGATAGCGGCGCGGCAGGCTACCTCTCGATAGCCGTCGGTATGTACGCCGCACTCTCGGGGGAGAAAAGCTTTGACGCGTACGAGTTCTCGGGAGACACGCAGGCACAGGCGGTAAGCATTGAGGCATTTACACGTGACTCGGTGCTTGAGTTTGGCTATTGCACCGAATTTCTCCTGCGGCTCCAGACTGCGAAAACCAACCCCGACACCTTCGATATAACCGTTATCAAGGATTTCCTCGACAGTATAGGCGGCGACAGCGTCGTAGCATATAAAACCGACGACGTCGTAAAGGTGCACGTCCATACCGAAAAACCCGGCACAGTCCTTAATGAAATGCGCAAATACGGCGAATTTCTCACCGTGAAGATAGAGAATATGTCGCTTCAGCACAACGAGAGCGAAATTAAAAAATCCCGCTCACCCATGGCTGTCCTTGCAGTCGCAACAGGGGAGGGAATATGTGAGCTCTTCCGCTCCATAGGTGCCGACGGAATAATCAGCGGCGGTCAGACGAGCAACCCCTCGGCAGAGGAGATAATAGATGCTCTGCGCGAGGCAAACGCCGACAAGATAATTCTCCTGCCCAACAACAAAAACATATTCCTCGCGGCAAATCAGGCGGCGAGCCTCTTTGCTGACTCGGAGGTTTACATAGTTCCCACCGAATCAATAGTTCAGGGCTATGCCGCACTCTCGGTTATCACCCACGACGTGCATAATATCGAGTCGGTGATTAAAAGCGCTATATCCGCGGCAAAGAACGTTGTGAGCGCAGAGATAACCTACGCCGTCCGTGATGCCGTGGTAAACGGTAAGGGAGTCAAAAAGGGCGATTATATGGCGCTCTCCGACCACGACATCAAGGCAACCGCAGAAACCGCCGCCGACGCGCTTATCGGCTTTCTTGAGGGCGTCGAGGATATGGATATGTACGAAATCATCACCCTCTTCGTCGGCAAGGACGTAACCGACGACGAGCGTGCAGACCTCACCGAAAGAATTGAGGAGCTTTATCCCGACTGCGAGGTAATAGTTTACAAGGGCGGTCAGGACGTTTACAGCTATCTCGTAGCAATTGAATAAGGAGAATTATATGGAAAAGCAGTATAAGATAGTTCTTGACACCCTCGGCAGTGATAAGGGTGCCGTATGTATGGCAAGGGGCGCGGCTCTCGCGCTCGAAAAATTCCCCGAGCTTCACCTCGTAATAGTCGGTGACGAGCAGCTTTTGCGCGCCGAGCTCGCAGATGCGGACGGCTCGCGCATTACCTACGTGCACGGCCCCGACGAGATAACCAATTACGACAATCCCGCAATGGCTGTGTTCACCAAGCCCAATTCCTCACTCGTAAAGGCGCTCACAACCCTTGCTGACGACCCCGAATGCGTGGGTATGATAAACGCAGGCAGCACGGGCGCGCTCCTCGCGGGAGCACTGCGCTACCTCGCCACCCCCGATATGCAAAGACCTGCCCTCGCCGCAATCGTACCCGCAGAGGCAGGCGGCTTCGTGTGCCTCGTCGATACGGGTGCCACCGTTGATTGCACCCCTGCTCAGCTCGTGCATTTTGCCCACCTCGGCAAAGCGTTTATGCACGATATGTACGGCATCGAAAACGCACGCATAGGCCTTCTCTCCAACGGTAAGGAGGAGGGCAAGGGCAATAAGCTCGTCAAGGAAACCTACGCCCTCTTAAAAGCGGACGAGAGTCTCAATTTCGTCGGAAATCTCGAGGGCAACAACGCGCTCTCGGGCGACTGTGACGTCCTTGTTGCAGACGGCTTCGACGGCAACCAGATAATCAAATGCACAGAGGGTACTGCGAAAAGACTTATCAAGGATATAGTAAAGCTCTCGAAGAAAACCGGTAACGAATCTCTTATGGCGGTCGTCGCACACCTTATGAAGCTTTACGACTTCAACTCCCTGGGCGGCGGTATCGTTCTCGGAGTCAGAAAGCCGGTTATAAAGGCACACGGCGCCGCAAACGAGCAGACTGTTGTCGGCACCGCAGAAATGCTTCTTAACCTCGCTAAAAACAAAACAATAATTTAATTCCGAAAGGACGTATAAAATGGCAAGCAAAAGATTGGTTATGTGTACATCCACCGGCTGTATCGACTACGCACCCGCGGAGTACAAAAAGTACAACATTGACATTTTGAGAATCCACCTTTCATTCAGGGGCACGGACTATCTTGAGGGCTACGACCTTGAGCCCGATAAATTTTACGCAGAGCTCGAAACTCTCGAGGATGCAAAGAACAATCTCCCCAAAACCTCAATGCCCAACGTTGAGGAAATCAACGCTCATTTTGAAGCCGCAATCGCAAACGGCTATGACGAGGTTATCGCAGTATGCATCAGTGCCTACCTCAGCAATACGTACAGCGCTGTTGTTCAAGCGGCAAAGGCGTACGAGGACAGGCTTAAGGTGACCGTCATTGATACTAAAACCAACTCCTTCAACGAGGGCTATCTTGCAATAAAGGCGGCACAGCTCGTTGAAGAGGGTGTCCCCACCGAAACCGTAATCAAGGAGCTTAACTGGATAATGAAAACGCAGGAGTTCTTCGGCGTTGACGGTAAGCTCGACTACCTCATTTATAACGGCAGACTCAAGGGCGGCAAGGCATTCATAGGAAAAATGATGAGCATTTGCCCCATAGTCGGCTTTGACCGCGACGGAGTCCTCGGCTCTATGGAGAGCGTCAGAACGCAGAAAAAGGCTCTCAACCGCGCCTGCGAAATCCTCAAGGAAAAAATCGGCGACAGAGCCCCTGAGGATTACCTCCTCTGGCATTGCTATACCGGCACCTCGCTCCTCGATCAGCTTAAGGAAATCGAGCAAAAGCACGGTATACAAACCAATCACCCCGCAGTAATTATGTCCCCCACGAGCGGATGTCATAACGGCCCCTGGTTTGCAGGCTACGGCCTCCTCTTCCTACGCCGCGACGACGAGCCTCTTGAAGATTAAGGAGAACAGCTATGGTAACAGTTCGAGAAGTGACGACAAAGCGCGATATGCGCAAATTCGTTAAATTCCCCCTGGAGCTCTATCGCGGCTGTGAGCAGTACGTTCCGCTTATCTATGCCGATGAAATGAAGCTTTTGGGCGGCAACCCCGCATATTCCGACGTCGCAGACAGCGCTCTTTTTATAGCCGAGCGTGACGGCAAGGTGGTAGGCAGAATCCAAGCCATAATTCAGCACAGCTACAACGAGATACACGACGAAAAAAGAGTTCGCTTCACAAGATTTGACTCGATAAACGACACCGAGGTTTCCGACGCACTCTTTGCCGCCGCGGAAAATTACGGAAAATCTCGCGGAATGAACGTTATCTGCGGCCCGCTCGGATATTCCGACCTTGACCGAGAGGGACTTCTCATAGAGGGCTTTGAATACGAGGCAACCTTTGAGGAGCAGTACAACTACGACTACTATCCCACGCTCGTCGAGCACTACGGCTTTACGAAGGAGATAGATTGGCTCGAGTTCAGACTCTTCGCCCCCGACGAAAAGGACGACCGCTTTGCGAAGATAGCCGAGCGAGTTCTTGAAATGCATAAGCTCCATCTCGTCGACCTCACCACTATGTCGAAAAACGTCTACATACCCAAATATGCCGACGGCATCTTCCATTGCATAGACGAGTGCTATAAGCACCTTTACGGCACCGTTCCTTTCACCGAATCAATGAAAAAGGACCTCATAGCGCAGTTCAAGCTCCTTGTGAGTGAGAAATATCTCGTTCTCGTCTGTGATGAAAACGAGCGCGTAGTCTCCTTTGCGCTTGCATTCCCCGCAATAGGTGAGCCCCTTCGTAAGAGCGGAGGCCGTCTTACTCTCGGCACCATTTTCAGCCTCTTAAAGCTTGTGAAAAAGCCGAAATCGGTTGACCTCGGCCTCGTTGCCATCCTTCCCGAGTATCAGAATACGGGCCTTAACGCCGTTTACGTCAACCATATGATGCAATCCCTCTCAAGCGGCGAAATCACCCACTACGAAACCAACCTCAACCTTGAAACCAACGTTCAGGTTATGGCGCAGTGGAAATATCTCAACTCAAAGCAGCACAAGCGCCGCCGCGCTTATTTCAAAAATATTGTTTGATAGGAGAATAAAAATGATAGAAAAGCTTAAACCCATAATTGAAAGAGTAGTCCCCGGCACCGATACCTCAAAAATCACCGAGCAGACTCACCTTGTAAACGACCTCGGCTTCGATTCGCTCGCCCTTATGATGATGGCTATGAGCATCGAGGAGGAGTTTGGCTTCCGCTTCACCGAATTCGTTCGCTTCGAAACAGTCGGCGAGGTATGCGAATACCTCACGGCAAAGGTATAAAATACATACCCCCGACCCAATCCGTCGGGGGATAGCTTTAATTGGGAAAGGAGCACGGTAATGAGGAAAAGCTTTATATACGACGTCACGCTTATTGCGCTTTTCGCCGCCTTTATCTCTATTTGCTCCTTTATCACAATCCCCGTTTTTACAGTCCCAATAACCCTGCAGAGCTTCGCGATTATGTCGGCTCTGCTTATCCTCGGCGGAGTAAGGGGAACCGTCGCGGTAGCCCTCTATATAGCCATAGGTGCGGTTGGGCTGCCCGTATTTTCGGGCTTTACGGGCGGTATCGGCAGGCTCTTTGACGCCACGGGCGGCTTCATAATAGGCTTTCTCGCAGCCTCGCTCGTCTACCTTCTCATCACCTCGCTTTTCAGCGATGCGGGCGCTGTCGCGGTGATAGCCACCGTCGTAGCACAGCTTACGGTATATCTGTGCGGCTGGCTCTGGTTTTCCGCCGTGTATTCCGACGGGGCATATACAGCCTCGCTTCTCACGGTCGTCTTGCCCTTCGTCCTGCCCGACGCGGTAAAGCTTGTCCTCGCGCACCTCGTTGCCGCCAAAATAAAAAAATACCTGAAAATCTAAAAAAACCGTTGAACATTTTTCATAACTGTGGTAAAATCAAAGCGTGAACTACTCTCCACAGGAGAGTGAGATTGGAGATTCTTATGAAATCTATCAGAGATATATACAAAATAGGAACAGGCCCGTCGAGCTCGCATACAATGGGACCTGCCAAGGCTATGCAAATATTCGTCAGCGAAAACCCCGATGCCGACTCCTATGAGGTCACACTCTACGGCTCGCTCTCCGATACGGGCAGAGGCCACGGCACCGACGTCGCAATTAAGGCGGTCGCAGGAGAAAAGGCGGTTAATATCATCTTCAATTCCGCTGACAGAGACCTTCCGCACGAGAATACGATGGACATTTTCGCCATAAAGGACGGCGAAAGGGTAAATTCAATGCGCGTTATGAGTGTTGGCGGCGGCGATATTAAAATCCTCGGCCGCGATGACTCCGCCCTCGGCGAAATCTATCCCGAGTCCACCTTTGACGAGGTGTCTACCTATTGTAAAACCCACGGTATCCGCATATCCGAGTTTGTCGAGATGCGAGAGGGAAGCGGTATATACGAGTTTCTCTATACCGTCTGGGAAACTATGAAATCGGCAATCCATCGCGGTCTCACCACCTCGGGCATTCTCCCCGGCGGACTTGAGGTAGAGCGTAAGGCACAGTATCTCTATAACCGCCGCCATATCGATGAATCCCCCGTAACGCGTGAAAACCGCATAGTTTGCTCCTACGCATACGCTGTAAGCGAGGAAAACGCCGATAACGGCATAATCGTCACCGCACCGACCTGCGGTGCCTGCGCGGTTTTACCCTCGGTACTCAAATATATGCAGGAAAAGCACGGCTTCTCCGATAAGCATATCCTCAAGGCTCTCGCGGTTGCAGGCCTTATCGGCAACCTGACCAAAACCAACGCCTCGATAAGCGGCGCGGAATGCGGCTGTCAGGCGGAAATCGGCACAGCCTGCTCAATGGCATCTGCCGCCCTCGGCGAGCTTTTTGAAATGGGTATAGACCAGATAGAATATGCCGCGGAAATCGCCTTTGAGCACCACCTCGGCTTGACCTGTGACCCCATCTGCGGCCTCGTGCAAATCCCCTGCATAGAGCGTAACGCAGTCGCCGCAATGCGCGCAATCAACGCCGTCAGCCTTGCGAATTTCCTCTCGGGATCACGTAAAATCTCCCTCGACCTCGTAATCAAAACTATGTATGAAACAGGCAAGGACCTCTCCCACCTCTATCGCGAAACCTCGGAGGGCGGCCTCGCCAAGTTGTATAAGGGTAAAAAGAATGGATAAAATCAAAATTGACAGAATTAACGAGCTCGGCAGACTCTCAAAGACGCGCGAGCTCACCGAAGCCGAAAAGGAGGAGCAGAAGGCGCTCCGCGCCGAATACCTCGCCTACGTGCGCAGTCAGCTCCACGGTAATTAAAGGATAATTATGGAAAAGCGTTGTTCATTATGTAAAAGAATTGTCGATTCCGAAACTGCCGAAATACTTGCAATGGGCGGCTTCGGGGATCCAAAGTATATCTGTGACGAGTGCGCCGCAGATATAGAAACCGCCACAACCTCGCACGAATTTGAGGAAATAAAGTCCGCCATGTCGCGCATAAGCGATAAGATGGCAAATAACGATATAATCAACCGAACCACCCTTTCCGCCATTGAAGAAATTTTCACCGATGCAAAGGAGCGGGCACAGAGGATTAAGGACGGTACTTACGACTTTTCGGAGGATGAGGCATCCGTCCCCGAGGAATCGCTCGAGGTGCCCGAGGAGCTGCGCGAATCCGATGAGGACCGCGCCCTTGATGAAAAGGAAAATAAGCCCCACAAGACTCTGAATCTGATTATCGACATAGTTGCCGCGGCGGTCCTCGTCGCATCAATAACCTTCTTCGTGCTCTGGATATTATGATTTAAAATTGCAGTTATATGTTCGAAAAACTTGACACGGGTGCCCACTTCTCTAAAAAATACGGCATTCGTACGCCTTTTGACAAAAATATGAACGAGTTCCAAAGAGTCAGAAAAGAAGAATATTTTTTTGCTCCCCCGCATACTGTTCTGCGGAGGAGCTTTTTTATGTCTGTACTAACTCTTTTACCGATAATAGTCACCCTCGGCGGTGCTTTTTTTCTTTTTAAGCTGCGCTTTTTCTTTTTTCTTCATCCCATTCGCATCGCACGCGCCACTCGCGCGGCGCTTTCGAGCCGCGAGGCGCGCCGCTCGCTTTTTCTCGCCCTCGCAGGCACTCTCGGTGTCGGCAATATAGTCGGTGTCGCCGTGGGTATCACGGTCGGCGGCGCGGGGAGCGTCCTTTGGCTTCTCGTATCCTCTCTTTTTGCCTCGGTGCTGAAATACGCAGAATCAACGCTTGCCTCGGATATGCGCCGCTCGGATGGCGGCGGTATGCTTCCCGTAATATCCGCTACCTTTGGCAAGGGTGGTAAAACCGCTTCCGTCATCTATGCGATTTTGTGTGTGGCGCTCTCCTTCGTAATGGGCGCCGCTCTCCAAACCGCAAGCGTCGTCACCTCTGCGACCGAAGCCCTTAGCGTACCTGCCGCCACCGTAGCCGCCGTGTTTACCGCCGCTGTTTTCCTCGTCATAGCTCGCGGAGCGGAAAAAATCGAGCGCTTCACCGCGATAATTATGCCGATAACCACAGCCCTGTATATCGTCCTCTGCCTTGCAACCGTCGTTTCAAATATGTCGAGAATTCCTGCAGTTATATCATCAATTTTCGCCTCAGCCCTCTCACTTGACGGCATTCGCGGCGGAATTTTCGCAACCGTAGCCGCCGTTTCCGTGCGTGAGGGCTTCTGCCGTGGGCTCCTCTCCAACGAGGCGGGGGCAGGCACCTCTGCATTTGCCCATTCCGCCAAGGTGCGCGTCCCGACCGATGCAGGTCTGCTCGGTATGTGCGAGGTCTTTTTCGATACGGTCGTCTTGTGTATGCTCACGGCTATATCAATTCTCCTGACCGTTGATAATCCTGCCGAATATACTACGGGTATGTCGCTCGTCCTCGACTCCGTCGGCTCGATTTTCGGCAGCCTCTCGCGCCACCTCGTCGTCCTGGCAGTTACCGCATTCGCATTTTCAACGGTGATTTGCTGGTATTTTTACGGCTCTCGCGCTATGTACTCAGCATCTGCGCGCTTAAAGCACTTATATACCGCCCTCTTTCTTTTTTCTGTATTCTTCGGCGGTATGATAAACGACGTTCTTCTCGTTCACCTGACCGACTTTATTCTTTTAGCACTCACCGCCATCACCGTCCTCACACTTATAAAAAACTCCGACAGGCTCTGTCACCTGTCGGAGTGTAGCGGACTTATCAATCCTCGATTTTGATTCCAAGCGAGGCTTCCTTTGCCTCATCGGAAATTATTCCGAGTGGGTCTACCGAAGCACCGCTCTCAATGACTGCAAAATGGAGATGGCTCTCCTTTGCAAGCTCGGAAACGGAGGTGTCACCGACCGTGCCTATTCTCGCACCCACGCTGACCTCGTCGCCAACTGCAACGTATGAATCGTCAGCTGAAAGATTTGAGTAAAGCGTCTTAATATCCCCCTCGTGCGTTATCTCAACGGTGTGACCGAGCAGGGCATCGTTGTAGATTTTGCTCACTGTTCCGCCCGCCGCCGCAAAAACAGGCGCACCGTCAGCCGTTGAAATGTCAATACCCGTGTGTATTCTCCACTCCTCAAGTGTTTCGGAATAAACGGGCTGTGTCAGACTGTGACTCTCTACCACCTTGCCGCTGACGGGGGAAATGAAGGTAAGCTTCTCGGGCTCCTTGTTCTCATCGCCGCCATTACCGTCGGTTGAGCCTGTGCCGTTGTTTTCTCCCTCACCGGTGCCGTCGCCTGTACCGTCAGTAACGGGCGGCTCCTCGGGAAGCTCGCCGTCATTTCTCTGGTTAGCCGCCACAATTCCGATTATGATGGCGGTTATGCAGAGCACGGCAATAACCACACCGTAAACCGTCTTGACAAAATTGGGATTTTCGGTAAATTTGATTTTCTTTTCCATAATTTTTCCTTTCCGTAGGTTGTACACTCTTATTCTCCCGAAAGAACGGGGAAATATTCACAAAAAGCGAAAAAAGCGGAAAGAAAAATGCTGATATAATAACCAATTCGTAAAATCTCTATTGACATCGCGCGCAAAAAAATATATAATATTATCTACGATATTATAATGCGTAAGTGTGCGCAAAAAATAGGGGAGAAAAGCTATGAATGAAAAAATTTCTCTTGCAGGTGACCTCGGCAGCGGCAAAAGCACCGTTTCGGCGCTTCTCGTTGAGGCGCTCGGCGCAGAGTATTACTCCACGGGTGCCATAGTCCGCTCAATAGCCGCGAAGCGCGGTATGACCGTAGTTGAGCTTAACGTATATATGGAAACCCACCCCGAAATCGACACCGAAATAGACAACGGCATCGCCGCACTCTCCGCGATGGACAAGCCGATGATAATAGATTCGAGAATGGCGTGGCATTTCACAAGGGGTACCTTTAAGGTTTATCTCTCAACCGACACCGAAACGAGTGCCCTGCGTATAATGACCGCCAACCGCGTGGGTGAGCACGCCGCAACGCTCGAAGAGACGGTTGCCGAAACCAGAGCCCGCCGCGAAAGCGAAAAGAAAAGATATATGACGCAGTACGGAGTCAATATCAAGGACCTCTCAAATTATTCCTTGGTCGTTGATACCACCTACGCTACACCGCCCGAAATCGCGGAGTGCATTCTCACCGCCTTCGCGGAGTGGAAGGAAAATCCGAGCCACAGAGCAGTGCTTATCAGCCCCGACAGATTTTTCTATCCTGACGATGAGCCGAATGCCGCGCTGATTTCGGAGTATTCCGCCGCCCTGGAGCGCGGTGACACAATTCCCGAGGTGACGGCTGTCGAGTGGGATAACGAGTTCTATATAATTTCGGGAGCCGAGGCAGCCCTTGCGCACGCCTTCAATTTTTTCTCCTTCGTTCCCACACGGCTTGTCGATACCGAGGTAGACAGGACAAGCTACGTAAAAATGAAAAATTCTCTTTGATTAGGAAAGGACGTATAAATGCTTACACTCAAGAAAAAAACGGCGGAGCTTCTCGCCTCTGCCATAACTGAAAAATTCGGTGACGGATTACTCACCGCCGATGAAATATTTGCGATGCTCGAATACCCTCCGAACAAGGAAATGGGCGACCTCGCTCTCCCTTGCTTCAAGCTTTCAAAAAGCCTTCGCCGCTCTCCCGTCGATATCGCAAAAGCGCTTGCCGACACGGTGCAGTGTGAGGAGTTTTCCGAAATATCCGCAATGGGCGGCTATCTCAATTTCCGCATCAGCCCCTCTGCCTTCTCGGCTCGCGTCCTCTCCGACGTCTTTTCAAAGGGCGAGCGTTACGGCGCCTCAAACGAGGGCGAGGGAAAAACCGTAGTCCTCGACTACTCATCTCCCAACGTTGCCAAGCCCTTCCATATAGGTCACCTCGGCACCACCGTTATCGGACACTCGCTGAAGCTTTTGCACGAGTTCGTCGGCTACAAGTGCGTCGGCATCAACTACCTCGGCGACTGGGGTACGCAGTTCGGTAAGCTTATCGTGGCGTACAAGAAGTGGGGCGATAAGGAGAAAATAGAGAAGGGCGGAGTAGATGAGCTCGTTGCCCTTTACGTAAGAATAAACAATGAAATCAAGGCAGAGGAGGACGCAAGCGTTGCCGGCCTTTCGCCCGAGGAAGCGGCAAGGGCAAAGCACTCCGCACTTGCAGACGAGGCGCGCGCAGAATTCAGCAAGCTTGAGCACAACGACGAGGAAAACCTCGAGCTCTGGCGTTGGTTTGTTTCTGTCAGCCTTGAAGAATATGAAAAAACCTATAAGCAGCTCGGCATAAGCTTCGACAGCTACAAGGGCGAGTCCTTTTACACCGACAAAATGCCCGCCCAGGTTGAAAAGCTTCGCTCAATGGGGCTTCTCGAAATCGACGACGGTGCATCTATCGTCAACCTTGAAAAATGGAATATGCCCGTCTGCCTTATTCTCAAGCGCGACGGCTCAACCCTCTATCCCACCCGTGACATCGCCGCCGCAGTCTATCGTAAGGAGGCATACGGCTTCGATAAGGCAATATACGTAACCAGCGCACAGCAGTCGCTCCACTTCGCACAGTGGTTCAAGGTCGTGGAGCTTATGGGCTACGATTGGTATGACGAGCTCGTTCACGTCCCCTACGGAACCGTCAGCATCAACGGCGCAAAGCTCGCCACACGTACGGGTAACGTCGTTCTTCTGAAGGACCTTTTCGCCGAGGCTATCGCAAGAGTGTACGAGATAGCAAAGGAGAAGAATCCCGACGAGGACGAGTGCCGCGCAATAGCCGAAAAGGTCGGCGTCGGCGCAATCGTATTCTACTACCTTTCCAACAACAGAATGCGCGACATCAACTTTATGATGGAGGACGCGCTCTCCTTCGACGGTAACACAGGTCCCTACGCGCAGTACACCTACGCCCGTACCTGCTCCGTGCTTGAGAAGGCAGGCAATCCCACCCTTACCGCCGATATTTCCTCGGTCTCCCTTGGAGAGCCCGAGTTCGAGCTCGCGAAATGCCTCTCCGTATTCCCTGAGCGTGTCGGTAACGCCTTGGCGGATTACGAGCCCAGCATAGTGACCAGATACGCGCTCGACCTCTGCGCCGCATTTAACCGCTTCTATCACGATTGCAAAATCGTAAACTGCGACGACGAGGCACTGAAGGGCGCGCGCCTCGCGCTCACCGCCGCAACGAAAACCGTTCTCGGCACCGCGCTTCGCCTTATTTGCATAGCAACCCCCGAAAAAATTTGATTAATATTGAAAAGAGGTATATAAACAATGTCAGGACATTCCAAATGGAACAACATTAAGCACAAAAAGGAAAAATCAGATGCCGCAAAGGCGAAAATCTTCACCAAAATCGGTAAGGAAATGGCGGTAGCTATCAAGGCGGGCGGACCCGACCCCAACAATAACTCCAAGCTCCGCGACCTCATCGCAAAGGCAAAGGCAAATAACGTTCCTAACGATAACATCCAGCGTACTATCAAGAAATTCACCGATAACAGCGACATCAACTACGAGGAGATAACCTACGAGGGCTACGGTCCCTCGGGCGTTGCCGTAATCGTTGAAACGTCGACAGACAATCGTAACCGCACCGCAGGCAACGTCCGCGCTTGGTTCAATAAGTACGGCGGAAATATGGGACAGAACGGTTGCGTAGCCTTTCTCTTTGAGGAGAAGGGAGTTATCACCATAATCGACGAGGACGAGGAAATCGACGAGGATAAGATTATGGAAGACGCACTCGAGGCAGGAGCAGAGGATATTAAGTGCGACGAGGGCGAATACACCATCTACACCGACCCCGCAGAGCTTGACGCGGTTAGAGATGCCATCATCTCCCTCGGCTATAAGATCGACACCGCAGATCTTGCGAAGGTTCCCTCAACCTACGTAACCCTCGAGGATCCCGAGGATGTCGAAAATATGCAGAAAATGCTTGATAAATTCAACGAGGACGACGACGTTAACGCAGTATATACCAACTGGGATAACTGAGGTGCAGTATGACCGATATCGATAAGGCAAAAAGGGCGAGGCTTCTGTTTCTTATAACGGGTGCCGTGTCGGCTTTTGTCGGAGTTGCCGCGCTCGCCGCGCATCTCCTTCTCTCCGACCGCTTTATAACCGCCAAAAATTACACCCCCCTCATAATCATACTCGCAGTATGTGCCGCGGGGCTCTATTCCGCAGTTTTTCTTCTGTTTTCGGCGTATGACCGCGCCGTCGCAGTCAGGCTGATAGCCGTTGCGTACGAGGTAGGCCCCGACAACGTGACCGAAATAGCCGCGCGCATGGGGTGGAAGGAATCTGCAACCGAAAAATTCATTAAAAAATGTCATAAATGGGGTTATTTAATAGCCGATAGAAGCGAACAATAACCCTATACCCTTAACGGAGGCAGTTATGCAAGAGCGCAAATTCAAGCTGAAAAGTGAATATCAGCCAACGGGCGATCAGCCCGAGGCTATCCGCGCTCTTACCGAAGGACTCTTAGGCGGCGAGCGCGCTCAAACCCTGCTCGGCGTAACCGGCTCGGGCAAAACCTTTACGATGGCAAACGTTATTGCCAACCTCAATCGCCCGACACTCGTTCTGGCGCACAACAAAACCCTTGCCGCACAGCTATGCACGGAGTTCCGCGCATTTTTCCCCGAGAACGCTGTTGAGTATTTCGTGTCGTACTACGACTACTACCAGCCCGAAGCCTATATCCCCGGCAAGGATATGTATATCGAGAAGGACGCTATGATAAACGAGGAGATAGATATGCTCCGCCATAGCGCCACGTCTGCGCTCTTTGAGCGCCGCGACGTAATAATCGTCGCATCGGTATCCTGTATATATTCTCTCGGTGACCCTGCGGAATATCAGGGGCTTCTCGTGTCGGTGCGACCGGGGCAGGAAATGACCCGTGATGAGCTGATACGCTCGCTCGTTGCCATAAGCTATGAGCGCAACGATATGAATTTCATAAGAAATAAATTCCGCGTCCGCGGCGACGTTGTAGAGGTATTTCCCGCATCCAGCACCGAAAAAGCCATAAGAATCGAATTTTTCGGCAACGAAATTGACAGAGTTTCGAGCATCAACCCCCTCACGGGCGATGTTATCGAGCACTTGTCGTATGCCGCCGTTTTCCCTGCAACGCACTACGCCGTTTCGGACGAAAAGCGCGAGCAGGCACTCCTTGAAATAGAGGAGGAAATGAAGGAGCGCGTTAAATTCTTTAAATCTCAAAACAAGCTCATCGAGGCACAGCGCATAGAGGAGAGAACCAAATACGACCTTGAAATGCTGCGCGAGGTCGGCTTTTGCTCCGGCGTCGAGAACTATTCGCGCGTCCTCGCTGGCAGACCCGAGGGCTCAACGCCCTATACGCTCCTTGACTATTTTCCCGACGACTTCATAATGTTCGTCGATGAGTCGCACGTTACTCTGCCGCAGGTTCGAGGTATGAGCGGCGGCGATTTTGCAAGAAAGAAAAATCTCGTGGAGTACGGCTTCCGTCTGCCCTCCGCATTCGATAACCGTCCGCTCTTCTTTTACGAATTTGAGGAGAAAATACGGCAGGTTATCTTCGTGAGCGCCACCCCCGGCGAATATGAAAGGACTGAAAGCTCTACCACGGTAGAGCAGCTCATACGCCCCACCGGACTTATCGACCCCGAGGTTATCGTCCGTCCTATCGAGGGGCAGATAGACGACCTCATCGGCGAGGTAAGACAAACCGTAGCAAGAGGCGAAAAGGTTCTCGTAACCACAATGACCACAAAAATGGCGGAGGACCTCACAGAGTACCTCGCCACCCACGGCATTAAGGTGAAATATATACACCACCAGGTCGAAACGATAGAGCGAATGGAAATCATACGCGACCTTCGCCTCGGTGAATTTGACGTCCTCGTAGGTATAAACCTTCTTCGTGAGGGACTTGATATACCAGAGGTATCCTTAGTAGCAATACTCGATGCCGACAAGGAGGGCTTCCTCCGCAGTGAAACCTCCCTTATTCAGACCATAGGCCGCGCCGCGCGAAACATTAACGGACACGTAATAATGTACGCAGACCGAATAACCGGCTCAATGCGCGGAGCAATAGATGAAACCAACCGCCGCCGAGAAATACAAAAGCAGTATAACGAGGAGCACGGCATAACCCCCGAGGGCATTCGCAAAAAGGTCGCCGATATTATCGAAATCGGTAGAAAGGCAAAGCCCGAAAAGGATAAAAAGCTCACACGCCTCGAGCGCGAAAGACTTATAGAAACTCTCACCGCAGAAATGCGTGAGGCGGCACGCGCACTCGAATTTGAAAAGGCGGCGTATATACGCGACAGAATACGGGAACTCAAAAATCAGAAATAGGAAAAAGAAATGTCAAAAAATATTATTATCAAGGGCGCAAGGGTTAATAACCTTAAAAATATCGACTTGACCATTCCGAGAGATAAGCTCGTTGTCCTGACAGGACTTTCAGGCAGCGGCAAGTCATCTCTCGCCTTTGACACTCTCTACGCAGAAGGACACAGACGCTTTGTGGAAAGCCTCTCGTCCTACGCTCGAATGTTCCTCGGTCAGATGGATAAGCCGGATGTTGACCTGATAGAAGGCCTTTCGCCCTCCATTTCCATAGATCAGAAAACAACGTCTAAAAATCCGCGCTCAACGGTCGGCACAGTAACCGAAATATACGACTATTTGCGACTCCTTTACGCGCGCATCGGTATTCCGCACTGTCCTGTCTGCAACAAGGAAATAAGACAGCAAACACAGGATCAGATAGTAGACAGAATACTCACGCTCCCCGAGGGCAAGAGAATAATGGTGCTAGCCCCTGTAGTAAAGGCACAGAAGGGCATGCACGAGAAGGTTCTCGCAGATGCTAAAAAAAGCGGCTACGTCCGTGTCCGTGTCGACGGTAATATGTACGATCTCGGCGAGGAAATAAAGCTTGATAAAAATATAAAGCACACTATCGACATAGTAGTAGACAGAATAGTAATAAAGCCCGACGTGCGCCCCCGACTTTCCGATTCGGTTGATTCCGCGCTTAAAGCTGCCGACGGCAAGGTTACCGTTGTAACGGTCGAGCGCGAGGGAGAGGGAGAAACCTTTGAATTTTCGCAGAATTATGCCTGCGATGAGCACGGCATAAGCTTTCCCGAGCTTGAGCCGAGAATGTTCTCCTTCAACAACCCGATAGGAGCCTGCCCGAAGTGCGCAGGTATCGGCAATATGCAGCAGATAGCCGTGTATAAGCTCATACCGCACAAGCACCTCTCACTGCGAGAGGGAGGCATAGCGGTCAACGGCTTCCGCACTCTTACCGAGGACTCGTGGACAGGACCGCTCGTTGCCGCGGTTGGTAAGGACTACGGCTTTACCCTCGATACACCCCTTTCGGAATTTTCCGAAAAGGCGCTCGACGTCCTTATGTACGGTGCAGGCGACAAAAAGTATAACGTTACACGTTATTTCGGCGGACAGGGTAAGGAGCAGAACACCACCTTCGACGGCATCGTGCATATGATGGAAAAGCGTATGCGTATGGCAGGCGGTGACTATTATCAGGAATTTGTCGAGGAGATTGCCTGTCCCGCCTGCCACGGAAGCAGGCTTTCGGATATGGTTCTCGGTGTAACCGTCGGCGGACTCAACATAGACGAGATATGCAGACTCTCCGTGGATAAAATGCTCGAATTTGTTGAAGGACTTGTCCTTACCGAAACAGAGATGAAGATAGCAAAAGAGGTCCTGAAGGAGATAAAGGCAAGGCTCAATTTTCTTATCAAGGTCGGACTTGATTACCTCAACCTCGCGCGCACCGCAGGCACGCTCTCGGGCGGCGAAGCACAGCGCATAAGGCTTGCAACCCAGATCGGCTCCGCACTTACGGGCGTTCTCTATATACTTGACGAGCCGAGCATAGGACTTCACCAAAGAGATAACGGCAAGCTGATTGGCACCCTGCAAAACCTGCGCGACATCGGCAACAGTGTAATAGTGGTAGAGCATGATGAGGACACCATGCGCGCCGCGGATTTCATAGTCGATATCGGTCCGGGGGCAGGAATACACGGCGGCGAGGTCGTCGCAATCGGCTCTCCCGAAGAGGTAGCAAAAAACGAAAAATCAATAACAGGCGACTATTTATCGGGCAGAAAGGACATCCCCGTGCCGAAGACTCGTAGAACGGGTAACGGAAATTTCCTGCGCGTCATAGGCGCCGCCGAAAATAACCTCAAAAATCTCAACGTTGATTTTCCGCTTGGCTGCTTCATTGCCGTAACCGGCGTTTCGGGAAGCGGCAAATCCTCGCTCGTAAACTCCGTACTCTATCGAACCCTTGCTCGCGACCTGAACAGAGCAATTACCTATCCGGGTAAGGTTCAGAGGATAGGGGGGCTTGAGCATCTTGATAAGGTAATTGCAATCGACCAGAGCCCGATAGGCAGAACTCCGCGCTCTAACCCCGCAACCTATACGGGACTCTTTACCGATATCAGAAATCTTTTTGCCAAAACCAAGGATGCAAAGGCAAAGGGCTACGATGCGGGAAGATTCTCGTTCAACGTCCGTGGTGGCAGATGTGAGGCATGCGAGGGCGACGGCGTTAAATGTATAGAGATGAACTTCCTCTCCGACGTCTACGTAAAGTGCGACGTCTGTAAGGGAAAAAGATACAATCGCGATACCCTCGACGTCAAATATAAGGGCAAGAGCATTTACGACGTCCTCGAGATGACGGTAGAGGAGGGAATCACCTTCTTCGACGGCTTGCCCCAGCTTCAGCGCAAGCTCACCACACTCTATGAGGTAGGTCTCGGCTATATAAAAATCGGCCAGTCCTCAACCACCCTTTCGGGCGGCGAGGCACAAAGAGTGAAGCTCGCCACAGAGCTTTCCAAGCGCTCGACTGGCAAAACCGTATATATTCTTGACGAGCCCACGACAGGACTGCATACAGAGGACGTGTCGAAGCTGATTGCAATACTTCAGCGCCTTGCCGATGCAGGTAATACGGTCATAGTCATAGAGCACAACCTCGACCTCATAAAGACCGCAGATTATATAATCGACCTCGGTCCCGAGGGCGGCGACGGCGGCGGAACGCTCGTTGCATCAGGTACGCCCGAGCAGGTCGCAAAATGCGAAAAATCTTACACGGGTGCCTTCCTAAGGGACAAGCTTCATATGGAGGATGCCTGATGTACTACTGCTCAATAAAGAAAAGCGATATAGCAAACGGCGAGGGTATCCGTACCACGCTTTTTGTCAGCGGCTGCCGTAACAGATGTCACGGCTGCTTTCAGCCTGAAACGTGGAGCTTCGATTACGGCTCTCTCTTTACAGAGGAAACCGCCGAGCTGATCTTTTCAACCTTTTCAAACCCCGTCGTAAAAGGTCTGACCGTTCTCGGCGGCGAGCCTATGGAGCCGGAAAATCAAACGGCGCTTCTCCCGTTTCTCCGTGAATTTAAATCGCGTTTTCCGAATAAAAGCGTCTGGCTCTTCACGGGCAACACCTATGAGGAGCTCACGGGGGCATTGGGCGAGCATTATAAGCACCTTCCCATAACTGACGAGCTTCTCTCGCTCGTTGATATCCTCGTGGACGGAAGATATGATGAAAGCAAAAAGAGCCTCGGGCTCAGATTCCGCGGCTCAACCAACCAAAGAATTATTGATATGAACAAAACAAGAGAGCAGGGCGAGATAGTTATCTGGGAGGGCTGTAAGCTCGACAAGACCTACGCCACAGCTACTTAAAGGAGCTCTATGAAGGTAAACATTAAAAAGTTGAACGAAAACGCCGTAATTCCCACCTACGGTACCGAATATTCGGCAGGCGCGGATCTCTATGCACTTACCGATTCTCCCGTGACCGTTGCGCCGCACACAACGGTAATGCTATCGACGGGCATCTCTGTTGAAATTCCCGTTGGATATTGCGGTCTTATATTCGCTCGTAGCGGCCTCGCATCAAAAAGGGGACTCGCCCCCGCCAACAAGGTTGGCGTAATTGATGCCGACTATCGCGGAGAGGTAAAGGTAGCGCTCCATAATCACACAGACCTGCCTCAAACCGTCGAAAACGGCGAGCGCGTTGCCCAGCTTGCCATAGTTCCGTTTCTTAAGGCGGAATTTACTCTTGCTGACGAGCTCTCCGATACCGTCCGTGGCGACGGCGGCTTCGGCTCAACGGGTAAGAAATAAAAAATGCGTGCCGAGCACGCATTTTTTTATTGAAAATAATCCTTGGTAAAATAAATATCGTTTTTCGGTATACTGAACTCGCGCCCGTTGAGATATTCGAGCTCTGTCGCCTCACCAACAAAGGCAAAACGGAGCTTGTAGGAGTAAAGCGCCTGATATTTATAGCCCTTTGCGCGGTCCTGCTTGTTAATACCGTATTTTCCGTCACCGATAAGCGGATGACCGACGTGCGCCATGTGCGCTCTTATCTGATGCGTTCTTCCCGTCAGAAGCTCGACCTCCAATAGCGCCGACGCTTCCTTTTTTGCAATGACGCGGTATTTCGTTATAATTTTTTTCGCATCTCTCGGCGGATTGCTGTCATATATCTTAACCGTCTTTGTTTGCTCGTTTTTGAGTAGATACGCCGTGAGCGTCGCTTCCTGTGCCTTAGGCACGCCGTGTACTGCCGCGAGATAGAATTTGTCTATCTCTCTCGCCTTGATTTTTTCATTCATAATACGCAGTGCGGCGGCAGTCTTCGCCGCTATTACGATTCCGCCCGTGTTTCTGTCAATTCGGTTGCACAGAGCAGGGGTAAAGCTTTGCTCGTCATCGGGATTATATTCGCCCTTTTGAAAAAGGTAGGCAAGAATATGGGTTATCAGCGTATTGGTTGAGCCACTCTCATCCTCGTGGACGGATACGCCGGGGCGCTTGTCCACCAGCAGAATGTTTTCGTCCTCGTAAATCATAGACAGCTTTGGTATAATGGCAGAGAGCGAGTCGCCCGAAACCTCCTTTTTGAACCACTCCTCTGCAAGAAAGCATTGCACGGTGTCCCCTTCGGCAAGTATCATATTAGCCTCGGCTCGCTTGCGGTTAACCTTTATCTTCTTTGTGCGAATCGACTTGTATAAAAGACTCATAGGCAATTGAAGAGTCTTGGTAATAAATTTGTCAAGCCGCTGTCCTGAATCGTTTTTCTTGATAATAAGCTCGTGCATTACTTCGTTCCGAAAATTCTGTCACCGGCATCGCCAAGTCCGGGGACGATGTATGCGTGCTCGTTGAGCTTCTCGTCAAGGGACGCAGTGTATATGTCAACGTCGGGATGGGATTCCATAACCCTCTTGACACCCTCTGGCGCGGAAACAAGACACATAAGCTTAATGTTTTTTGCACCCTTTTGCTTAACCATGGTTATAGCATCGGCGGCAGAGCCACCCGTGGCAAGCATCGGGTCCACAATGATTACAAGTCGCTCGCTTATATCGGGCGGCATTTTGCAATAGTATTCAACGGGCTCGTGCGTCTCGGGATCGCGGTACAGACCGATATGACCGACGCGCGCAACCGGCACAAGCCTTAAAAGACCGTCCACCATTCCAAGCCCCGCGCGGAGTATCGGAACAATCGCAAGCTTTTTGCCTGCAATTCTCTTGAAGGTCGATTTTTGAATAGGCGTGGTTATCTCAACGTCCTCGAGCGGAAGATCGCGAGTTATTTCGTAGCCCATCAGCATAGAGATTTCGTCAAGAAGCTCTCTGAAATCCTTTGATGACGTGTTTTTACTTCTCATTATCGTCAGCTTGTGCTGAATAAGAGGGTGATCTATGATATGAAGCTCGCTCATTTTAACAGTCCTTTCGTTTTGCTTTTTTCATTTATATTATACCAAAGCATGTATTCGTTTTCAAGCAAAAAAGGTGAAAAATATTTCTTTTTGGCATAAATGGCGAAAAAAGAAACGATTTTACCAAAAAACCGCTCGCTTTTACTTGCTTTTTTTTCTTCGATGTGCTATACTCAACGTGTAAAAACAATTTTGTGGAGGATAATTATGAAAAATCCCGAGCTCGTAATAATGGCGGCAGGTATGGGTAGCCGCTACGGAGGACTTAAGCAGATCGATACCGTTGATCCCGAGGGCCACATCATAATCGACTATTCTATTTTCGATGCAATAAAGGCAGGCTTTAAGGACGTAACGTTTATTATTAAGAAAGAAATAGAAAAGGATTTCCGCGAGGTAATGGATGCTCACCTCGCAGGCAAGGATATAAACGTAAAATATGTTTATCAGGAGCTTGATAAGCTTCCCGAGGGCTACACAGTTCCCGATGGCAGACGTAAGCCTTGGGGCACCGCTCACGCAATTCTTTGCTGTCTCGGTACCGTTGACGCTCCCTTTGCAGTCATCAATGCGGACGATTACTACGGCGCAAACGCATTTACCAAAATTTATAACTTCCTTAAAAATTCCACCGACGACGAAAAATATCATTTTGCTATGGTCGGCTACCGCATCAAGAATACCGTTACCGAGCAGGGAACAGTATCTCGCGGAATTTGTCAGGCTAATGATGACGGAATGCTCACCGAAATCATCGAGCGCACCAAAATCGGTACGGCAAACGGAAAAATATACTTCACCGAGGACGGCGTTGACACCGAGCTCGACCCCGATGCACTCGTCTCTATGAATCTTTGGGGCTTCACTCCCGCTTACATACAGGAGTGCGCAAAGAGATTCCCTGAATTTCTTGATAAGAATCTGCCCGTAAATCCCGAAAAATGCGAGTTCTTTCTCCCCACAGTTGTTGCAGAGCTCATAGCAGAGGGCAAGGCAGACGTTAAGGTGCTCGACAACTCCGATAAGTGGTACGGCGTTACGTACAAGGAGGATAAGGTCGCCGTTGCAAAGGCATTTGAGGATCTCAAGGCAGCCGGCGTATATCCCAAAAACTTTTAAATAAGCCCCCTATGCCCCCGAAAACTCTCGGGGGCATTCCTGTTTTTTTGCTAATAGCAGGCAAATTTTGCTTATTCGCTTGACAAAACGGCGCACGAGTGATATAATTAACAATGAATAATGATATTGAGGAGATACATATGAACTCTCAGGTTGAAAATATCGAAACCGTTGCAGCTCCCGAAGCAGAGGTTCAAGCTACTGAAGCTGTTGAAATACCTAAGGTAGACAGTAATGAAGGCACGAAATTCGACGCCAAGCATCCTTGGTTCCTTTTCCTTGCGATCGCATTCGGCGGAGTTTGCCTTATTGCTCTGGGCTACGTGCTTTTCTGGGTTGCCAACGCATTCCTCGGAGGAGCAGGCGTGTCCAACTCCTTTATGATTACGTCGACCGTCGGACGTATACTCACGTCCGTTGTATTCTCGGTAATACTTGCCGCCGCAATCATTTCCATAGTATATGCTGTTAAAATCTTCGTTTCCGGCGGAAAGGATCTTGCGGCTGACGTTTCGCATTTTTCTCTTCTTCCGAGCGTAATGTATCTCTTTTCTATTTTTTCCCTCATTGATTCGGGCATCATTTTCTTCTTCTCGATGCTCGGCGATTCAATCGCGGGCGTAGGAACGCAGGTTATTGCCAACAGCTACGACGTTATTTCTCAGATCCTTGACTTTATGGGCTTCTCGGGTCTTGGCGTTGAACAGATCGCTCTCGGTATGGAGGATAATACGGGCGGTGTAATTCTCTCAATCCTCTTTGGTTTGTGTATCCTCGCGTATGCTATTGCAGGCGTTGTACTCTGGGGACAGGTTAAGGATTATCACCGCACACTCATCAACACCGCAGAGGGCTCGCAGTATGATAAGGGCAACAAGCCCCCCTTCATCTTCTCCCTTGTTATGGCAGGACTCAATCTTGCGCTCGCGGTAGTTGCTCTCATAAGCGGCAATTGGGTTGATGCAGTTATCAAAATTGCTATAGCGGTATACCTTGTCGGTCTTGCTCTTTCCTTCAAGAGCATTCACAAGGTTCTCCACCTTACAAGTATAGATTAAGCCTAACGGACAAAAGGCGGCACCGAACGGCGCCGCCTTTTTCATAATAAAAAGTAAACATTTTGCTAACGCGCCCTTTTCTGCGGTAAACATATTGAAAATGCACGCGTTTTGTGGTATAATCAAAACAAATAATTTTGGAGGACAGTATGAATTTTAAAAGAATCATTAATGTTATCCTCATACTCACGCTCACCGCTTGTATTACACTTGCTGTAACCGCTTGCGGCGGATGCAAGGAGCACGTGGATGCTAATTATGACTATAAGTGCGACGAGTGCGAAGCTGATATGACTCCCGCCTGCACCTATCATATGGACGAAAACGAGGACAAAATATGCGACGTATGCGCCACCGCGTTTACGCCCAACTGTGCCGAGCACGAGGATAATAACGGCAACGACCGCTGTGACTATTGCGGAAAATTTATTATCACCGTTACCGAGGTTGACGTTACCGTAACCGTCAAGGACCAGGACGGCAATGCTATGGCGTCCGCCCTCGTCAAATTTATTTCAAGCGGTGACACTAAATATGAAGCTACCACCGATGCGGCAGGCACCGTAACCGTAAAGGTTGAAACCGGAACCTACACCGTAACCGTTGATAGCGAAACTCTTCCCGAGTACCATCTCCCCGACTCCGTAACCAAGGAAATCACCGCTACCGAAACCGTAGCTCTTGAGGTCCTCAACAACACCCCCAACGGCTCAAGGGAGCGCCCCTTCGCTATCGGTGAGGAGCTCGAAAGCCTTGCTATCCCTGCCGCTACAAAGTATAATTACATAGTATATCACGCGTCGGGCAGAACGCTCACCCTCACCAACGCCTCGATTAAGGTTGTTTATAACGGAGCAGAGTATCTCCCCGATGAGAACGGCACAGTAACTGTAAAGCTCGTTGAGGAGGATACGAATTCTCACTCCTTCTTCACAATTGAGAACACCACCGATGCCGAAATAACCGTAGCCGTTGCCTTCATTTCTCCCCTCGGCTCTTATGCGAACCCCATCGCTATTGAAGCTATGGACGTTGCCATAACCGCCGAAAATACAAAGGACGGAATGGTTTATTACGTATGGGTTGCCACCGAAGCGGGTACGTTTACAATCACCACCGAAAGCGCGGACAAAACAATCGTTATAGCCGCATCCAAGGATGACGTCGTAATTGCAAACGATATAATCAGCGGAAGCAATACTACCTCGGAAATTAACGTAACAGAGGGCACGAAGGTGCTGATCTCGGTTTCTTCTACCAACGCGGAAGAGGTAACCTTCACGCCGTCCTTTGAAGCATAAATCAAATAAAAAAAGAACCGCAGACGAGTCTGCGGTTCTTTTTTTATTATACTCCCGAATAAGCGGAGAATCCGCCGTCAATCGGAAGAACGACACCGGTGATAAAGCTTGAAGCCGCATCACAAAGGAAGAAGAGAAGTCCGCCGAGAAGCTCCTCGGATTCGCCGAAGCGGTTCATAGGAGTTCCGCGCAGAATCTTTCCCGTTCTCGCAGTCGGCGTGCCGTCGGGATTGAAGAGCAGGGCTCTGTTCTGATTAGAAACGAAAAATCCGGGGGCAATCGCATTAACGCGAACACCCGTGTTTGCAAAATGTACCGCAAGCCACTGGGTGAAGTTCGAAACAGCGGCCTTTGCCGCGCTGTATGCGGGGATCTTGGTAAGAGGACGGAAGGCGTTCATCGATGAAATGTTGATGATGTTACCGCCGTTGCCGCTCTTCGCCATATCAAGCGCAAAGACCTGTGTGGTGAGAAATGCCGCCGTAACGTTCAGGTCGAAAACGAACTTGAAGCCGTCAGCCGAAAGAGAGAAGAAATCCTGAACGTCGGGATTATCAAGCGTATCAACGTCAAAATATTCGTTTGCCGTCGTAGCCTTGGGGTTGTTACCGCCTGCACCGTTGATAAGAATGTCACAAGCGCCAAGCTCGCGGTCAACCACAGCCTTTGCTTCAAGGAGGCTTGCTTTTTCAAGGCAATTAGCCTTTACCGCGATAGCGACGCCGCCATCCGCGCGTATTTCGGAGGCATATTTTTCCGCCGCATCGTAATTTATATCAAGAAGCGCAACCTTTGCGCCGCATCTTGCGATAGCCTTTGCAAAATCGGAGCAGAGAACTCCGCCCGCACCGGTTACTACCGCAACCTTACCTGTAAGGTCAACGTTAAAGGGTAAATTCATCTTGTGTTCTCCTTATCAGCATTTGCTTTTTTGTATAGCTTCCCACACGCCGTAAAGGTATGTGGCACCGAGAGCTCTGTCATAAAGACCGTAACCGGGCTTTCCGTCCTCACCCCAGATGTTTCTGCCGTGGTCGGGACGTGTATAACCGTTGAATCCGTTGTCCGAAAGAGCCTTGAGAATACCGTAAATATCAAGTGAGCCGCACTCTGTGGGGTGGGGGGATTCGTTGAAGAAGAGTCTTCCGTCGTCTGTTTCTCTGAAAATAATGTTGCGAGCGTGAAGGAAATGAACGCGATCCATAGCCGCATACTTTCCTGCCATCTTAACGAGATCGTTGCCTCTTGACGCACCGAGAGAGCCGGTGCAAAGAGTAATTCCGTTGTATTTTGAATCGACAGCGGCAAAGAGCTTGTCAATCTGTGCCTCCGAGGTTATGATTCTCGGCAGACCGAAAAGACTCCACGGCGGATCATCGGGGTGAACAGCCATCTTGATATCGCACTCCTCGCAAACCGGTATAATTCTTCCAAGGAAATATACCATATTGTCGAACAGCTTATCCTCGTCGATCTCGTCGTAACGCTTGAGAAGAGCGGAAAGCTCATCCATGCTGTAGCTCTCGTCCCATCCGGGAAGGGAAAGGCTCTTCTTGCGAGGATCAAGTCCGTCAACCGTTCTCTGGTCGTAAGCAAGGCAGTTTGAGCCGTCCTCGGTAACGTATTTCAGCTCCGAGCGTACCCAGTCGAATACGGGCATGAAGTTGTAGCAGATAACCTTAACGCCGCATTCGGCAAGATTCCTTATGGTCTGAATGTAGTTGTCAATGAGGGCGTCGCGCTTCTCGGAGCCAAGCTTGATCTCCTCGTGCACGGGTACGCTTTCAATAACCTCCATTTCAAGACCGGCATCATTAACCTGCATTTTCAGAGCGAGAATGGAATCAACGTCCCAAACCTCGCCGACCGGAATGGTGTAAAGAGCGGTTACGACACCCGTCATACCGGGAATCTGCCTGATTTTGTCGAGAGTGATAGGGTCGCTCGGACCGTACCATCTAAACGTCATTTTCATAATTTCGTCCGTCCTTTATATTAATTTAAATTATTGTTTCCATATCGCCCGATTTATATGCCGCTAAAAGCATTCTGACAGCGTATTGAGCATCCGAAAGAGTTACGGGCATCTCTTTTTCTTCGCAGAAGAGAGCATCGTAGAACATTGAGATAATGTGATAATGACCGTTGCCGTAGCATTGCTTGCCCGCAGGAGCAAGCTCGTTATCGAACTTAACCTCAACTCCGTCAACGTAAAGATGCGGCAGCCTTAATTCAAGCCTGTGATTTTTCGTGTAAAGCACGAGCGTCGTCGTATCTCCAATGAGGGAAGCGGTAGTCGCATAAAAATTAGCAACAGCACCACCCTGAAATTTAATCATTGCCTCTGCCGTGTCCTCAACCTCGATTACGCCCTTCAGATGATGGTTTGAAACCGTCGCAAAAAGGCTCTTCGGCTTTCCTGCGAAAAAGTATAGAAGATCGAGTGTATGTACGGCTTGATTTATCAGTACGCCGCCGCCCTCGGTGGCGAATTTTCCGCGCCAACCCGACCCCGTGTAATATTTTTCGTCTCTTTTCCAGAACAGGGAAGCGTTCGCGGATATCACACCGCCGTCCTCGTCAGCGATAGCTTTTGCCTGCTTTACTGCACTTGTAAAGCGGTTCTGGAAGCATACGCAGACTCGCGCCGTGCTTTCTTTTTCCGCGGCAATAAGCTGCTCAATTTCATCAGCATTTATGCACATTGGCTTTTCAAGAAAAACGTTGATTCCACGCTTCAGTGCCGCAATGGTCATCTCTGCGTGCAGGTAATGCGGAGTTGCTATATGAACTGCATCGAGCTCGGAAGTATCAAGCATTTTCACGTAATCTGTGAAAATTTTGGCATTTGGCGCAAAGCTTTGTTTACATTCTTCGGCTCTCTCAGGGAGAATATCGCACAGAGCTGTCACCACTACGGAATCTCCGTATTCGCAAATGCCACGTAGGTGGTTGTTTGCAACGGTACCGCACCCGACAAGCCCTACCTTTAGTACCTTTTTCACGTCTAAGTCCTCTTACTGTGCGGAAACCGCATTGTCGTCAACGTTTTCTCTCGGCTTTGAAACCGCTATGTGCTTTTTAAGCTCCTCGTAGAAAAGCTCGTCGTCGAAAGGAAGCTCTATTTCCTTGCCAAGCCAAGTAGAAAGAAGCATTGCATTAGCCAGCATAACTCCGTAAATTCCGTCGCTCGCAGGAGCGTAAACCTCCTCAAGCCCGAGTATAGCATTGGCGATGTTGTTGCAAATGCCGCTGTGCTGTGTATTTTCTCCCTCGAGCTCAACCTCAACGGTGGGAAGACACTCGGGAGGTGCGAATCCCGCGGTCGCCGTGTGGCAGTGCTCACGCTCGTCGATTTTAAGCTCCTTGTAATAAAGCTTGTTGCCCTCGAATATGAGTGTACCCTTCGTGCCGGTAACCTCGAATCTGTTCGTTCCGGGCGCATCGGCGGTGGTGGTGATGAATACGCCGGTCGCACCGTTGGGATATTCGCAATAGCAGGTTACGTCGTCCTCAACCTCAATATCGTGCCACTTGCCGAAATGGCAGAATGCGCGAAGCCTCGTGGGCATCATTCCCACAATCCACTGGAACAGGTCGAGCTGGTGAGGTGCCTGATTGTAAAGCACGCCTCCTCCCTCTCCGGCCCAGGTCGCACGCCACGAGCCGGTGTCGTAATAGTACTGCGTTCTGTACCAGTCGGTGATAATCCAGTTGGTGCGCTTTATCTCGCCAACACGTCCGTCCTGTATCATCTTGCGCATCATCTTAAATGCGGGGTTGGTTCTCTGGTTAAACATAATTCCGAGGATTTTGTCTGAGTGCTTCGCACGCTCCAGCATTTTCTTAACCTGAAGGGTATATACTCCCGCAGGCTTTTCAACAATGCAGTTCAAATCGTTATCAAGCGCTTCGATTGCAAGATCGGGGTGTATGTAGTGAGGAGTACAGATTATGACTACGTCGCAATCTCCGCTCTTGAACATCTCTGTTGCTGAGCTGTAGTAATTAATTGTATCGCCAAACTTTTCCTTAAAGAAATTGAATTTCACAGGGTTGATGTCGCATACTGCGCTGATTCGTCCGTTGATAATCTTTCCCTCAAGAAAATTCTTGGCGTGGCCGGTACCCATATTGCCGCATCCGACAATGCCGAATCTTACTTTTTCCATATTCCGTTACACTCCTTGTATCCGTGTTCTGTAAGTAGCTTTTTAAGTGCGTTTGCCGCAAAATCAAATGCCGCACGGTTGTTTTCAAAGGAGTATTTACCCCTCAATTCGTGCTCATCGATTGATTTGTAAGCAAAAAAATCCATAAGGTGAGGCTCAAGAGTGAGATAAACCACCTTGTCTGTTGCCTCGTTGACGATGTCGAGAATCTCGCCGATTCTGCCCTCGCCCTCGCCGGCAGGGAGAATGGTTTGCGACGCGTATACCGCATCCTTTATGTGAAGATAAGCCAGATTCTTAAGTGTCGCCTTGATTCCTTCCATAACGTCACCGTTGTTCATACGGTAATTCGCAGGGTCGAAAATCGCCGCCAACCCCTTTACCTCGTCTATAAGCTCCGAAACCTCACCCGGCATCTGCCCCCAGATGAGAGATTCGTTCTCGTGACAAAGAGTGATGCCGCGCGCAGCTGCAAGCTCGGTCATAACGTTAAGCCTGCGTATTACCTCTTCCTTGTAAGTCGCAAGCTCCTTCTGATCAACGAAAAAGCTGAACATACGCATTTTATCGGTACCCAAAATCTCGCAAGCACGGAGTGCCTTTTCAAAGAGCGCGAGATGCTCATCAAAGGGCGCGGTTATGTCGTATTTTCCAATTGGTGAGCCGAGCGAGTTAACCTTAATGCCGTTTTCGTCAAGCTTTGCCTTCACCTCGGCGAGCTCCTCCTCGGAGAGCTGAAGTATCGGGCGGTTGTCAATGGTTCTCGGCTCGATGAATCCAATGCCGTTTTCCTTGAGAGCGCAAATCTGCTCCGCAAGGGTAGTACCACCCTCATCCGCGAAAGCGGAAAGTACGTATTCTGCCATATCAAACTCCATTCCGTCGCCTTTGGCGACCTAAAAATCATTTCTTTACTATGGGGCACAGATGCCTGTAGCTTCTTTCCATCTGCTCAAAAACGTCACCGAGCATCGGCGCGTTGTCCTGCTCGACGTACACGTTTTTAACTCCGACCTCGCGGCAGACGTTGGCAAGCGCCGCAAAATCCATAATACCGTCGCCGCAGGGGCATATCTCACCCTTGGGTGCGGTTTTCATATCCTTGAAGTGTATGTCCGTAATTCTACCGAGAGCCGCTATTTTGCGTATGTATTCCTCGGGTGACTTTCCCGCATAAAAGGACCAGTAAACGTCGTGAATAAAATTAATATCCGGTGCCTCTTCAATGAGATAGTCGTAGGCGGTGACTCCGTTTTCAAGGGTGTCAAACTCAAACGCGTGATTGTGATATGCAAAGGTGAGCCCCGCATCGCGTATCATCTTGACGGGCTCCTTAATTGCATTAAGAAAGCCTGTAAGCCCCTCAAACGTTCCGTGAAATTCGACAGGCATCGCGCCGAGTCCAACGACAGGACAGCCGATCGCCTTGTGAAACTCAATGGACTTTTTTGTGTTGTTTACTATTTCGTCAAACGGGCGGTGTGTGCATAGCACAGGTAGAGAAAGCTCGTCGATATATGAGCGAAGGCGCGCGCCTTCTATCTCGCATATGGCGGATGCCTGTACCGCATCATACCCGATTTCCTTCATTTTTTTCATTGTGCCGTAGAGTTTTTCGGGGGTATCGCACTCGGTACGAAGCGAAAAAAGCTGTGCTCCAAGCTTCATAGTATTACTCCTTTACGGGTTATTGTAATTCAATTTTAACATATCCAAATCGGCGAATCAATATTTTTTATAAATTTTTTATTGTTACTGTTGCAAAAACTATTGCAAAAGTTGCTCGCTTGTGCTAAAATATATAATGTAATTTTATGCGCTCAGGCAAATTTGAGGTAAGGAGGAGAAATATGAAGGTCACGGAATTTGATGCTGGAAGCATTTCTTACGTTACAAACAGAATAGAATGCGCACCGACTAATCTCAACTCCCGTCATTGCCACGATACGTACGAGATACTGTACGTATCCGAGGGAAGTGGCAGATATGTCGTAGAGGGTGTTGAATATCCCGTCAAGCCTCGCACACTTATGATTTTTCCGCCGCTTACCTTTCACTGCGTAACGATTGACGAGGGTGCAGTCTATGACAGAACCGTTCTGTATTTTGAAGAGGGCGGCGTTGCCGACTGTGCCAAGGGGGCGTTTTCAAAGCTGTCTGATATGGCATCGCCTGCAGGTGCCTTTTATTCCGCAGACGCTCTTCCCGATGCCATAATCTCGGTTTTTGACAGATTTGAGGCAATCGCACAGCTTCCCGATTTAGAGCGCGAATCGCTCTCAATCCTTCTGCTCTCGGAGCTTCTTATACATCTCTCGCTTGCACATCACGAGGATTGGCACTACGACGAGGGAGAGCTCGGAGCGCGCGTTATCCGCTTCTTAAACAACAATATGGAGCGCGACATTCCGCTCGATAAGCTTGCAAAACGCTTTTTCGTGAGCAAATTTTATCTCTGTCGCGCATTCAAAAAATACAGCGGCGTTTCGATTCACAGCTACATAAACCATAAAAGAGTCATGTACGCAAAGCAGCTCATCGAATCGGGCGAAGCCGCATCTGCCGCCGCATACCGCGTAGGCTTCGGCGACTACTCCGCATTTTACAGAGCCTACGTAAAGATTGTCGGCAGAGCCCCCACAGCGACCGACGAAAGGAGAGAAAATTCCGACAATGAAATATGAAATACTTGACAATATAAGCTCTCCTGCCGACGTAAAGGCATTAGATGCTGAAAAAATACCCGCACTCTGCGAGGAGATAAGAGCCTTTCTTATCGATAACGTTGAGCGAAGCGGCGGACACCTCGGCTCAAACCTCGGTGCTACCGAGCTCTCCGTAGCCATTCACCGCGTGTTCGATTCACCGAAGGACCATATAATTTTCGACGTAGGACACCAGTCGTACGTTCATAAGATTCTTACAGGGCGAAAGGATGCTTTCGATACGCTTCGCACAACGGGTGGGCTCTCGGGCTTTACCAAAATGTCCGAAAGCGAGCACGACGCATTTGGCGCAGGGCACAGCTCAACGTCCATCTCCGCGGCGCTCGGCTTTGCAGAGGCGGACCGTCTTAACGGAAGCGACGCCTATACGGTTGCCGTCCTCGGTGACGGCGCATACACGGGCGGTATGGTGCACGAGGCACTCAACAACTGCGACCCCGACCTGAAGCTCATAATAATCCTTAACGAGAACGGAATGTCCATTTCGCTCAACAAGGGTACCTTCGCAAGCTATCTTTCGAGGGTAAGAATTTCAAACGGCTATCAGAGCTGGAAGCGAGGAACAAACTCCTTTATTTCCCGTATTCCACTCATAGGCAAGCCGCTCAAACGCTTTATTACCTTTGTCAAGAACAAAATCAAGGGGCTCTTTTTTGCCTCAAATTACTTCGAGGACCTCGGGCTCTATTATACCGGCCCGATAGACGGTAACGATGCCAAAAAGGTCGAGAAGGCGCTCACAAGGGCAAAAAAACTCGGCAGATGCGTAATCGTTCACCTCAAAACCGCAAAGGGTAAGGGCTACGCCCCCGCCGAAAGCGCTCCCGACAATTTCCACAGCGTTTATTCGGGCACAGCCTCGCAGGAAAGCTTCCACGCCAAAATGGCAGACAAGCTTATATCGCTTGCCGCAGAGGATGAGAAAATCGTTGCAATAACAGCCGCAATGGGAATAGGCACAGGCCTTGATAAATTTGAGGAGCAGTATCCGAAGCGTTATTTCGACGTCGGAATTGCAGAGGCACACGCCCTCACCTTTTCCGCAGGACTTGCCGCCAGCGGACTCAAACCCTTTACAGCGATATACTCCACCTTTATGCAACGCGGATATGACAGTGTTTTGCACGATATAGCGCTTCAGCGCCTGCCTGTTAAGATGATGATAGACCGCGCGGGACTTGCCGTTGGCGACGGTGCAACCCATCACGGCATATTTGACGTGTCATTCCTATCGCATATTCCGGAAATCACCGTGATTTCTCCCATAACCTACTCGTCACTCGAAGCGGCGGTAGAATACGCCGCAACAGCAGATACCCCGATTGCCGTCAGATATCCGAATTCCAAGGAATCCCCCGATGTCGTAGCGGCATTCTATTCCGATTCCGCCGACAAATCAATCGGTGCAAAAATCGATTTCGCACCCGAAGCCGCGCCGGAGAAGGTGTTTATCACCTACGGCGGCCTTGTTACCCGTGTGCTCAAAGCAGAGGCGCTTGTGCGCTCCCGCACGGATAAAACAGTGGGAACGGTGCTTCTCGAAATGCTTAGGCCCTATGACAAGGTAGCGGAGAGCATCCTTCCGTACCTTAAAAACGCAACTCATATCGTTTTTGCGGAGGAGGGCATCAAAAACGGCGGTGCCGCAATGCTTCTTCGCGATGCGCTTGAGAGGCTCGGCTTCGACTTCACGGCGTGCAAGTACGAGATAGCCGCAATAGACGATAACTTCGCATCACCCGACGAGCCCTGTGAACTGTACGATTATCTTGGGCTCTCACCTGAAAAACTCGCAGAAAAAATGGATTAACGCAAATGAACGTAAATATATCAAGCACCGCGGCAGGCGGCTTCGTCAGTGGGGTAAAAGCTCTCATATCGGGGCAAAATAAGCTTGCCTGCGTTATAACCCTCGGCTGTCAGCAGAACGAGGCAGACAGCGAAAAAATACGCGCAATGGCAGTCGATATGGGCTACGGGCTTACCGACAGCCCCGAGTGCGCCGACCTCATCGTAGTCAACACCTGCGCCATTCGCCGTCACGCAGAGCTGAAGGCGCTCTCAATCGTCGGCAATTTTAAGGCATATAAGAAGGACAAGCCGGAGCTCATTGTGGCAATATGCGGCTGTATGGCAGCCGAGCCCCACGTAGCCGAAAGCATCAAAAAAAGCTATCACCACGTCACCTTTACCCTCGAGCCGTCGATGCTTCACCGTTTTCCCGAATTGGTCCACCGCTCGATTACTGAGCATCGCCGTACCTTCGTCTTCGGCAACGAGGAATGGGACGTCATAGAGGGAATAGGCAGTGTGCGCACCTCAAGCCACAAGGCATGGGTGTCGATAATGTACGGGTGCAACAATTTCTGCTCCTATTGCATCGTTCCTTACGTCAGAGGAAGAGAAAGAAGCAGAAATAGCGCAGACGTCATCGCCGAATGCCGCGCGCTCATAGAGCAGGGATATAAGGAAATAACCCTTCTTGGGCAGAACGTTAACTCCTACAAATCCGATATGACCTTCGCCGAGCTTCTCGAGGCTGTTGCAAGGATACCCGGCGACTTTGTCCTTCGCTTTATGACAAGCCACCCCAAGGACGCCTCGGACGAGCTGATACGGGTGTTCGGTCAATATACGGGTAAAATAGCCCCCGCGTTTCATCTGCCGCTTCAGTCAGGTAGTGACAGAATCTTGAAGGAGATGAACCGCACGTACGATACGGCAAAATATCTTGCCACCATAGACAAAATAAGGGCCGCCGTGCCGGATGCCGCCATAACTACCGATATTATAGTTGGCTTCCCGGGCGAAACCGACGAGGACTTTGAAGCGACTATGTCAATTCTCGAAAGGGTTCGCTTTGATATGGTGTTCTCGTTTAACTATTCAAAGCGCGAGGGCACTCGCGCCGCAAAAATGGAAAATCAGGTGCCCGAGGAGGTAAAGAAGGAGCGAATGACCAGGCTCCTCGACGTTCAATGCGAAATTTCAAGAGAAAAGAATGACGCATACCTTGGCCGCACCGTCAGAGTTATAGTTGACTCAGCGGAGCAAAAGTCGGGCAAAACGGTTTACAGCGCAAGAACCGCAACCAACAAGCTCGTTCATTTTGGGGCAGAAAGCAATTATATTGGTAAATTCATTGATGTAAAAATAATCCGCACAGGAGCATTTGACATGCTTGCGGAGATAGTATAGAAAGGGAATTGTTATGACAAAAATCATAGAGCTCGCACACGCACTCGGCGAGGAAATTGCACAAAGCGAGGAAATTAAAAATCTTGAGGCAAAAAAAGCAATATTTGATGCCGATGAAGAGCTTCAGGCTAAAATGCGCGAATACAAAACAGAAAGAATCCTTCTCGCGCAGGAATTTTCAAAGGATTCAAGCGAAACCGATGCAATAGCTATTTCAAATCTCAAGGAAAGACTTGAGGAGCTCTCACGTGAGATAACCGCAAACCCTCATTATGCCGATTTTGCCAACGCGCAAAAGGCAATGAATGACCTTATGAATTCGGTAAATGCTGAAATTAAATTCTGCATAACGGGCGAACGCCCCTCCGACTGCACACACGATTGCTCAACCTGCGGCGGATGCTCGCATTGATTCGATACTCAATTTTTAATTAACGAAAGAGGTTAACGACTGATGGCAGAGATAGTAGAGAGAGTCGCGGATCTGAAAAACACGACTCCTATGATGAAACAGTATCTCGAAGTTAAAGAGCAATATCCCGACTACATTCTTATGTACCGTCTCGGAGATTTTTACGAGTGCTTCTTCGACGATGCGCTCATTGCTTCGCGCGAGCTGGAGCTTACACTCACTGCAAGGGATTGCGGAGAGGGAAGACGTGCGGCAATGTGCGGTGTGCCTTTTCACAAGGCGGACGTATACGTCGGCAGACTCGTTGAGCGCGGATATAAGGTGGCAATATGTGAGCAGACAGAGGATCCCAAATCGGCTGTCGGTCTCGTAAAGCGAGAGGTGACCCGAGTTGTAACCCCGGGAACTATAACTGATGGAAGCCTGCTTGCCGAGGGAAAAAATAATTTCCTTGTTTCAATATGCGTGGAGAAAAACGGAATAGCTCTCGGCTTTGCCGATATTTCAACCGCAGAGGTATCCTGCACGTTTATAAACGGCTCCGATGCCGTAATCCGCGCAGAAAACGAAATAGCATCATATCAGCCTGCTGAGGCGATAATCAACGTCCCACGTGACGGATGCCGTGAGATCTGCGATTTTCTTACCGCGAAGTTCTCAACGCTGATAACCGACGGAGCAAAACGGCTGTTTGATTATAACAGAGCACGCGAAAGCACCAAAAACGTGTTCGGTGACGAGGCGGACAAGCTCACAGAGCCCGAGCAGATTATGGCTGTCGGAGCACTCCTGTCTTACATCAGTGAAACACAGAAAACCGATATAGCCTTTGCAAAGGACATAAACGTTTACGCACGCGGACAGTATCTTGAAATAGACATCAACACCAGACGCAACCTTGAGCTTACCGAATCAATGCGAACCAAGGAAAAGCGCGGATCGCTCCTTTGGATTCTTGATAAAACAAAAACAGCCATGGGTGCACGCCTGATTCGCTCATGGATATTGAAGCCGCTTATAGATCCCGCACAGATTTCCAACAGACAGGCGGCAGTAAACGATTTCGTGAAAAACGCACCTGTGACGGATGAGGTTGCGGCGCTCCTTTCCGCGACTCTCGATATCGAGCGCCTTACCGCCAAGGCGGTTTATGGTACGGCAAATGCCAAGGATCTTCGAGCAATATATCAAAGCATTGAGAAACTGCCCGAAATTAAGTCCGTAATTTCCGCACTTAAAAGCAACTCTATGTCGCTTGTGGCGCGGGAGCTTGATACGCTTGAGGATATCGCGGAGCTCCTTGGAAAAGCACTTGTCGATACACCGCCGTTCACCGTTCGCGAGGGCGGAATGATAAGAGACGGCTTCGATCAGGACGTTGATTATTACCGTACCATTAAGAACAACGGCACCGATATTATGCGCACTATAGAGGAGCGTGAAAAGGAAGAAACGGGCATCAAAACTCTGAAGGTAGCCTACAACAAGGTGTTTGGCTACTACATAGAGGTTTCCAAGTCGTTTATAGATCAGGTGCCCGATAGATTTATCCGCAAGCAAACGCTAACAAATTGCGAGCGATACATAACTCAAGAGCTGAAGGAAATGGAGAATACCATCTTCTCCGCAGACGAAAAGCTCGTCGCACTTGAATTTGAAATTTTTACGAGCCTTCGTAATTTCATAGTTGAAAATTGCGACAGAATACGCAAAACAGCGGCACTTATTGCAGAAATTGACGTATACCGTTCGCTTGCCGAGGTTGCAAGGAAGAATTCCTACGTCTGCCCGGACGTCGATATGTCGACAGATATAGTTATCAAGGACGGCAGACACCCCGTTGTTGAAAAATTCGTTACAGACAGCTACTTCGTTCCCAACGATACTCTCCTTAACACCACCGACAACCGTATGATGATTATTACCGGTCCCAATATGGCGGGTAAGTCTACCTATATGCGACAGGTCGCGATAATCACGCTTATGGCTCAAATCGGTTCGTTTGTTCCTGCACGCGAGGCAAGAATAGGTATCGTTGACAAGATTTTCACACGAGTCGGAGCCTCAGACGATCTTGCCTCGGGACAGTCAACCTTTATGCTTGAAATGAACGAGGTTGCCGCAATTTTAAAGGGCGCAACCAAAAAATCGCTCATCATATACGACGAGGTCGGCAGAGGAACAAGCACATACGACGGTATGGCGATCGCACGAGCTGTCGTTGAATACACTCACTCGAAGAAAATCGGCGCGAAAACGCTTTTTGCTACGCATTACCACGAGCTGACCGATATGGAGGAGCAGTACGAGGGAATCGTGAATTATAACATAGCGGCAAAAAAGCGCGGTGATTCTGTAATCTTCCTGAGAAAAATCGTAAGGGGCGGAACAGACGACTCATACGGTATCGAGGTTGCGAAGCTTGCCGGTGTTCCCAACGACGTTGTTAAGCGCGCGAAGGAAATTCTCGCGGAAATAGAGAAATCCGGCGCCGTAAGCCTGCCGAGCACAGCACCGAGGGAGACCCCGTCCGCGCAGGTTGATATGTTCGCGGAAATCCTCGCAGGCAAGGAGGCGGAGGTGGCGGAAAAGCTTCGTGCCGCTGATATAAACACTATGACGCCAATTGAGGCAATGAATCTTCTTTTTGAACTAAAAAAGATGCTGGATTAAGAGGAAATTATGTCAAAAATTAATGTATTAAGCTTCGAAATAGCCAATCTTATAGCGGCGGGCGAGGTTGTGGAAAGACCATCATCCGTGCTTAAGGAGCTGATTGAAAATTCCATAGACTCCGGAGCTACCTCAATCGTTGCCGAAATCAAACGCGGCGGCGTAGCCCTGATTCGCGTATCTGATAACGGCTGCGGTATAGATAAGGAGGACCTCCCCGTAGCCTTGAAGCGCCACGCCACAAGCAAAATCAAGGACAGAGAGGATCTTGATTCGATAATGACCCTTGGCTTCAGAGGAGAGGCTCTTGCGGCAATCTCCTCGGTTTCAACACTTACTATTATCAGTAAAACCAAGGATGCGCCCACGGCAACGATGCTCACGGCAGAAGCAGGCAAGGTTGTTGATATCACTGAGGTTGGCGCGGCTGACGGAACGACAGTTGTGGTCGAAAATCTTTTCGGAAACGTTCCCGCGCGCCGTAAATTCTTGAAAAAGGATGCGACCGAGGCGATGAACGTTGCCGCACTTGTTGAAAAGGTGGCGGTTTCGCATCCCGAGATTTCGATTCAACTTCTCATAGACGGAGAGGAGCGCTTTAAAACCCCCGGTGACGGAGACCTTTATAACGCTATATATGCCGTTTTCGGTAAGGAATTTGCGACAAAGCTCATCAAAACCGACGGTACGGCAAACGGCATCACCGTTCACGGATATATAGGCAGAAGTGACAACGTAAAAAAGAATCGCAATCTCCAAAATTTCTTTATAAACGGCAGATACGTGAAGAGCATGACTGCAATGGCGGCAATCGAAAAGGCGTATACCTCGTATATTGCCCCCGAATGCTTCCCGACCTGCATACTTTTCCTTGAAATGAATCCCAAAAACGTTGACGTAAACGTTCACCCTGCGAAGCTTGAGGTGAAATTTACCGATGAGCGCTCGGTTTTTGAGGCGGTTTACTATACCGTAAAGAATGCACTCGAGCAGCACGAATACCGCCCCGAAATGACCCTCGGCGCAAAGCGCGGGGATCGCAATGCGCTTGGAGCATTTGTGCCTATCGGGCACGATACGGCAGGCGAGCAGATCAGAATGGCGGGTACATACTCATCACCTTATCGCGAGCCGACCGCTTCGCCGCGCACAGAAAAGCCGTCGTCCTATACTCCGTCAGGCTCGCTTGACAGGCCTGTAAGCTTTTCAAGTGGGGCAGGGGAGAACGGCTTCCGCTCTACCGCGCCTGTAAGGGCTTCAAGAGGTGCGGAAATGACACCTAAGGATTCGATAGAGCTCCTTGAGCGTTATAGGGATACAAGACCGTCGAATACCATCGTCGAGCAACCGACAGCTCCCACGTACAATGAGCCGGAGGTTGAAATTCCACCACACAAAATCATTGGCGAGGCATTTGATTGCTACGTTATGGTTGAATATGACGGCGCGCTTTTGATAATAGATAAGCACGCCGCGCACGAACGAATTATTTTTGAGGATCTCAATAAAAAGCGCAAGGCTGACGGTGCGGTTTCATCGCAGACGCTTATGCTGCCGTTAACCGTCCTTCTCACTCCCGAGGAGGTAGTTGCGGTGAGTGAAAACAAAGCGGATATTGAATCGCTTGGATTCATATATAACGTTGGTGAAAAATCCGCCGACCTGCTCGCAATTCCGGATGCAATAAGCATTCCCGATGCAGAGGGACTGTTTGTAAAAATGGCGGACGATATAGTTGACGGAAGGGGAAATCCTGCAGTAACAGAGGACATCCGCAGGGAGAAGGCTCTTTATCAGATTGCCTGCAAGGCGGCTATCAAGGGCGGCAGAAATTACAGCGCCGCGGTTATTGGGTGGCTTGTTGGTAAGGTTTTGCTTCTGCCCGATATAACGGTTTGTCCGCACGGCAGACCCATAGCATACAGGCTCACCAAAAACGAGCTCGACCGTCAGTTTGAAAGAATAAAATAATAAAGGATATCCAAATGGCAAAATTTACACTTTTGAAAACCGAGGGTAAGGCAAGACGTGCTCGGTTTGAAACCGTCCACGGAACAATAGAGACCCCGGTTTTTATGAACGTCGGTACGTCAGCCGCAATTAAGGGCGGTATTTCTACAAACGATCTCAAGGAGGTCAACTGTCAGGTTGAGCTCTCCAATACCTATCACCTTCATATAAGACCCGGCGACGAGCTCATATATAAGCTTGGCGGAATTCATAAATTTTTCAATTGGGACAGACCCGTGTTAACGGATTCCGGTGGATTTCAGGTTTTTTCCCTTGCAAAGCTTCGTAAAATAACCGAGGAGGGAGTTGCCTTTAATTCCCACTTTGACGGAAAAAGAATATTTATGGGCCCCGAGGAATCTATGCGTATTCAGTCTCACCTCGGCTCCACCATCGCTATGGCGTTTGACGAGTGCGTAGAAAACCCCGCACCGTATAAATATGTAAAAGCGTCACAGGAACGAACGGTTCGCTGGCTTAAGCGTTGCCGCGCCGAGCTCGACAGGCTTAATTCCCTTGAGGGTACGGTCAATAAAAATCAGCTCCTTTTCGGCATAAATCAGGGCGGTACCTACGATGACCTTCGTATTGAAAATATGGAGGAAATCAAAAAGGTTGAGTGTGACGGATATGCAATAGGAGGTCTTGCGGTTGGCGAGGAGGCAGACGTAATGTATCACATCATCGAAACCGTTGAGCCCTATATGCCCGTTGATAAGCCGCGATATTTGATGGGAGTCGGAACTCCGCAAAACATTTTGGAGGCTGTCTATCGCGGTGTGGATTTCTTTGATTGCGTTATGCCCAGCAGAAACGCACGCCACGGCAACCTCTTCACCTGGGAAGGAAAAATGAACCTTCTTAACGAGAAATATATGGACGATTCGCGTCCGATTTCCAAATCCTGCGCTTGTCCCGCTTGTAAAAGCTATTCCCGTGCTTATATACGCCATCTTTTCAAAGCGAAGGAAGCACTTGGAATGCGTCTTGCAGTATTGCATAACCTTTATTTTTACAATGAGCTTATGCAGAAAATTCGCGACGCACTCGACGAGGGAAGATATGAAGAATTTTACAGAGAGTATCGCTTCAAGCTTGCGGAAAGATGCCCCGATTGATCTTATAATATTATTGTAGAAAAATAAAAAAGGAACAGATCAATGGCGTGATATCATTGCCTGAGAAATTGCACTTATCATAGCAAATAAAAAAGTCATTACGAAATTGTCCGTAATGACTTTTTTATTTACTACCATGGCTTGTTCTTTTTCTTATCTTCAGCCCGTTTCTTAGTATAATATCCTATAATTGCAGCCTTTTGCTTTTGTTTTGCTTCGGGTGTTTTTGCTTTGACATATTTACTCTTTCCAAGAGGTTTCTTTTTCATCCTTGCTCCTCCTCATATGGAATAACCTTATCATATTCCTTGTTTTCGTAGTATTCTTGCAACAGATCTATCAATTTTTCTGACGGCTTATATTTTCTTTCTACGAGGTAAGAATCGCGTATCTTGCATAGAGGAATTGCACCAATTACCTTATTTGTCATATCGTATCCAATCAAATAATTGCTTTGATCGTAAGTGAAGCCATAAACATAGTGAAAGGCAAACAGTCTGATTGACTTGCCGTTCACCGTTGCGTGAAAAATTCTGCTCGTTTCACACGCCATCGCATAATCGTAAAGTTCATTGTCAAATGCTATCGTTTCTCGCTTATATTGAGGAAATCTGGAATACTCGTTTAACAGTCCGCGTATGTATTCTGTTGTCGTTTGCCCTGTTATTTTTGTTTCGGATTGCTCAATTTCATCAAATACGGCGTTTTGTTTTATTGATGGTCTAAACCATATTACTTCGTCTAATATTTGTAGTTCCACATCTGAAAAATACACTCTATCTATAACGGTATTCACACATTCGTAAATTGTTTCCGTGTCATTTCTTGCAAAATCTTCGTTTAGTATTCTATAAATTTCATCTCGCTTTGCTTTTCGGAAATATAATAAATTCGGTATAAGCTTATTAAGCAGTCCATTCAAGTTGGGTTCTTTTTCCTTTTTCAGAAAACCAAACCTTTCTGCATCGTTTTGAAGAATGCGTAGAACAAAATCTGATACGGATAGCTTTATAATAGAAGAAATCATTTTATCACCTCAGAAATATTTTACACTATGTAAACCTAAAAATCAAGATAAATTGTAAAAATAATTATTTTTTGTAAACCATAAAATCCCAAACACAGAGGACAGACAAACGATAGAATTTGTGTTAGACTATTATTGCAAGTAACAAACTTGACTTTAATTAAAGGAGGTGATATAATATGAGCAAAAAGCCTTATAAGCAGTTTCATCATGGTAAAGGGATATCAAAAACGCCATTTCTTCACAAACCTATGAGGTGGATTCCGTGGTCATATATTGACACCTATAACGCCCAAAACGGCAGATTTAGATCAAGACGAAAATTCGGCTCGGACGGTTGGGCGTACAAGGATATGGATACGTCAGATGAAAAACATCCGCGCGATCATATACACGATATCGATAAAGGCAATCGATTTGCTGCCAGAAATCCCAGTAAAACAGAAAAGAAAGAATTTGAAAAAGTGAAAAAGAAAAGGAGATTTTTATAATGCTTGATTTAACTAAATACAATCTCGAAGACGACGATATTTTATTTCTCAGAGAAATAGAGGACGCATGTATTAACGGTCAGAACGAAATTATACTCGAATACAAAGGAAAATCGTTTGTTTTAGAGCCGCTTGGAAAAGCCGTACAAGTTGTTGAAGTTGCAGATAAAATCGCAGGAAGATATGAAAGCTTTGATGATTTGCTACTCAATTATAAAGTAGAAGGTAAAACTTTGATTGAGATCGTAAAAGAACTTGAATTTGGTGAATGATACATTTTCCATATCAAACATTACTTGCAGAAAAAAGAGAGAACATTTCGGATACAAACCGATTTGTTCTCTCTTTCTGCTTGTGATATGGGGTTGGGCGAGTTGCTTTGCAATCGCGCCCATCTTCTATTTTTCGTTGCCGCCGCAATGACCGTCAAACATTCCCGTCATATCGGCAATGAGCTCATCGCCCTCGGTTTCCTTGAAGCCTATGGCTCGCAGCAGTCTTTCGTCACCTGCGTCCTTTGCCGCGCGGCAGATATGTACACCGCACATATCAATAAAATTCATAGTGGCTCTGCCGAGTATGAACATTGCCTCAAAATCGGAGTATCCCACTCTTGGGAGCAGGGTAGCTATGTAACCGCAGCCCTCGCCTATCTCGAATTGCGAAAAGCCCATAAGCTCTCCGCTCTCGGCATCAATCATAGAATAAGCAAAAAAATCAAGAATCGGCTCTGTGCCGCAAAGCTCTGCATACTGTTTTTGGAGCGCCTTGTCGTTTATCGGTGATATTCTGAACATAATCTTACTTCTTCTTTCCCGTCGCTCTGCGAAGATATTCTATCTCCTCATCCTCGAGGTAGCGCCATTTTCCCATAGGAAGTCCATCAAGCTTCAGCTTGCCGATAGATACTCTTGAAAGCCTTTTAACCGTAAGACCAGCCGCCTCACACATCTTTCGTATCTGGCGGTTTCTGCCCTCGTGTAGCGTCATTTTAAGAACGGTACCGCTCTCGTCCTTTTCTCCTACGCTTACCTCGACCGGCTTTATAACGTAGCCGTCGATTTCCAACGCAGAGGTGAGAATTTTGTATTCTCGGTCGCCGACCTCGCCGCCTACCTTAACGCGGTATACCTTTGGTAGAGAAGTGCTCGGGTGCGTAAGACGGTTTTTAAGCTCGCCGTCATCTGTAAGCAGAAGCATTCCCTCGGAAATAAGGTCAAGCCTGCCAACAGGATATACGCGTGCGTCAACTCCGTCCAAAAGGTCGGTAACGCACTTCCTGCCGCGCTCATCGTGTGTACTGCACAAATATCCGCGCGGCTTGTTCATCATTATGTAAGTATGCTCACGCCTCTTGTACTCAATTCGGCGTCCCTTCAGGGCAACTATATCGGCTACGGGATTAATTTTCATTCCGATAAAGGCAACGTGTCCGTTTACAGCAACGTTGCCTCTCTCTATTTCAACCTCAGCCGCTCTGCGCGACATCAATCCCGAATCCGCGATAAATTTTTGTAATCTGATTTTTTCCATAAAACCTCCTTGGTCATTTCAAAAAGCCGAAAATAGAACGCTTTTCCTTACGCTCTGTGCTATCGGTAGCAATAATATCGGTCTTAGCGATGGCTTTTTCACCGTGGTAAAAGGTAATAGTACCGAGGACGTCGCCCTCCGAAACCGGCGCCGCAGCATACCTCGACAAGCGAACCTGCGTGTCGATTTTTGGCATATTACCGGTATATATTATTTTGATTTTATCCCTGTTTTTGACGGTTACAGTGTTATCAATACCCGATAAAACGGGTAAATCACGTACGTATTCTCCCTCGTCAATGAGCGTCAGCACGTGAGTGGTTGAAAATCCGTAGTCAAGCATTTCCTTATGGTCATTCCAATCGTCAGGCGCGTTTATAGTAACACTTATCAGTGTCAGACCGTCCTTTTCCGCGGCGCCAACCAATGAGCGACCGCTCTTTTTCGTATATCCTGTCTTAACACCGATGCATCCGTCATACATCTTTAAAAGCTTGTTGTGATTGACAAGCAATCTCGTCTGCTCCGAGCTTGTAATTTCCTTTTTATATGATGAAGAAATTTCCCTGAATTTCTCGTTCTTCAGTGCCTCTGCGGTAATCAGCGCGAGGTCGTGAGCCGTCGTGTAGTGATTATCGGCATCAAGCCCGTGCGGATTTTCAAAATTCGTATCCGTAAGACCAAGCTCGTGCGCACGTTCGTTCATAAGGGCACAAAATTCCTCAATTCCGCCTGCAATCTCGTAAGCCAATGCCTCAGCCGCATCGTTTGCACTGCGGAGCATAAGGGCGAAAATAAGCCCCTCCGCGCTCATAACCTCACCCTGGACGAGATAAACGGAGGAGCCGTCAACTCCGATAGCGCGGTCATCAACGCAAATCGGAGCATCAAGCTCAAGCTGCTCGAGTGCAATAAGCGCCGTCATTATCTTCGTCGTGCTTGCCATCGGCAGCCTCTCGTCAGAATTTTTATCATACAAAAAGCTCTTGCTCTCAGGCTCGTAAAGCGCCGCCGCACGGGCACTTACCTTTGGCGTTTCCTCGGATGCGACGTATATAGTAAAAAATGAAAATATTAACGTTATCAGAATCAAAAAAGCAAAAATTCGTTCCTTGCTGTGATACATGGCTAACTCCTTAAAGTATATCTTTTTGATATTTTGCCAAGCTTTAAGGAATATATTAAGTAAAACTGCGGATAATATGGCAAATTATGAGAAGGAATCCTTGATTTTTTGAATAATTTCGGGTGAGTGCTCAATGAGCGATGCGACACGCTCAACGCTTGTGTCTGCGTGTGAATTGATATGAATGAGATTTATCTCGGCATCACGGTTCACCGTGAGAAAGGCAACCGGCGTAATCGTAACTCCGCTACCGCTTCCACTACCGAAATTCTGATTTCCAAGCGTACGTTTGTTTCCGAAATCAACTCCACCGCCCGCAAATCCGACCGAAAGCTTTGACACTGGAATAACCGTGACACCGCTCGGTGTGTTTATGGCATTGCCAATTACTGTATCCATATCCGTGAAGCTCTTAACTCCGTCAAGGGACGCCTTGATTATATCACTCATTTTATTTTCCTGCATTTTTTATCCTTGCCTTTCCTTTGAGTATTTGTAGCGTAAAAATGATAAGTGCGCGACAGTAATCAAAAAGCATAGCATCAAAGGATAAATCAATCGAAAATGGCGGATAATCTGAAACACGGTAGGGAAGAGCTCCGTCGTCTACCTCAAATTCTCTTGCAATCAGAGGTATTACGGTTGTGAGGTAAAATACAATTGAGCTCTTAACCGCAAAGCGATAAAAAAGATCTCGCGGAGCATCAGCGGAATTGGATAGTGAAACGTGATGAAGTGTGATTTTTGAACGTGGAACAATTACCCGGAGAGCCTTATATGCCGCAATACCGCGTGGCGCTTTCGGCTTTTGCTTATCGGGTGATTTTTCCTTTTTTTCTTTTCGTGTTCTTGTGAGAACAACCGTTAGAAAGGAATAATCGATTTTTATTGTAATACCGTCTCTTATGATAATTCTGACTGCCGCGTGCTGAAAAAGAATGAGCAGTAACGTCAAAGAAATTAAAATAAAAACGATTATTGCCTTCATTTAAATTTATTCTGCGTCGCTAACGTCAGTATCGCTTTCTGCGGCATCCTCGGAATCGAAGGTGTCGTCCACGATAATATCGTCCTCGGCAGAGGGTTCCTCTATTTCATTCTCGGCGGTCGCCACAGCATCCTCAGCCTCGACCTCTTCGATCGTTATCTGTGTGCCGTCACCGTTAATTGTTTCCTGATTTTCCTCTTTTAATTCATCGGATTCGCCGAGCTTTGCATTAGCGAACACGTCCATTATTTCCTCGCTCGTCTTGGGCAGAGAATCGAGATCAGCAAGACCGAAGCAACGTAAGAAGTCGGGCGTGGTGCCGTAAAGCATGGGTCTGCCGGGCACGTCGAGTCTGCCCTTGCATTCTATAAGACCGCGGTCAATAAGGCTGTTCATCGCATACGAGGAGTCAACCTTACGCAGTGTGTCGACAAAAAGTCTCGTAACAGGTTGGTTATATGCTACAATCGCCAGCGTTTCAAGTGCGGCAGAAGAAAGCGTACCGCTCTTTTTAATGCCGAGGGCCTCGCGGATTTCTGCAAGGTAATGCTGCTTGGTGCAGAGCTGGCAGGAATCGGAATATGTAAGAAGTAAAACGCCGCGCGGAATTTCGGAGTTGTTGTATTTGAGGGAATATTCTGCAACGGTTTCCCTGATTTTTGCAGGCGTTGATTCAAAAACTCTCGCAAGAGTCGCATACGTAATAGGATGTCCCGCCGCAAAAAGTATAGCCTCTATGGCTTCTTCGATAACGATAGACCTTTCAGGAGCTGAGTCCTGTATCTCTGTATCCTTTATTTCTTCACTCATTGTTAATTAACCTTTCCGTACTTATTTGCTTTCCTCGGTTACCACCGGCATATCAAATTCGCTCTCCAGAATATCGTCACCGGGAACGTAGTCGGGATTGAGCTTGAATTTCATCTCAAGCCCCTCCGCGTCGTATTCTGCAACGTCCTCAACGAAATGAACGGTGGTTATTGTTATTCTGTGTATCTTTATAAGCTCGAGAACGCCCATAAATCTTGCAACAAGCTCGGGACGTGAATCCGCATCCTTCAAAAGGAAGAACAGCGATGCTTCCTCGCGCTCCTCAAGCAGAGCACAGATTTCCTCGATTTTTTCCTCTACCGAGACCACCTTGTGCTTAATAAGGGGATTAACAAGCTCTTTGGGCGCTCTTTCGGAGTTAGCTATTCTTATTCGGCGCATCACGGAATTAAGCGCTTTAATAAGCAGGGCAGTGTCGAGATTCATCGGCAGTCCCTTTTCCGGTGGGATGTCATCGGTGCCCTTGACGTATCTGCCGGAATATTCGTCGTAAAGCGGGCGCATCTCCTTTGCGGCAATCTTTGCCTGCTGATAAAGAAGAAGCGCATCGGCAATCTCACGGCGTGGGTCGTTTTCTGTGCCCTCCTCGTGAGGCAGAAGCATACGGCTCTTTATGAGCATAAGCTCGCTAGCCATAACAATAAACTCGCTTGCTATATCAAGGTCCATGCGCTGTGCCGCTTCGATGTATTCCATATATTGATCGCAGATAATAGCGATGGGAATATCGGTAATGCTCACCTTGTTCTTGGTTATAAGCGTGAGCAAGAGGTCAAGCGGACCTTCAAATTGGTCAAGCCTGTAGGTCAGTTGTTCTATCATTGAAAAACTCCAATCTGTCTATCTAAGAAATGGAATAAGCTTCCAGAACCATAGCATCGCATCCGATACGAGCGAAAACAGCGATGAAAGTATATCCGAAAGAGAGAAAATGCGCGCGATAAAGGATAAAACCGAGCTTGCCGCGATAATTGGAATCGAAAGCAGAAAATCAGCGACAACGTCACCGAGCAAGAGCCAGCCGATCAGCACGTAATATATGGTGCGCTCGTATTTCATAACGGCAAAATATGCCTTATCCGGTAGCAAAACGTTCAGAATGCGAGAGCCGTCAAGCGGCGGTACGGGAATAAGGTTGAAAATCGCAATACCAACGTTTATGGAATGGAATATCCAGATGAAATTAAGGGTGTTTTGCGCAAGATTGAGTGTAAAGAGCGAATCAAAGGTAACGTTCCTTAAAAGCGCGTAGGTCAATAAATATATGAATGCCGAGATAAAAGCAAGCGCAAGATTTGCAAGGGGACCCGCAAGTGCGGAAATAGCAAAATCACGCTTCGGCTTCTTGAAGTTTCTCGCGTCGATCGGTACCGGCTTCGCCCATCCGAAGTGAAAAAACATCAGACAAAGCGCGCCGAAAATATCTAAATGCTTAAGGGGGTTAAGCGTCAGTCGACCCGACAGCCGCGCGGTATCATCGCCTAATTTATAAGCGGCAAAGGCATGGGCAAATTCGTGTACTGTTAATACAATGAGGACAGCCAATGCAGATAAAATGTAGTAAAGTATCTTATCAGACATTTTTTACCTCCGTTTGGGCGTTATTACGAAACCGCCTCAAATATTTTGTTCCAAAGCTCATCCTTGCCCTCTCGTGTAACCGAGGAAAAGGGATAAACCTTTATATCCGTTCCAAGAAAATATTCCTTGTCAAGCCTGTCAAGCGCCTCTTCAAGCTGCTTTTTTGACAGCTTGTCCGTTTTGGTAGCAACCACAACGAAGGGAACACCCATATCTATCATCCAGTTTATCATCATAATATCATCATCGGTGGGACCGGTTCTGATATCTATAAGCTGTATTACGAGCTTCAGTGCATCGGATGAAGGGTTTTTAAGGAAGAAATCCTCCGTAAGCGAGCTCCATCCGCGCTTTGACTCCTTTGAGCGTTTGGCATAGCCGTAGCCGGGGAGGTCGACAAGGTACATTTTCTTGTCGATATCGTAGTAGTTTATGGTAATAGTTTTACCGGGCGCGGATGAGACTCTTGCAAGGGATTTTCTTCCAAGAAGGGTGTTGATTAGCGAACTTTTTCCCACGTTGGATCTGCCGGAGAGGGCAACCTCGGGGCGCGGATCGCGCGGAAATTGGCGTTGCGCGCCTGCGGTAAGAGCAAGCGTGGCATTGTTTATATTAATTTTCATTCAAAACTCCGTAAAATTATCTTGCAAGAGCATGACCGAGAACGTCATCAGCCGTCTTGCAGGGGATAAATTTGAGATGTGCGCGTGCCTCGGCGTCAATTTCATCAAGGTCGCGCAGATTGTCCTCGGGAATAAGGACGGTGGTAATGCCCGAACGGTATGCGGCAAGAGTTTTTTCGCGCAAGCCGCCAATGGCAAGAACCTTACCGCGAAGAGTTATCTCTCCCGTCATAGCCACGTCGCGCTTAACAGGAATATTGCCAAGCGCACTAACCATAGCCGTTACCATGGTAACACCTGCCGACGGACCGTCCTTCGGAATTGCACCCTCGGGGAAGTGGATATGTATGTCGGAGGTTCTGTGAAAATCGGGATTGATTTTGTATTTCTTTGCAATGGTGCGGACGTATGAGTGAGCAATTTTTGCAGATTCCTTCATAACGTCTCCGAGCGAGCCAGTAACCTCGATTTTGCCGTTACCCTCCATCGTTGATACCTCAACCTTGAGCAGATCACCGCCCGATTGAGTGTATGCAAGTCCGTTAACAGTGCCGATAGGATCGGACACCTCAAGCCTTTCGGGGATAACCTTGCGCTTTCCAAGATAATCGGAGATGTTCTTTTCGGTTATTGTAACCGATTTCGCACCCGTTTCGGCAAGCCTCTTTGCACCCTTGCGTATAAGCGAGGCGACCTCGCGCTCCAGCGAGCGTACTCCCGCCTCCTTGGTGTACTCGCTTATAAGTTTCATAATCGCACCGTCGGTGATTCTGATACGGCTCTTAGTCATTCCGTTGCGCTTGAGCTGCTTGGGAATGAGGTGATTTTTCGCAATAGCAAGCTTTTCAGTGTCCGTATAGGTTTGCAGCTCGATTATTTCCATTCTGTCAAGCAGTGGAAGGGGAATCGAGGAGTAGCTGTTAGCGGTTGCAATGAAAAGAACGTCGGAAAGGTCGATCGGGATTTCCATAAAATTATCACGGAAGAATTTGTTTTGCTCAGGGTCAAGAACCTCAAGAAGCGCAGACGTGGGATCTCCTCTGAAATCGTTTGCAAGCTTGTCAATTTCATCGAGAACTATAACGGGGTTTTGTACCTTAGCAGATATAAGTGCGGTAACTATTCTTCCGGGCATAGCGCCAACGTAGGTCTTTCTGTGACCGCGAATCTCCGCCTCGTCGTGCATGCCGCCAAGCGAAACACGCGCATATTGGCGCTTGAGCGCTCTCGCAATAGATGCCGCGACGGAGGTTTTTCCAACGCCGGGAGGGCCAACAAGACATATAATCTGATTTTTAACATCCGGAGAGAACTGCTTTACTGCTACGAATTCAAGAATTCTTTCCTTCACCTTTTCGAGTCCGTCGTGATCCTCGTCAAGAACCGCACGTGCCTCCTCAACGGTAACCGGCTCGTCAGTCGTTATTTCGAAGGGGAAATCAAGGCAGGTGTCGAGATAAGAGCGCAAAACGGTGCTTTCAGCCGCGCCGAAAGGAGTCTTTGCGAGCTTGCCGAGCTCTTTGAGGAGCTTCTCGCGAACGTCGTCGGGAAGCTTTTTTGCGGCTATTTTCTCCTCATACTCGCGAATCTCGTCGTCCTCGTCATCTCCAAGCTCTGCCTGAATAGCCTTCATCTGCTCACGAAGGAAATAGTCCTTTTGATTGCGGTCTATTTTCTCCCTGACCTGCATTTGTATGCTGTGCTCGCACTCAAGGAGCATAGCCTCCTCCTCGAGGGCAATCAGGAGTCGCTCGAGTCTTGGCTTAACAGGGAAGGACTCAAGTATGCTTTGCTTATTCGTGTAATCAATAAGCGCACCCGATGCCGCGAAATCCGCAAGATACGAGGGATCTGTAATAGCCTCGGCGGCAAGACGCATATCCTCCGTAAAGGTAGGATGGATATCCTTCAGGGAAGCAAGGTGACTCTTTATTTCGTTCATAATAGCAAGCACTTCCTGCGAGGGATGTATGCTCCTGCGCGAATTGCGAACCGTTGCGTGAGCCATCATATAGCTTTGCTCTGTGTCAAATTTTGCAATCTTCGCTCTCTCAATTCCCTCGAAAATAACCGAAAGGGTGCCCTGCGGATTCTTAACAACGTGCTTGATCTCCGCAAGAACACCGGTAAGATACATATCGCTCTCGGTAGGAGACTCTACGTTTATCTCGCGCTGTGTAACAAGAAGAAGCCTTGCATCGTGCATGGTTGCCGCAGCCGTGAAAGCCTTGAGTGAGGTGGGCCTTGCTATCTCAATGCTTACCTGTACTGCGGGGAATCCCACAATTCCACGAAGGGGAATAACGGGAAGAAAAACTTCTATATAATTTGTTGAAATTTCTGACATAATGGATACCTCGCGTGTGTAAAACAATAAAAATTCATTATATTATAACACATCTAAAGAGAAAAATCTATATGTTTAATAAAAAAATTAAAAAATATTTTTACTGACGGAATATGTAAAACCTAATAAAAACCGCAAATAAATAAAAAAGTATAAATCGTGCGCCGCAACGGCAGGTAAATTCAAAAAATCGGGATAAAAACGAGGCAGAAATTGGTACATTGAGAGATTAAAAATGAAGAAACGTTTTTTGTAGCTTATAGCCATAAAAAAACAAAATTATTTTTCGAAAAACACTTGACAATCAAAGAAAATGGTGATATACTTTATGGGAAAGAAGCAAGACTTCTACAACAAGCAGAATTTCCGTTCTCACCATACCACAGGGGTGCGTATGGTTAATACTACAACATCTTTTGGGTGTATTGGGTGCGTACGGAATTTCTCTGTATGCATTTTTTGTTTTTGGAGGTATAAAACAATTAGCGCTAATAACAACAAGGATTTGCTTATCAACGACGAAATCAAAGCCGCCGAGGTAAGAGTTATAGGTCCCGCAAACGAGCAGGTTGGTATCATGAAGCTCGAGGATGCGAAGGCGTATGCTTACAATAACGGCGTCGACCTCGTGCTTATCGTTCCTAACGCTACTCCTCCCGTATGCCGTGCAATTGATTACGGCAAGTTCTGCTTTGAACGCGATAAGAGGGAAAAGGAAGCAAAGAAAAAGCAGGTTATCGTTAAGGTAAAAGAGGTACAGCTTTCCTGTCGTATCGAGCAGCATGATTTTGACACCCGTGTAAACCAGGCAAAAAGATTTCTTGCGGAAGGAAACAAGGTTAAGGCGGTCGTTAGATTCAGAGGAAGAGAAATGACGCATATGGATCTTGGACGTGAGGTTATAGCAAAATTCGAGGCTGCCTGCGCCGGAGTTGGCGTAGCAGAGAAAAAGCCGATTCTCGAGGGTAGATTTATGTCTATCATACTTTCCCCCGTGAAGCCGGACAAAAAATAATTTGTTAATAATAGATTCTATAATGAATTTGTATTAAAATAGGGTACTACCCAATCAAAAGGAGAATAGAAAAATGGGAAAAATCAAGACACATAAAGCATCTGCTAAGAGATTTTCTCTCACCGGTAGCGGCAAGGTAAAGATGTCGCACAACAACCACAGACATAACCTTGGTCACAAGACCTCAAAGCGCAAGAGAGAGCTTCGCAAGGGCGCGATCCTCAGCGAGTGCTTTGCACCCACCTACAGAACCCTTATTCAGAAGTAATAGGGAAACAAGAGAAAATTTGGAGGATGATATAAAATGGCAAGAATTAAGGGCGCTACAATGACGCGCAAGAGAAGAAAGAGCGTACTCAAGGCTGCTAAGGGCTACTGGGGCGCAAAATCCAAGCACTTTAAGATGGCTAAGCAGGCCGTTCTCAAGAGCGGTAACTACGCTTTCGTTGGTCGTAAGCAGAAGAAGAGAGATTTCCGTTCTCTCTGGATTACCAGAATTTCCGCACAGGCTAAGGTTAACGGAATGAACTATTCCACCCTTATGCACGGCATTAAAGTTGCAGGCATTGACCTCAACCGTAAGATGCTCGCTGAGCTTGCTGTTTCCGATAAGGAAGCATTCGCAAAGATTTGCGAGATGGCAAAGGCTGCACTTTAATAACATATTCCCGGTTGACCGTATGGAAAACCGGGAATTTTTTAAATTTATGCAAATGAGGAATGGAAATGAAAATTTATAACGAGGTTCTCACAAGCAGACAAAATCAAACGGTTAAGTGGGTTGTTACCCTTCACGATAAGAAGGGCAGAGATGCTTCGCGCTCCTTTATGGCCGAGGGCGAAAAGCTAACGCTTGAGGCGGCATCGGCAGGGCTTCCTGTTACCCATATCTTTATCTCCGAAACAAAAAAAGATAAGCTTTTGCCCAAAATCACCGCCGCTTTTGCCGCGGATATGTATGCAAATCTTGCTCTCATTACCGTGAGTGATGATGTTTTTGAAAAAATTTCAACAGAAAAAGCACCTCAAGGCGTTATAAGTATTATAAAATATCTTGACTTTTTTTCCGAGTTGGATATAATATATAAGGAAGACTTTTTTCTTTCCCACAATGAAAGAGCAATCGCACTTTCCTCGGTGCGCGATCCCGGCAATCTCGGCTCGGTAATTCGGAGCTGTGTTGCCTTTGGAATTGACCATATCGTTATGACCGCGGATACTGCGGATTTGTATAATCCCAAGACCGTTCGAAGCGCAATGGGCAGTCTTTTCAGAGTCAAGGCAACGAAGGTCTCGGATTTTGCGTCTTTCATAGAAGCCGCAAAGGCATTGGGCCGCCGCGTATTCGCGGCAGAGCTTACAGAAAACGCGATTCCGCTTAACGAAGCATCGGCAACCTCTGCCGATATCTTTGTAATCGGTAATGAGGGGCACGGAATCTCACCCGAGATTTCCGAGAAATGCTCCGCAAGCGTCTATATTCCGATCTCTAAAAAGACCGAGTCGCTGAATGCATCGGTTGCGGCGGCAATATTTATGTGGGAGCAGTCAAAATAATTTAAAGCAAAGGAGAGGCAAAAAATGCAAGATATTGTTTATTGGATATGGCTTTCATTGGCGTGTACACCCGGAACAAAAACGTTTGCAACGCTTCTCGAAAAATATTCCGACGCCCGTGAAATTTACGAGGCGGACGATGAAGATATCGTATCACTCATAACCTCTCGCTCTCCTGACAGGCATTCGCTTGCCGACAAGGATCTCACTGCGGCAAACAAGATCTTTGATTTCTGCACGCAAAAGCGAGTTGGAATACTCACGTATGGAGATGAGAAATTCCCAAAATCTCTGAAAACAATACCTACGCCGCCAGTTTTGCTTTATTACCGCGGTGTTTTGCCGGATTTTGACAGGCTTTTTACGGTTGCCATAGTCGGTACACGCCGACTTTCGCAGTACGGAAGGCGTAATGCCTTTACCATTGCCTTCGATCTCGCCCGTGCAGGTGCTACGGTCGTATCGGGAATGGCTCACGGCATCGATTCTGTCGCTCACGCAGGCGCGCTCGCGGCAGACAAGATTACGATTGCCGTTCTCGGAAGCGGTATTGACGTCTGCTATCCCGCACAGCATCAAACCCTCGCCCGTGAGATAGTGAAGCAGGGCTGTGTATTTACAGAGTATCCTCCCGGTACAAAGCCCGAAGGAGCAAATTTTCCCGTCAGAAACCGCATTATCAGCGGACTTTCCAACCTTACCCTCGTGATCGAGGGCAGGGAACGTAGCGGTGCTATGATTACCGCCCGCCACGCCGCCGAGCAGAATAGGCCCGTATATGCCCTCCCCGGCAACGTTGGCGGTCATAACAGCGAGCTTACCAATCTCCTCATTAAAAACGGCGCAACCCTGTGCACATCGGCGGATGACATCGTCAGGGATTTTGAAATGCAATCTCTCGGTAAGCTTAATCCCTTTGAGCTTGCACGCAAGGTTAAGGTAAATATGAACGACGTTCTCGCGGGGCTTAAGGTATCCTGCGTTTCCGCTGAGGATGACATTTTCAGACCCTCACGGAAAAGAGCGACTCCAGAGCCACAGGTGCAGGTGCCTGAAGAGCCTGCTCCACAGCCGCAAAGCGTTGACGGCTTTGATAAAAAGGCAATAAAGATCTATCAGAGAATACCTTTCGATGGGGAATGCACAATTGAGTCGTTGATCGACTCGGAGCTTCCGTTACGCGAGGTAATGAAGGGGCTGCTTAAGCTCGAAATGCTCCAAATGGTAGTAATGCTGCCGGGCGAAAGAGTCCGTCGCAAAAGATAAAACTGAAAGGAAAGCGACCTAATCGCTTATATATATGGCATATTTAGTTATAGTTGAATCTCCAGCAAAAGCAAATACAATCAAGAGCTATCTCGGCTCGAATTATAAGGTAATAGCATCAAAGGGGCATATCCGCGACCTGCCGAAGAGCACGCTCGGAATAGATGTGGAAAACGGCTTCGCGCCCCATTATATCAACATTCGCGGCAAGGGCGACGTTATCAAAGAGCTTAAAAAGGAAGCAAAAAACGCCACTAAAATTTTTCTCGCAACCGACCCTGACCGCGAGGGCGAGGCAATCTCGTGGCATATAGCAAATCAGCTCGGTATTCCGGAGAGCCGCGAGTGCAGAGTAACCTTCAACGAAATAACAAAAACCGCAGTCAAGGAAGCGATTAAAAAGCCGAGGAAGATCAATATCGACCTCGTTAATTCACAGCAGGCGCGCAGAATACTTGACCGCCTTATAGGCTTTAATTTAAGCCAGATACTCTGGAAGAGCGTAAAAAGCGGACTTTCGGGCGGACGAGTTCAATCGGTTGCCCTTCGCATTGTTACAGAGCGAGAGGCAGAGATTCGCGCCTTCGTTCCCCAAGAGTATTGGACGGTAGAGGCCTCGCTTAAAAGCGGTGATTCGACGACCAACGTTAGATTTTACGGTGATAAAAACGGAAAAATCAAAATTGAAAACGCCGATTTCGCGAATGAAATAGAGAGCAAAATAAAGGGCAAGCCGTTCAGAGTCGTTTCCGTAAGGCGTATGGAAAAGCACAAGCTCCCCGCACCTCCATTCACTACCTCAACACTTCAGCAGGAAGCATCGAAAAAGCTCGGCTATCAGGCGCAAAGAATAATGAAAATTGCGCAGGAGCTTTACGACGGTCTTAACCTCGGGGCAGAGTTTGGCGGCGTTCAGGGTCTTATAACCTATATGCGTACCGACTCACAGCGCGTGTCTGAGTCCGCACAAGCGGCGGCAATCGATTATATCAGAGCTAATTACGGCGAGGAAAACGTTCCTGAAACTCCTCGCGTATATAAGAGCCACGCAGGCTCACAGGATGCTCACGAGGCCATCAGACCCGCAAACGTAGAGCTTGTTCCCAAGCTGGTTAAAAAAATGCTTACACCGGAGCAGTATAAGCTCTATAAGCTCATCTGGGAGCGCTTTATAGCCAGCCAGATGGAGGCGGCGTTATTTGATACTGTCAGCGTAGAGCTTGAAAATTCGGGATATATATTCAAAACCGGCGGATATCAGATTAAATCCAAGGGATTTATGACCGTTTACGGTGGCGAATTTGAGGACACCGAGGATGAATTTCACCTCGCGGGGCTCCCGAATATCAAAGAAAACGAGGAGCTCGAGTCCGAGCAAATCATCAAAGAACAGCATTTTACCGAGCCGCCGCCAAGATATACCGAGGCGTCGCTCATCAAGTTCCTTGAGGAAAACGGCATAGGCCGTCCCTCTACCTATGCTCCCATAATTTCCATAATCGTATCAAGAAATTATGTAAAAAGAGACGGAAAATCTCTCGTGGCAACCGAGCTTGGAGAGGTAATCACCGCCTTCATGCGCGAATATTTCCCCGAGATAATTGACTACGAGTATACGGCTCTTATGGAAGCTAACCTTGACTCGATAGAGCATAAGGAAAACACCATCGTGGGCGTTATTTCGGATTTTTACCATCAGTTCTCAAAGGAGCTTGAGGCAGCGTCTGCCGCCGAGGCGAAGGTTAAGGTTGAGCCAACCTATGAGGAAAGCGACGTTAAATGTGAAAAATGCGGCGCGATGATGATATACAAAAACGGCAGATACGGAAAATTCCTTGCCTGCCCGAGCTATCCAGCGTGCAAAAACACAAAGGCGATTGATAAAAACGGTAAGGTTGTAAATAACGAGCATGAAAAACAGCCCATTGAGCTCGCAGACTTCAAATGTGAAAAATGCGGCGCCGATATGGTGGTAAGACGCGGCAGGTTCGGAACCTTCTATGCCTGCTCAAACTATCCCGAATGCACGTTCACAAAGCAGAAGATTGTCGAAACAGGCGCTCATTGCCCAATATGCTCGTCCAAAATTCTTGCCAGACACGGCAAAGGAAACACTCTCTTCTACAGCTGTGAAAGGTATCCCGAGTGTGACTTCTCCTCCTGGGATATGCCGCTGACCGAAAATTGCCCCGATTGCGGCGAAATGCTCTTCTACCGTAAGAGCAGAAAGGTCGTAATGTGCAAAAATAAGTCCTGCGGATATAAACGCGACGAAGAGATGACGGTAATCGAATAATGGAAAATAAGCCCGTAATAAAAGTGATAGGCGCAGGTCTCGCAGGCTGTGAGGCGGCATATCAGGCGGCAAGGCTCGGAGTTCAGGTTGAGCTGTATGAGATGAAGCCGCATAAATATTCTCCGGCACATCACAGCGCGGATTTCGCAGAGCTTGTTTGCTCAAACTCGCTTCGCTCCAACGACACCTCGAACGCCGTCGGGCTTCTCAAAGAGGAGCTCCTCAGACTTGGCTCTCTAATAATGGAGGCGGCTTATGCAACCGCAGTTCCTGCAGGAAGTGCTCTTGCGGTAAACAGAGCTGAGTTCAGCAGATATATAACCGAAAAAATCGAACAAACCGAAAATATCACCGTAATCAAGGGTGAGGTAACCGAAATCCCCGACGACGGTGTTACGGTTATAGCAACCGGGCCTCTTACCAGCGAGGCTCTTGCTGAAAAAATAGCTAACCTCACAGGCGGGACGGAGCTTCATTTTTTTGATGCCGCCGCACCGATAATCGATTTCTCAACTGTAAATACCGAGGTCGCCTTTTTTGCCTCCAGGTACGGCAAGGGGGACCCCACCGACTATCTCAACTGTCCCATGACCCACGAGGAATATGACGCGTTTTATCGTGCCTTGGTGACAGCAGACGTTGCAGAGCTGAAGGATTTCGACCGCGAATCGCAAAAGGAGCCCACGGTTTTCGAGGGCTGTATGCCTGTCGAGGTAATGGCAAAGCGCGGCTACGATACTCTGCGCTTCGGACCTATGAAGCCCGTCGGACTTCCCCTGCCCACAACGGGAGAGGAGGCGTTTGCCACGGTTCAGCTCAGACGTGAAAACAAGGAAGGAACTATGTACAACATAGTCGGATTCCAGACCCACCTTACCTTCGGCGAGCAGAAAAGGGTGTTCAGAATGATTCCGGGACTTGAGAACGCCGAGTTTTTCAGATACGGTGTAATGCACAGAAACACCTATGTCAATTCACCCGGATTTTTAGCCCCGACGTATGCAACAATCGCGTGTCCGTCTCTCTTTTTTGCAGGTCAGATGACGGGCGTTGAGGGGTACGTTGAGTCTACCTCTTCGGGCTTTGTCGCAGGAGTGAATGCGGCATTGCTCGCGCTTAACCGCGAATCTATGATTTTCCCGAAGGAAACGGAAATAGGCGCTCTTGCACATTACGTAAGCGAGGGCGGCGTAAGCTCATCCTTCCAACCGATGAACGCCAATTTCGGAATCATAGCCCCCTTCGATAAAAAGATTAAAGGAGGAAAAAAGGCAAGAAACGAGGCGTATGCGACTCGCTCGCTCGATATCCTCGAAAAAACGTTTTCTTGCTTCCTAAAAAATGAAAATACTGATTGACGCAATGGGCGGCGATAACGCTCCCCTTGAAATTATAAAGGGTGCGATAGAAGCGCACGAGGCGTATGACGAAGAGATTATTCTCATAGGTGATGAGAATGCAATTTCAAACGTCGCTGTGAAAAACGATCTCTCACTCGCCGGTATAAAAACGGTAAATGCCACGTCCGTTGTCACAATGGAGGACGATGCGCTTTGCGTAATGCGTAATAAGCGTGATTCATCAATGAGCGTTGGACTCCGTATGCTCGCAAAGGGGGAGGTAGATGCCTTCGTAAGTGCAGGAAACACCGGCGCGCTCATAACAGGTGCCGCGCTTATTGTAAAACGCATCTCCGGTATCGACCGTCCCGCGATAGCAACGGTTCTGCCGCTTGAATCCCCCGTGTTGCTGATGGATTCGGGCGCAAACCTTACCGTAAATTTTGACAATATCAGCCAGTTTGCCTTTATGGGGGCAAAATATATGGAAAAAATCTACGGTATCGATCGCCCCCGTGTCGGACTCCTTAATAACGGAACCGAGTACAATAAGGGAAACGAGCTGCAGGTTAATGCATACCAGGTGCTCTCGGAAACCGGCCTCAACTTCGTCGGTAACATAGAGTCAAAGGCTGTCCCATTCGGTGTCTGCGACGTTCTTGTTTGCGACGGCTTCACGGGGAATATATTCCTGAAAAGCGTTGAGGGAATGGGCAAATATATGATGGGAATACTTAAGGATTTGCTCACCACCAATATTGCAACACAGCTCTCAACTCTTACGATGAAGGAAAAACTTCGTGAGCTGAAGCGTAGATTCGATGCATCGGAGCACGGCGGTGCTCCTATACTAGGCGTATCCAAGCCGGTTATTAAGGCGCACGGCTCCTCAGATGCAAATGCCATAAAAAATGCAATAAGGCAGGCGATAGGCTTTGTGAAAACGGGTATAAATCAGGACATCGCGAATTTTGCGGTGGACTACGCCGAAAAAAAGCTTATAGCCGAGGCAGATAAAATATACGAAACCAATCAATAAAGGAGTGAGTGGGTAATGTCGATAGGAAAAAGCCCCGTTGAACTGATGGACAGGCTTGGTTATCGCTTTAGTGATATAACTTATTTGCAAAACGCCGTTACTCATTCGTCCTTCGCAAACGAACGGCGTGCGCGCGGAATGCTTCTTCCGTCCAACGAAAGATTGGAGTTCCTCGGTGATGCTGTTCTTCAAATCCTGATTTCCGAATACCTTTACGAAAGATTCTTTGATAAGGGCGAGGGAAATCTAACCAAAATACGCCAGCACCTCGTCTGCGAGAAAACTCTTGCCGCGATAGCAACCGAACTTCGCGTTGGAGATTATCTTAACGTTGGCAGAGGTGAGGAGCTGACCGATTGCCGAAGAAGACCAAAGGTGCTTGCTGATGCTCTCGAGGCAATTATAGCGGCAATCTATATAGATTCAAACAAATTTTCAACCGCTGTCGCAAGGGAAGCGGTGCTTGCGCTGTTTAAAAGCGCAATTGAAAATTCTCAAAATATGCAAAAGGGTGACTACAAAACCCTGCTTCAACAGCTGGTGGAAAAGGACGGCTCTGCCGTGCTTGAGTACGTTGTCGTTGCAGAGGACGGCCCAGAGCATGAAAAAAGCTTTACCGTTGAGGCGCGAGTTAACAATAACGTTGTTGGCACAGGCACCTCGTCAACCAAAAAGGATGCAGAGCAGCAGGCGGCAAAAATGGCACTTGCGCTTTTTGGAGTTTCCGTATGATCCGTCATGTAAATATCCCTGTATTTATACCCCATCTCGGTTGTCCAAACCAATGTGTGTTCTGTAATCAGAGAACGATTACAGGCACAAGCAAATTTTGCGCCGATGACGTTCGTGATATAATCGAGGATGCTCTCAATACAATAGAGGAGGGCACAGAGGTCGAAATCGCCATCTTCGGCGGTTCATTTACGGGAATAGATTTTGACCTTATGTGTCGCTTGCTCGAAATTGCTTACTCATATATCCTTGCGGGTAGGGTGAGCTCTATCAGGTGCTCCACGCGTCCGGATTACATAGACGGGCATATTCTCTCCACCTTGAAAAAGTACGGAGTAAAGGTTATCGAGCTCGGGCTCCAGTCCACCTCGGACAAGGTCCTTACCCTCACAAAACGCGCTCATAGCTTCGAGGCAGAGGAGCGAGCCTGTAAAATGATAGTTGAAGCAGGCTTTGAGCTTGTCGGTCAGATGATGATAGGTTTGCCCGGCTCAACTCTCGAGCTTGAGGAGGAAACCGCGCGGTTCATTGCTTCTGTCAGAGCCAAGGGCGCCAGAATTTATCCAACAGTGGTTTTCCGCAATACAGAGCTTTGTGATATGACGGAAAACGGCTCATACGTGCCTCTTTCGCTTGATGACGCAATTCTGCGCTCTGCGCGTGCGCTTAAGATTTTTAAGGATGCCGGAATTCCGGTAATCAGAATAGGACTTTGCGCATCAGACAATCTTTCAGCCCCCGATACGTATTTTGCGGGGCCGAACCATTCCGCCCTCGGCGAATTGGTGGAAAATGAATTTTATTATGAATTAATCAAGGAAAAAATCGAGAAAGCAGACGTTATCGGTCCCCAAAGCGTTACGGTTTTTGGCTCTCGCGGCTCGCTTTCCAAAATGATAGGACAAAAAAGAAAAAACAAGCTTCGTCTTATTGATGACTTCCCGTTGATTTCCTTCAGCTTTGCCGAATCGGCAGACGTAGAGGAATACGACGTCAGGCTTCAATACGAGGAAAGGAAATAAGATGTATTTAAAATCTCTTGAACTACACGGCTTCAAATCGTTCCCGAACAGAACAGTTCTTACGTTCGAGCGCGGAGCAACGGTAATTGTCGGCCCCAACGGAAGCGGAAAATCGAACATTTCCGACGCTATGCGTTGGGTTCTCGGTGAGCTTTCAAGCCGTAATATCCGAGGAACCAAGATGGAGGACGTTATCTTCGGCGGTACCGACGAGCGCAGACCTATGGGCTTTGCGGAGGTTTCGGTTACGTTTGACAATACCGATCCCGATAACCGCCTTGATTCGCAGTACGATGAGGTTATTGTCACGCGTAGATATTTCAGAACAGGCGACAGTGAATACCTTATCAACCGTCAGCCCTGCCGATTGCGCGACATTTACGAGCTGTTTATGAACACAGGTGTCGGCCGTGAGGGCTACTCCATAATCGGACAGGGAAAAATTGCGGAAATCATCTCCAAAAAGAGTGACGAGCGCCGCAGTATATTCGAAGAGGCGGCGGGAATATCCAAATACCGTCACAGAAAGGAAGAGTCCGAAAGAAAGCTGAAGGCGACTCAGGACAACCTTGATCGTGTAAAGGATATACTTCTTGAGCTTGAAAACCGCGTTGTTCCTCTCGAAAAGGAAGCGGAAAAAGCTCGAAAGGGTCTTGCAATATACGAGGAAAAGAAGCGCGCCGACGTATCTCTTTGGCTCTTTGACACAGAGAAGATAAGAGTAGATATCGAGGAAGCAGAGAAGGCGTGGAAACTTGCGAAGCACGAGCTTGAAATAATAGATCAGGTTATTCTTGACCTCGATGCACAGGAGAAGAATCTGTACGAAAAAACTCAGGAAAATCGCGCACTTTCACACGATTTGTCTGAACAGATTATAGAATCTAACAGACGGCTCAGCACTCTCGATACTGCGCTTCGTACCGCAGATTCCGACTTTGCACATTCTGCTGAGCTTATAGAGCAGTGCAGAATCAGAATAGCGGAAATTGACAAGGGAATTGCATCGCTCAACGAAAGCAAATGCACGTATCTTGCGAAGCGAGGCGAGCACGAGGCGGTTCTTCAGGGGCTCCTCGACAAAAGACTCGGTTACCTTGCAGAGCAACAGAAGCTCGTTGAGGAGATCGCACAGATCAAGCGCGCTCTTGAGGAGGCTCTTGATGAGCTTACCATTGAGGAGGGCGTAGCATCCGATCTTCTCGTAAGAATCGGAGTTCTTAAAAACTCCAGAGTAAACGATAACACTAAATCCGAGGACGTAGAGCGCGAAATCGCCGAATATGAAAGCAAGGGACTCTTGCTCAAGGAAGAGGCAGAGCGCTGCGAGGCGGCGGCATCCGAATTTAAGGAGAAAATTGCCGAAAAGGAAGAGATAATCGCCGAAAGCAACGAGAAAATCGAGGCCCTAAACACCGAAAAGGTGGAAATCAACGAAACCCTCAATTCTCTTATTCTCGAAAGAGATACGATGGTTCAGCGCGCCGATCTTCTCCAGCGAATGAACGATCATTTCGAGGGTTATGCCGAGAGCGTTAAATTCGTAATGCGCGAATATAACAGCGGAAATATAACCGGCGGCAAAATTCACGGCCCCCTTTCCTCGCTTATCAACGTTGACAAGCAGTATATAACCGCAATCGAAACCTCACTCGGTTCAAGTCTTCAAAATATAGTCGTAGACAACGAGGACGTGGCAAACTCCTCTATCCGCGCGCTTAAAAAAGCAAACGCAGGCCGCGCAACCTTCTATCCTATCAGCGCAATTCGCCCAATGGGAGAAACCGACGAAATCAAAGAGTCGAAGAAAATGCCCGGCTTCATCGGCAGAGCAGACACTCTCGTTCACTCTGACAGTCAGTATCGCGGTATAATCGAGTGGCTCCTTCTTCGCACAGTTGTTTTTGACAATATTGATAATGCAACTGCTGCAGCAAAGAAGCTTCGCTACAGGGTTAAAATCGTAACCCTCGACGGTCAGCTTATCAGCGTCGGCGGTGCCTTCACGGGCGGTAGCGCAAAAAGAGATAGCGGTATTCTTTCAAGACTTACCGAAATCGCTACCCTGCGCGATAAGGCAGAAAAGCTTTCCGCAAGAATTGATGAAGCAAAAGAGTCGATTGAAGAGATAAATTCCGAGCTCTCCGAGGCTCAGGATGTGCTTCATACCGCCGAGCAGGATAAGGAAATTCTTATTTCACTTTCTCGCTCGCAGTTCGCCGCGCTCGATAATGCAAACGCAAAATACGAGGCAAACTGCAATATCATAGAAAAGCTCAGATATGACTATAACAACCTCATAGGCCAGCAGTCCGAGGCAGAGGCGGAAATCACTCGTCTTGAAGCAGAGCACGTTGCGGCGCTTGAAAGAATTGCCGCACTCAAGGATTTCAGAACCAAGCGCTCGGCTGAGATGGGCATACTCGACGAAAAGAGCGACGAGTACGGCGACAAGGCGAATGAGACCTACATCTCGATCGCAGAGGCACGCAAGGACATTGAGAGCGTTCAGCAGATGATAGACAGCCTTGACGACCGCATAGGCGAGCTTGAGAGCGATAAATCGGTTCAGAACGCAAGAATAGCCGACCTTACCTCAAAGCGCGATAATATAGACAATATCAAGGCAGAAAACAAGGCGGAGTATGCCGCACTCGAAGAAAAAATCCGTGAGCTTATGGCTCTGCGTGCCGAAACCGACAAGGGCGGCGACGAATTCGAGCGTCAGCTCAGAGTAATCCGCGAAAGCAAGGATGAAAAGAACAGGTCGAAGAGTGTCGTTCAGGAAGCAACTCTCCGCGCGGAAAACAAATACGAGCAGCTTAGGGAGAAGCAGGATAAGCTTGGACATCAGCTCTGGGATGAATATGAAATCACCTACGAGCAGGCTGTTGAGCTCGACTATCCTCCCGTAACCGCAGAGAACCGCGACGAAATCGCCGCAATACAAACCTCCTGCAAAAATCGCTTGAGAGCGCTTGGAAGCTACAACCCCGGTGCTATCGAGGAGTACGCAGAGGTTAAGATCAGATATGATGCGCTCAATACGCAGTATAGCGACCTTACCAACTCTTATGACGAGCTCGTTGGCATTATCGCAAGAATCGAGAGCGAGATGCGCACCAGCTTCGTTACAGCCTTCGAGGCTATCAACCACAATTTCGGTATAACCTTCAAGGAGCTCTTCGGAGGCGGTAGTGCGGAGCTTTCGCTCACCGATCCCGAGGACGTCCTTACCTCAGGTATCGAGATTAAGGCGGCTCCTCCCGGCAAGATTATTAAGAGCCTCTCGCTTCTTTCGGGTGGTGAGCAGTCCTTTGTTGCCATTGCCTTGCTTTTCGCTATACTCAAGGTTAACCCGACTCCGTTCTGTATTCTTGACGAGATAGAGGCAGCTCTTGACGAGGTTAACGTATTGAGATTTGGTGAATACATAAAGCGCTTCGATGACGGAACGCAGTTCATTCTCATTACCCACCGTCGCGGTACTATGGAGATAGGTGACCGTCTCTACGGTGTAACAATGCCTCAGCGCGGTATATCACAGGCGATTGAGCTTAACGTAAACGAAATCGAAGGAAAACAGAAGGAGCTTTTAGATGGGGTTCTTTGAGAAATTAAAAAACGGTCTTAATAAGACAAAAAATGCCATAGTTGGCAAAATAGACGATATAATTAAAAGCTTCAGAAAGGTTGATGAGGAGCTCTTCGAGGAGCTCGAGGAAGCCCTCATATCAGCCGATATCGGCGTGTACACCACTGAGGAAATACTTGACAGACTTCGCGACACCGTAAAGGATAAAAATATAAAAGAGTCTGATGAGGTGAAGGATGAGCTGTTCAAAATTCTTCGTGAAATGGTTGGGGACCACGAGCCACTCAATCTTTCAACCAAGCCGTCGGTTATTCTCGTGATCGGCGTGAACGGTGTCGGAAAAACAACATCAATAGGAAAAATCTCGGCAGAACTCAAATCACAGGGTAAAAAGGTCGTGGTTGCGGCTGCTGATACCTTCCGTGCCGCTGCCGCAGAACAGCTTACCGTTTGGTGCGAAAGAGCCGGAGTTGATATTATAAAGCAGGCCGCAGGCGCGGATCCTGCCTCGGTTGTGTACGATGCTATAGGAGCAGTGAAAAGCAGAGGCGCCGACGTTCTTATCATAGATACCGCCGGCCGCCTTCATAACAAGAAAAATCTCATGGATGAGCTCGCAAAAATTGATAGAGTAATAGGCCGTGAACTTGCAGGCTGTGCAAAGGAAACGCTTCTCGTTCTCGATGCCACAACGGGCCAGAACGCCGTTCTTCAGGCAAAGGAATTCAAGGAAGCATCTAAAATCACAGGTCTTGTGCTCACAAAGCTTGACGGCACCGCTAAGGGCGGAATAGTTCTCTCGATAAAGCAGGAGCTTGGAATACCTGTAAAATTTATTGGTGTAGGCGAAAAAATAGACGATATGAAGCCATTTGATCCTGATGAATTTGCGAGCGCTCTGTTTGAAAAGGAAGAAATATGATAACAAGTAAACAAAGAGCATATCTTCGCTCAATGTCCCAAAGCCTTGAAACGATTTTTCAGATTGGCAAGGGTGGTATAACCGAGGAGATATGTACACAGATAGAAAACGCCCTTGAGGCTCGCGAGCTTATCAAGGCGCGTGTTCTTGATAATAGCGGATATACCGCAAAGGAAGCGGCACAAATCATTGCCGAGGCAATCGACTGTGACGTTGTAAGTTGTGTAGGTTCCCGCTTCGTTCTTTATAAAGAATCTAAAAAGAAAAAGAGGATTGAACTCTGATGACGGAAAAAATCAGAGTAGGCGTTTTCGGCGGTACGTTTAACCCCCCGCATCTTGCGCACGTAAATGCCGCAGAGCACTTTGCCGAAGCCGCAGGGCTGGACAGGCTTCTTGTAATTCCGGCGCTTTTGCCGCCGCACAAGGAATATTCCGGCACCGTGGAGCCGAATGAGCGCATAGAGATGTGTAGGCTTGCATTTTCGCATATAAAAAACACAGAGGTTTCCGATATAGAAATCGCGCGCGGCGGCAAGAGCTATACAGCCATAACGCTCTCCGAGCTGAAAAGCGATAATAACGAGCTGTTTTTGCTCTGCGGAACGGATATGTTCCTCACCCTTGATAGCTGGTATATGCCTGAAAAAATATTCGAGCTCGCAACTGTTTGCTATATCCGCCGTGAAAGTGATACAGACATCACAGAAAAAATAGAGGATCGCGTATCGCTATATAAGCAGAGGTATGGCGCACGTATACTTGCCGTAAATGCATCGGCAATAGAGCTGTCATCAACCTTGATAAGAGAAGAGCTTAAAGCCAACAAAGGCTCGCAGTATCTTCCACCCGCTGTTTACGAATATATAAAAGGTCGAGGACTTTACGTATGATAATCGATCTTGATAGACTTCAAGCCGCGGTTAAAGAGCGCCTCTCGGAAAAACGCTTTTTGCATACCGTAGGCGTTAAGGAAATGGCAATTCTGCTCGGCAGAGCCTGTCTTCCCGATGATCTCTCGGAGCTTGGCGCCGCCGCACTTCTCCACGATATTACGAAGGAGTGTGACGCCGAGGCACAGCTTTACATGCTTCGTGAGCTTGGACAGGAGGCCACCGCGGAGGATATGAAAAGCCCCGCCATTCTTCATTCATATACGGCTCCGTACGTAATTCTGCGAGATTTTTCAGAGCTCGCAACGCCGCAAATTCTCTCAGCAGTTAAAAAGCATACCGCAGGCGATGCCGAAATGAGCGTTTTTGACAAAATAATCTTTATTTCGGATTTTATTGAACGCGGCAGAAGCTATCCTGCCTGCATTGAAACGCGAAATTTTCTTCTTTCCTCGCTTGATGAGGGAAAAAGGGAAGATAACGTAAGGTCATTGACTCTGGCGTGCATTATGGCAATTGATTTTACGATCGAGAATCTGAAATCAAAAGAAAAAAGCATTCATCCCACCACCTTGATGGCAAGAAACGCCTTGGCGTCCGAAATTTAACATACTAATGCAAGAAAAAATACAAAAACTAACCGAAAGTGAGGTTTTTGTATGAAAAGTATTTATAAATTTTTAACTTGCGCGGTACTGATTTTGACGTTGATTTGTCATCCTTCTGGGCTTTTGTCTGCGGCTTCTGCATCCGGTGCTTCAACGAAAACGTATCTTCTTGTGGGCTATGACGATGCCGCAGAAAATACAGATACGATCTGCATTGCAAATTTTAATTTTGATAAAAACGAAATCAACGTTTTGCAGATTCCGCGAGACACCTATTACGGCTTCGGTCATTCGCAAAACAAAATCAATCAGTTCTATTCCTACGAGCGAGCAAAGGGAAGTGCTCCCAACAGTGCAATGCGATCACTAGCATCCTCGCTATCAAAACACCTTTCGTTGAAAATCGACGGCTTTATGGGAATATCGACTGATAGCTTCGAAAAGATAATCTCTGCCATCGGCGGTATTTACGTAGATGCTGAAAGCGATTTTTCAATAACCGATTCCGAAGGCAATCTGCTACTGTCTTTGGCAAAAGGAGAAAATTTTATCACCTCCCGTCAGGCGATGATTTTGGCAAGACACCGTGCGAGCTATAAGCGCGGAGATTTACAGAGGATGGATGCGCAAAAAATGTTGATTAAGGGGCTTTACAAAACCCTCGGGCGCGGCATCGACTATAAATCCTTGCCTGCACTTATAAGCAGTGCGGACGGTATCGTAACCGACATGTCGGTAATTCAAATTTTGTCACTGCTTCGCCTCGCAAGAGCGGAACAAGGCATGTCCGTTTCGGTGCAAACGTTGCCGGGGGAGGCTGTTGTTGGCAAGAACGGAATATCCTATTACGTTATGAATCGCGCAAATGCCGCGCGGATCTTCAATAATTATTTTTCGGTAAGCGAGGAACACTTTGATGCCGAAAGAATCTTCAACAATCCCTCCGCAGAGGAATTTTCAAGAATTTATTACAACACAAACTAACAATATATTATGCTGCAAAGCACCCGGATTTCGGGGGAAAGGTAAAAATGGACGTTAAAACCGATATACTCAAAAATGCTACGTCAAAGGAGCTTGCGCGCGCCGCAGTTGCAATTTTAATAGAGAAAAAGGCGCTTGATGTTCGACTTTATGAGGTCGGCGAGGAAAACCCTATAACCGACTTTTACGTAAATGCGACGGGTCGCTCTCTTACACAAGTTGGCTCGCTTGCGGACGAGATTGTTTACAAGCTCGAGCTTTCAGGCGTTTGCGATGCGAAGGTGGAAGGAAAGCGCGGTAATGCTTGGATACTTGTTGACTATGGCAACGTTATCGTTAATATTTTTGATAAAGAGTCAAGAGATTTTTACAACCTCGACAGACTTATGCCCGAGGGGACAGAGATAAATATATCCGACATCGTACAAGAGGTCGATAAAAAGCTTGAAATAAACACCACAGAGGAAGAATAAATGAACTACAATTATCAAAAAATCGAACAAAAATGGCAGCAGAAATGGGATGAGCAGAAGCCCTTTGAAGCAAAGCAGGACTTTTCATTGCCTAAATATTACGCTCTTGTAGAGTTCCCGTATCCCTCAGGACAGGGACTTCACGTCGGTCACCCTCGCCCCTATACCGCTCTTGATATAGTTTCAAGAAAGAAGAGGATGCAGGGCTACAACGTGCTTTTCCCGATGGGATGGGACGCATTTGGACTTCCTACCGAGAACTATGCTATAAAGAATAAGATTCACCCCAAAATCGTCACCGAAAGAAACGTAGCACGCTTTAAATCACAGCTTAAAGCGCTCGGTCTTTCGTTCGACTGGTCGAGAGAAATCAACACTACAGATCCAAATTACTATAAATGGACTCAGTGGATATTCCTCAAGCTCTTTGAAAAAGGACTCGCTTACAAGAAGGAGATGGCAGTAAATTTCTGTACGTCCTGTAAGGTTGTTCTTGCTAACGAAGAGGTTGTAAACGGCGTTTGTGAAAGATGCCAGTCTGCAGTAATCAGAAAGGTAAAAAGTCAGTGGATGCTCAAGATTACCGAGTATGCCGACAGACTTATCTCCGATCTTGACGGTCTTGATTACATAGAGCGTGTCAAGACACAGCAGATAAATTGGATAGGAAAATCCAATGGTGCGGAAATTGATTTTACTACCACCACAGGCGATAAGCTCCGCGTCTATACCACGCGTTGCGACACACTCTTCGGTGCAACGTATATGGTTATCGCGCCCGAGCATTCCCTCATTGAAAAATGGCGTGACTCGATAACTAACTATTCTGAGCTTGAAGCGTATAGACTTGAAGCCTCCAAAAAATCCGATTTCGAGAGAACAGAGCTTGTTAAGGAGAAAACGGGTGTCGAGATTAAGGGCGTTCGTGCAATTAATCCCGCAACCGGTAAGGAGATTCCCATTTTTATCTCAGATTACGTTCTTGCAGGCTACGGAACGGGCGCTATTATGGCGGTTCCTGCTCATGATGAACGCGACTGGGAGTTTGCAAAGAAATTCAACCTCCCCATTATCGAGGTTGTCGCCGGCGGCGACGTTCAGAACGAAGCCTTTACCGACGTTGCAACCGGTAAGCTCGTAAATTCCGGCTTCCTTAACGGTCTCGATGTAGCCGATGCCAAAATCGCTATGGTAAAATTCCTTGAGGAAAACGGTATCGGTGAGGAAAAGGTTAACTATAAGCTTCGTGACTGGGTATTCTCCCGTCAGAGATATTGGGGTGAGCCCATTCCTCTCGTTAACTGTGACAAATGCGGTTGGGTCCCCGTTCCCGAGGAGCAGCTCCCCGTAGAGCTTCCCGACGTAGAATCCTACGAGCCCACCGAAAACGGCGAGTCGCCTCTCTCTCTCATCACAGATTGGGTGAATTGTGAATGTCCTCGCTGTAAGGGACCTGCAAAGAGAGAAACCGATACAATGCCGCAGTGGGCAGGTTCATCGTGGTATTTCCTCCGCTACTGCGATCCCCACAACGATAAGGAGCTTGCCTCGCGCGAGGCTCTTGAATATTGGATGTCTGTCGATTGGTATAACGGCGGTATGGAGCATACAACGCTTCACCTTCTGTATTCTCGCTTCTGGTCGAAATTCCTCTTCGATATCGACGTAGTGCCTCAAAAGGAGCCCTACCTCAAGAGAACAAGCCACGGTATGATCCTTGGCGAAAACGGCGAGAAAATGTCCAAATCGCGCGGCAACGTCGTTAATCCCGATGAGATTATTCGTGATTACGGTGCAGATACAATGCGACTTTATGAGATGTTCATAGGCGATTTTGAGCAGTCTGCCCCTTGGAATACACAGTCGATAAAGGGATGCAAAAGATTCCTTGAGAGATTCTATAATATTCTTGACATGGCGTCGGGTGAGGGAACAACCCCCGAGCTCGATAAGCATATTCACAAGCTTATAAAGAAGGTAACAGAGGACATCGATGCGATGAAGTTTAACACTGCAATCGCGGCAATGATGGCTATGGTAAATACCGTCTATGAGGTTGGAAAGATAACCAAAACCGAGCTTTCCACTCTTGCAAAGCTCCTCTCACCCTTCGCGCCTCATCTCGCAGAGGAAATTTATGAAGCGCTTGGAAACAACGGGCTCGTTTCACTTGCAAAGTGGCCCGAGTGTGACCTCAGCAAAACCGTTGATGATACCCTTGAGCTTCCCGTACAGATAAACGGCAAGGTTCGTGCGGTTATAACGGTTTCCAAGGATGCCGACAAGGCCGTAGTTCTCGCTGCTGTTCGCGCTGAGGAGAAGGTAGCACAGGCAATAGACGGCAAAACCGTCATCAAGGAAATAGTAGTTCCCGGAAAAATCGTAAATATAGTAGTAAAGTAACAATGAAAAAGAGAAAGCCTCTTGCGAGGCTTTCTCAATAAGAAATGATTATTCGATTGATATAAGCTTTGTTCCGCTTACCTTTTCGATGGAGTTGATCTCACGCAGAAGCTCGTCAATTTCTACGGATAGCCCCGAAATATCAAGGGTGACAACAACGTGTGCCTTTGAATTTATCGGAAGGTTCTGAGTGATTGTCAGTATATTCGCGCCGTGGCTGGACAGGCACTTGAGCACCTCACTCAAAATACCCGGTTTGTGCGAAAGAGTGAAGGATATTATAGCCTTTCTTCCGCCCGTATCTGCGTTGGTTGTGAAAATATAGTCCTTGTATTTATAATACGTGCTCCTGGAAATTCCAACCGCCCTTACAGCCTCGGAAACGTCCTTTATTTTGCCGCTTGCAAGAAGGGTGCGCGCTTCGATAACCTTTTCGTAATACTCAGGAAGTATTTTTTTGTCCACTAGTAAATATTTACTGTTCATCATAAATCTGCTTCGCTCCTTCGTTATCAACACTCACACCGTAGGCTATCCAATTGTTCTCGAGCATTTTGATTTTTTCGTTGAGATTCTCATAAATCGGCGCCTCTGAAAAAGCAAGGCACGTCGGTCCCGCGCCGCTTACCGCAAAGGAAAGCGCGCCGCATTCGTAAGCGGCATTTTCAATCTCATCAATGTTTTTGAAAAGCCTGCGCCTGTAGGATTGATGAAGTCTGTCATCGGTAACAAGCCTTATAAGATCGAGTCTTCCGTGCTCAAAGGTGTAGGGAAGTAGTGCAATTCTTTGCATATTGAATATTGCATCCTCACGCGAGACAACCGTCGGAAGCGCGGCCCGCGCCTTCTTCGTATCAACCTTGAAGTCAGGAATAAGAGCTGTGAAGAAAAGCTTGTCGGAAACAGAGTATTTCTGTGCAATCGGCACGCCGTCCTTAACTATTGACGTGCAAAGACCGCCGAAAAGCGCGGGCGCTATGTTGTCGGGATGCCCCTCTATGTTATTGCATATTTCAAACACCTCTTGTATCGAAAGGGTGTTGCCGGTCAGGATATTTGCGGCGTAGGCACCGGCAACGATGAGTGCCGCGGATGACCCAAGACCGCGGGCAATCGGTACGTCGGCGCGTATGCTGGTGATTCTTACGTTAGAGCTTGCACCCACTCGCTCACATACACGCTTGTATGAAACGTATGCTAGGTTACCCTCGTTGGCGAAAGCATCGGGGAAGCCTTCAAATTCAAATCCGCTTTCGATTTTTTCAAACGAGAAGACGTTATATCTTCTGAAAGCGATTCCGGTACAGTCAAAGCCGGAGCCGAGATTTGCGGAGGTTGCAGGCACGCGGACTATCACCTTGTCGGTGCGAACAATGTTCTCGACAAGCTGCATCATATCCTCTTTTTTCACAACGTTGGTGTGAAGAATCTTCTTGTTTCTTATGTCCGCGATAACACGGGGAGGACGGATTCCCGTTCTCTTTGCAAGAACATCAATGGCATCAAATTCGTTCGGGCACTCAAGGCCGAGCGAATGAAGCACTCCCGAGGAGAACTTATATGCCGATGCCGTAGAGAGCACAACGCTCTTGCATCCGTTGTCATTTTCCTTTAACCATTTTTCGTACACGTTCCATGCCACAGCGGTATGCGTATCCATAAGGTAGCCATGCTTCTTGTATACGCTGTTGATGGTTGCAAAGGTTTCTTCGTCATCCGCAAATCCCGCGTCAAAAAATTCGCGGATTTTCGCAAGCTCATCGGGCTCGAGCTGATATTTGCCCGTTTCGCGCAGCTCGCTCATATATTTGGCGCATTTCTCGCTTCCGCACATAAAATAAAGAAGGCGCTCAAGATTGCTTGAAATCAGAATATCCATTGACGGAGAGGTTGTGATATGGAATTCACGGTTTCTGTCATACAATCCTTTTTCAAAGAAATCGGTAAGCACGTTGTTGCGGTTTGACGCACAAATAAGCTTGGCTATCGGAAGTCCCATCATTTTTGCAAAATATCCTGCGAGTATATCACCAAAATTTCCGGTAGGGACAACAAAATTAAGCTTATCGCCAAACTCGATTTCCTCATTATTTATTAAATCGCGGTACGATTTAAAGTAGTAAGCCACCTGCGGCGCAAGTCTGCCTATGTTTATTGAGTTGGCGCTCGACAGCTTTACCCCATCGGGAAGCTTAAGGCTTGCAAAAATGTTTTTAACTCCGCTTTGCGCGTCGTCAAAATTACCGTAAACAGCACATACACAGGTGTTTTTACCCGCGCAGGAAACCATCTGACGCTCCTGAACGGCGCTCGTGCCCTCCTTGGGATAAAATACAACTATTTTTATACCGGGAATATCGGCAAAGCCGGACAGAGCCGCACTACCCGTATCTCCGCTTGTTGCGGTAAGTATCACGATGTCGTCAGTCATACCGACCGAGCGCTTTGCCTCGGATATAAGGTGCGGAAGGAGCTGAAGCGCAACGTCCTTGAATGCGCAGGTAGGGCCGTGATACAGCTCCATAACAAAGGCATTGCCAACCTTGGCAACCGGAGCATAATCTCCGTTCTCGAATTTCCCGTTATAAGCGCGCGAAACCGCCGCAGAAAAATCCGACAGCTCACCGCCAAACATAGATCCGCCGGAGAAGAGCAGAGAAAGAACGGTAGCGGAAATTTCGTTTTCGTTCATATCCCTCAGCTTTTCCATAGGAAATACGGCGCTTTCAAAGCTTTCCGGAACGTAAAGTCCGCCGTCCTCGGCTATACCCATGAGTATGGCTTCGGCAGGCGTTTTAACTATTTTTTCATTTCTTGTACTGATGTAAAACATTTTAAAAATCACCTCTTGACAATTGACACAATATATGATACACTATTTCTCGTTCAAATACAAGTGTTTTTCACACAAAGACACGAAAAACATCAAAAATGACTAATTTTCCCCCTCAGGAAAGCACAAAATTGTTATATTCGCACAAAGCATTTTCTGCATTTTCGCGTTAGTGCGCAATATAAAGACTAAGGAACGGTAAAAAATATGAAAGTTGCAATACTTGGATTCGGCATCGTTGGCTCCGGTGCATACGAAATTCTTGAGCGCTCGGGCTACTCCGTGGGCAAGGTTCTTGATATTCGTCCTCACAAGGAGCTCGGCGACGTGCTTACCTCCAATTTTGATGATATACTTAATGATAAGGAAATAACGGTAGTTGCAGAGGCAATCGGCGGACTAGAGCCTGCGCATACCTTTCTCGTAAAGGCGATTAAGGCAGGAAAGCACGTAGTTAGCTCTAACAAGCATCTTATCTGCACGTATTACGACGAGCTTCTTACCCTCGCCCGTGAAAACGGAGTAACCGTTCGCTTCTCGGCGAGCGCCGGCGGTGGAATTCCTTGGCTTCACAACCTTCGCCGCGCAACGCGCTGTGACAGGATTACCAAGGTGTTCGGTATAATGAACGGCACGACTAATTTTATTATCGATGCTATGATTTCGGACAATTCCGATTTCAGCGACGTTCTTCGCACCGCTCAGTCGCTCGGATATGCCGAAGCGGATCCCTCGGCGGATATTGACGGCTTGGATACTGCGAGGAAAACTGCTATTTCGTCATCAATCGCATTTAATACTGAGATATCTGAGGACGGAATCCATATTTTCGGGCTCCGCAATATCAAAAAGTGCGATATTGAATATATTAAAAATAAACTCGGAAAAACCGTCAGATATATCGGAACGGGAATTTGCGAGGGCGATAAAATTTCCGCCTTCGTAGAGCCTCTGATAATAGATAATGATTCACTCTTTGCAAGTGTTAGAAAAAATAATAATATGATCTCCCTTGAGGGCGAGAACGTAGGTCAGCTCTCGTTCTTCGGTCAGGGCGCAGGCAAATATCCCACGGGTACAGCCGTTGCGCAGGACGTTATAGACATTCTTTCAGGCGATATCAAATCTCTGACCCCTGGTAAAAAGCGAGAGGTTGATAATACCGCCGTTTCAAAAAGCTATTATATTCGAACCCGGGCGGACGTCCCCTCGTGTATTATCGAGTCGATTGATGTCGATGGGGAGAATAAATATATAATCACAAAAGAAATAAGTGTTTTTGATATTCACAGCATTTCAAAAGAAATTTTAAACAAGGATGGAGGCAGTTTCTTTGCAGGTATCGAGAGGTAAAATAGTAAAGGTTGTCAAGTTCGGCGGCTCGTCTGTTGCAACGGGCGCGTGCTTTGAAACGGTTAAAAATATTGTGGAGGCTGATCCCGCCAGAGCATTGGTGGTTGTTTCGGCTCCCGGCAAGCGCTTCAGCGCTGACATAAAGGTGACGGATCTTCTGTATCTTCTGCGTGCACACATAAAGTACAACGCACCTTATGATGAAATTCTTGCTAAAATTAAAACAAGATATTATGAAATCTGTGCCGATTGCAACATCGACAACATTCTTGAAGATGATTTCAAGGAGTTTGAATCAAAGCTCAACAAGAAGACCAGCGTTGATTACATTGTGTCGCGCGGTGAGTATTGGTGTGCTAAAATAATGGCAAAATATCTCGGCTACACCTTCGTAGACAGTGCCGATTGGCTCGTGTTTAATTATAACGGCAGAGTAAACCTCGAGGCGTCCTATCAGAATCTCGCTAAAATTGCCGAAACAGCACAGCGAATCGTATTCCCCGGCTTCTACGGAGCAATGCCCGACGGTAATATTAAAACCTTTTCACGCGGTGGCTCTGACATCACAGGCTCGCTCGTAGCGGCCGCTCTCAACGTGACGGCATACGAAAACTGGACCGACGTATCGGGTATTCTTGCGGCAGATCCCCGTATTGTCGAAAATCCCCGCCCGATAGACAGAGTTACCTTCTCCGAGCTTCGCGAGCTCTCTTATATGGGTGCTGAGGTTCTCCACGAGGAAGCGGTTTTCCCTGTCAGAAATAAGAACATCCCCCTCTACATCAAGAATACGAAGGATATTAACGCCCCCGGCACCTTGATTATGGAGGATTTTGACGAGGACAGAACCGAGCAGGCGAAGATTCGCCCCATAACAGGTATCTCGGGACGCAAGCATTACTCAATTATAACGATATCCAAGAGCAGAATGGATGAAGAACCCGGATGCATTAGAAAGGTTCTTGCAATTTTTGAGGCAAATGAAATAAACGTTGAGCAGGTTCCGTGCAGCATTGATACGTTCTCTGTAATCGTTGCAGGCGATGCACTCGACGATAAGCTTCACGCTATTATAACAAGAATAGAGCAGGAGATTCAGCCCGATAGCATCAAGATTACCAACGACATAAGTCTTATTGCTGTGGTCGGACGAAACCTCACTGAGAATATCGGTATTGCAGGTAAAATATTTACCGCTCTCGGAGAAAACGGTATAAATATCAGAGTAATCTCCCAGGGCTCAGACGAGGTGAATATTATCATCGGCGTTGACGATATTAATTATAAGAAGGCAATACGCGTCCTTCACGATTTCTAATACAAAGCAAGGAAAAACAGAAATGAAAAAGTATAACGTAGGTATTCTTGGCGCAAGCGGTGCCGTTGGAAGAGAAATGATAAAGGTGCTCGAGGAGCGCAATTTCCCGATAGAAACGCTCAAGCTCTTTGCAAGCGAGCGCAGTGTAGGCAAAAAGGTTGAATTTTGCGGTAAGGAGCTCACAATTGAGCTCGCTGATTACGGCGCTTGGGCAGGACTCGACTTCGTTCTCGGCGCGGCATCAAACGCCGTTGCAAAGCAGTTCGCCGATGATATTGTAAAGTCCGGCGCTGTATTTATTGATAACTCGAGTGCATTCCGCATGGATCCCGATATTCCGCTCGTCGTTCCCGAAATCAACGCCGAGGATGCAAGAAATAATAAGAAGGGAATTATTGCTAACCCCAACTGCTCAACCATAATCACACTTGTGGCGGTTAACGCAATCAACAAGCTTTCTAAAATCAAGGGAATCGTTGCATCAACCTATCAGGCAACAAGCGGTGCAGGCGCGGCAGGCCCCGTTGAGCTTGATGAGCAAATGCGCGCAATTATAAATGGCGCAGACATAACACCCTCTGTTTTTCAGTATCAGATTGCCGAAAATCTCATTCCTCAAATAGGCTCGTTCCTCGATAACGGCTATACCACTGAGGAAATGAAAATGCAGAACGAGGGTAGAAAAATTCTTCACAACCCCGACCTAAAGGTCACCTGCACCTGTGTGCGCGTACCGGTCGTTCGCTCGCATTCCATCTCCGCAACGGTAGTTACCGAAAGGAAGCTTACTGTCGACGAGGTGAAGGCGGCAATCGCGGCGTGCGAAGGATGCAAGCTCTACGATGATGTCGAGAACAAAATATACCCCATGCCCCTTGTTACAAGCGACCAGGACCTCGTTTTCGTCGGCAGAATCCGTGAGGATATTGTACACGATAACGCCATCACACTCTGGTGCTGTGGCGACCAGGTCAGAAAGGGAGCGGCAACAAACGCTATTCAGATTGCCGAGGCTCTTATCGAAAAATGAGACGCCTGACTGTCAAGGAAATCAGCGGAGAATATGCCACACTGCTGGATGACTCGGGCGAGGAGCTTTTTATAGCCTTGGCTCTTTTGCCGCAGGGAACTGATATTGGCACGCTTCTCGGCTACGAAAATTTTGAATTTGAAATTCTAAAATAAAAAAATCCCTCAACCGAAGTTGAGGGATTTTTAATTAACGGCTTAATCATCGCCTGCAAAATTATCTTCAATAAGATCCTTTGCGGTCTTGCCGCCCAGATCCTTCGCGTCACCGTGCTTTACAAAGAACATCGTAACGAACGAGAACACAACGAATGCCGTACCAAAGGCAAAGAACATAATTCTCATACCGAACAAATCATAAAGCGCGCCGGAAAGAATGGGAGCGACGATCTGTGCGGCCATTGAAGCGGTGTAGTAGTAGCCGGTGTATTTTCCGACCTCGCCACCGCGCGCCAGCTCAACAACCATGGGGAAGGAGTTGACGTTTATGGTTGCCCAACCAATTCCCGCGAGAATAAATATGGGGTACATAATAAGCTCGGGAGTCGACGGAGTAATGAAGTTGCCGGCAAAGAATGCACTCGCGAGTATTATTATACCTGCAAGTATGGTTTTTCTTCTGCCTATCTTTGAAGCTATAATGCCGACAGGGATATATGCGACAACAGCCGCGGCCTGCGCAATTATAAGCGTCATATTGTAATCGAAGCCAAGAACGTTGGTGGCATATACCGAGTATTTACTGGTTATTGAGTTATAGCCAACATACCAAAGTGCAACCGACGCAAGAATGAGAAGAAGGGAAGTGAGCTCCGCCTTCGAAAGCTTGCGTACAGGCTCATCCTTTGAAATAACTTGTTCCTCAAGTCCAAGGTCAAGTGTGTCTTGCTCCATCTCGGCTACCCATTTCTTTTCCTTTACTGTAAACATAAAGATTATAAGACCGAGAGCCATAACCGAGCATACGGCAAGCACGTAGCCTGTATATTTCATATAGAGGTTTTTAGACGTGCTGAACACCATACCGAGAGCGAGTACGATAATGCCGCCGGCGGTTCCCATAAGATTGATAACAGCATTACCCTTGGAGCGCAGGGGCTTTATAGTAACGTCGGGCATGAGCGCAACCGCAGGTGAGCGGAAGGTTGCCATTGCTATCAGCACTACAAGGAGCGTAGCGATAAATCCGATAAGAGGCCAGGGATTAGCAAGTGTGATATCGAGGGTTCTTTCCAAAATTTCTTCATCGGTGAGAATCTCGGAAAGAGCGGGAATTCCCTGGTTTGACAGCTTAACGAGCTGATAGTTGTCGATGAATGTCAGTCCGATAAAAGAAAGAATCGCCGCAATGGTACCGATAAATATGAACGGCGTTCTTTTTCCAAACTTGGTATTAACCTTGTCAGACAGGGAGCCAAAAAGAGGAAGCATAAATACCGCCAGAACGTTGTCAAGCGACATAACAGCACCGGATGCGGTCTGCGGAAGACCGAAATGGTTTGTGAGCATAAGCGGAACAATCGCGTCGTATGCCTGCCAGAATGCTGATATTAAAAAGAAAGCAAAGCCGACGAGTATAGTTCGCTTAGTATTTAACTTGTAGCTACTCATAAAAATCTCCTTTACAGAATTGACGTTATTATTTTATCACAAATAAGGACAAAAGTAAACACAAATGGAAAATTTTAGGCATTATGTCAATCTTTTTTGACATAATTGCCATATTAGTAAAATAAAAAGCCTCATCGCACTTGCAATGAGGCTTATGTGGCGCGCCCAGGAGGATTCGAACCTTCGACCTACCGGTTCGTAGCCGGGCACTCTATCCACTGAGCTATGGGCGCATTTGGAGCGAGTGATGGGAATCGAACCCACGCGACCAGCTTGGAAGGCTGGAATTCTACCAT
>JAFURQ010000029.1 GCA_017471825.1 Clostridia bacterium
GCAAAGGAAGCTGCCGTTACGGATAACCCCTTGAACGATAACTTCGCTAAGAAAGAGTTCCAAGCACTCTGGAAACAGATCAATCACCGCTACGCCTACACCGTTGACTTTGACAGTGCAGAGCTGATTGCCAAGGCGATTACTCACATTGATGAAAAGCTCTTTGTATCCGAGCTTCAGTACACTACTTCTATCGGAAGGCAGAAAACCGAAATGAACGAGTACGAGATTGGCAGAGGCGATTCCTTCGGCTCTGTTAAGACGAGAACACAGACCCTTCATCATGCGGCAACGAGTCAGATCAAGTACGATCTTATCGGTAAAATCGCCGCAGGTACGACTTTGACGAGAAAAACTGTTGCAGCGATCCTCAAGGGATTACGTCAGGACAAGATTTATATGTTCAAGAACAACCCGGAGGAATTTATCTCCAAGGTTATCAAGCTTATCAACGAGCAAAAGGCGACTATGATCGTTGAGCATATTTCCTACAATCCTATCGAGGGCGAGTTTGACAGCGGTATCTTTACTGCGGAAAAGAGCAAACAGGCCTTTGATAAAGCGTTTAGAGCTGAGAAGGCTATCCAGGACTACGTATTTACCGATGGTTCTGCCGAGCAAAGCATCGAGCGCAGATTTGCGCAGGATCTTGATGCTGCCGCAGAAGTCTGTGTGTACGCAAAACTCCCCAAGGGCTTCCATATCCCCACCCCCGTTGGAAATTATTCGCCTGACTGGGCTATTGCGTTCTACGAGGGCTCTGTAAAGCATATCTACTTCGTTGCAGAAACGAAAGGCACTATGGAGAGCCTTAATCTCCGTCCCATTGAGCAGGCAAAGATTTCTTGTGCAAAGAGACTCTTCAACGAGATCTCTACAAGTCAGGTAAGATATCACGATGTTGATAGCTATCAGAGCTTGTTGAACATAATGGGATCATTAAAATAAATACTTTAGAGGTGAACTGTTGGAGTATGTTGCAAAAAAGAATGTGGTACCTTTTGTCATTTGTCTTAAACTCCGCAGAAACATATATGGTGTTGTAACGGATATACGAGAAAAAGACGGAAGAAAAGAAATTGAATTTGAAACCTGGTTTGCAAATAAAAAACAGTCCTAAACAACAAAACGGCAGCGGAATTTCTCCGCTGCCGTTACTTCATTCAAGTGTATGTATCACAGCCTTCGCTCTGATCCTATCAACGTATTCCGCAAGCTTTTCGGGATCGTATCCCGGCTTGTAGATTCTGTCGATATCGCATACCAACACATCGCTGAATTCGTTTTGCTCGATACGAGCCATCATCTGGTTGAACACTTCCCTTTCTTCAAGGACTGAACCAACCTCTTCAAAAAGCTCGTGATCGAATATTCCAAGACTATCCTCACAATAAGTGATGAGTTCACCTCTCTTTTTCTCTAAGATTTCGGGAGCATTCACACTGTATCGGTTGTAGATAGCGCATCTTTTATCGTCTGCCATTATCTTCTCCTTTCGTTTGGTTCTACTTATAAATATGTCCTATAAGACATATTTTCTGCAAAATTGAAAGGGATTTTATATTTTCCCTGTCTTTTTTGCCTCTTTGAACATCTGCTCGATTCGCGTATGCTCTGCTGTCAGCTTGTGGGCGATCTCATCGATCACCTCTGCGTATTCCTCCTGGTAGCGTTCATTCTTTTGAAGCGAGCTTGCTATCATCGCGTAGAGATTGGGATCATTGACCGACGTTCTCCGAGCCTCCTCGGTTATCTCCCAAGGCATGATCTGTTCGGCAACGTCCTCTCTGTATTTCATCCCAAGACATACGGGGAGCATTTGCTCTGCAAATGGCACGGATAGCGAAAGCTCAACCGCCTCCATGTAGATCGTATAGTGATTGAAGCAGTATTCGTTCTTATAGTAAGCCGTGTATCCAAAGATCCTGTATAACTCTCGGTACAAGGCTATTCAGTTGTGTGAAGGGCTTTATTTTTCCCTTTCACCAACCAAAGACAAATGCTTCTATGTGTTTTCTGCAAACTTTTCAAAAAAATTTTTGAGAAAATAAAAAAACACGGTAAATCAATGCTTTTTGCATTAAAATACCGTGTTAAATACTCTTATTTACTTCTTCTCGCGTAGAATTCATCAAGAGCTTGAAGAATAATAGACTCAATCTGCGCTTGCGGCGTTCCGCGTGAGAAATATTTTTCAAGCTTTTGTGTGGGAATTTTTATTTTTTCAATCTGATTCGGTTTTTGCTGAGTCATTATTGAGAAGATTTTATCGATTGACAGAGCTTTCTTCTGGCTTAATCTCTTCATTTCAATCGCTTGAGCAAGAGAAGGCGTTGCATCTTCACTTCCAATTGTTTCGTAAAGATCGTTTTGCTCGTCCACAGTTAGATAAGATAACTCAACAGCAGGCCTCAAAGCAATTCTGCCTTCATCAACCATCTTTAAAAGATCTTTGCAAAGAAAAGTAAGACGAATATAACGTCTAATCTGCTCTCTGCTCTCACCCACCTCATTACCTATCGCCTCATCGGTTCTTAACTTCGACTCCACTGGTGTCGAAGTTAAATCCGTTCGTGAACCCTGACGTTTTCTTGCTTCCATTTTCATTTTGTAGGCATAAGCCTTCTCGGAAGGAAGAATCCGTTCTCTGTGAAGATTGGAATCTACCATAGCTACAATAGCTTCATCTCTTGTCATATCCCTCAATATTACGGGGAGTTCGGGAAGACCAAGCTTTTTAGCAGCAAATTTTCTTCTATGACCGGCAATGATCTCATACCGTTCATTTTCTTTCTTGCGAGCAATCAGAGGTGTTAATATACCATATTCTTTAATGCTCTCCATAAGAGCCTTCATTTCTTCATCCATTTTAACGTAAAATGGGTGACCGGGAAAATCATCAAAGAATTGAATCGGAATTACTCTAACCTTTTCTCGCTTTGCATCATTACCTGACTCAACAGGTCTAATCTTTTTAGTGTCCATTTTTCTCTCCTTTAAATAAAAAATACGCTATTAGTCACCGTAAAGATGGGCTTATAGCGTACAGATTATTAAGAGAAAAACGTGATTAACACCCACTCAAACTCTTAAAAACAAGAAAAAAGCCTTGAAAACTTAGTGTTTTCAAGGCTTAGAGTGGCTCCCCCTGCTGGGCTCGAACCAGCGACATCATGATTAACAGTCATGCGCTCTACCGACTGAGCTAAGGAGGAATATGACGGATCTTTCAATCCGTATTTTTTTGTCCAACCATCGCCTTGCCGCAAAACACCAACTTTTAATCTGTGTCACTAACTAAATCAAGCGACATCATGATTAACAGTCATGCGCTCTACCGACTGAGCTAAGGAGGAATATCCTGCGACTTTTGTCACAAGCGATACTAATTATAGCATATATTTTTTGGAAAGTCAACTGTTTTTGCAAAAAAATTGAAAATATTTTTATTTTTGGAAAAGGGGCTAAAATCCTTGCTTTTGTAAACCGAATCGTTGGTGAAACAGCGTTTACTTTTTCGGTTTTTGGGGTATATATTTAGTATACTACTTTAAGGAGAAATTATGTGTACGAGCATTGCCACAGTTGGTGAAAAATTTTATTTTGGAAGGAATCTTGATCTTGAATACAGCTTTGGCGACGGTGTGGTTATAATGCCGCGCAACTTTCCGTTGCGGTTAAGATGCGGAGAGCTTCTGCGCAGGCATTTTGCCATTATAGGTATGGCAAAAATCGAGCTTGGATATCCGCTTTTTGCAGAGGGGATGAACGAATTCGGAGTATGCATTGCGGGGCTCAATTTCGCAGGCAATGCGCGTTACGCGCACCACACAGAAAACGGCAAGACGGGCATTGCGCCGTTTGAGCTTATTCCGTATTTGCTCTCAACCTGTCAGAGACTCGATGAAATAAAGGATACGCTTGAACGAATACGCGTGGTTGACGTGCCGTTCAGTGAGGATATAGGCAATTCTCCGCTTCATTGGCATATTGCGGACAAAAACGGCTCGATAACTCTTGAAATCACCTCTGACGGTATGAAGGTTTACGACAATCCCCACGGCGTTTTGACTAACAATCCCACATTTCCGTTTCACAGGGACAATCTCTCGCTTTACCTGAATCTTGAAAACGTGGCTACAAAGGAAAATTTACCGTTTGAGGCGGAAATATACGGCGGCGGATTGATGGCGCACGGACTGCCGGGTGATTACTCCTCGCCCTCGCGCTTCGTTAAGGCGGCGTGGCTCATGAGGCATCACAGTAAGGGGACGGATACCGAGGCAGAGGAGCTTTTTTCAATTTTATCGGCGGTTGCACCGCCAAAAGGCGCGGTTATCAACAGCGATGGGCAGGAGCATTTTACAAGATACTCCTGTATTATGTCGGGCGAGGATGGAGTATATTACTACAGAACCTTTGACAATTCGAGGCTTCGTGCTGTAAAAATGAAAAAGGAGAGCCTTGACGATGAGGCACTCCTATTATTCAGGGATGCCGAGGCATCCGACGTAAAGCTTTTATCTCAACCGAAGATTTTGTGATAAATTCGGCTCGCAAATCTGCAACAAGCGTGGAGAAAATGTCGCACGGGGTATATGTAATGCCAAATTCGAGAGTAAATTTTATACGAGCGCTCGGTAACTGTGTGATGCTTTCCCTTGCGGTTAAACTCGGTTAAAATTCCGATTACCCTGTCCTTTTTGACATATTCCTTTTTATACGTATTATCGCCGCGGATTACGTAATGATCCTCTTTTACGGCTATGATTCTATGCATAGTGTACTTGTTTGACGTGCCGGTATACAGCACGACGTCGTACTTTTTGAGCGGCTCCTGCGGCTTTTTTATAATAACCATATCGCGTCCCGTTTTAAAAAGCGGGCGCATGCTTATTCCGCGCGTTGTTGATGCGTAGCTACCGTGAAGCTCAAGCTCGTTTTCTATGATGCCGACCTCATCGGCGGAGAAAATGTTTCCCATGTTACTCCAAAATTCCGTTAGAGGAAAGCTTTTCTTCAAAGGAGATTATATCGGAAAGAGCCTGTTCCTCAGAAACCTCGTATTCGGAAAGGACTGCCGCGAGAAGCTGCTCTCTTGTCATATCCTTTTCAGAAAGAAGTGTCCAAAGGAAAGCGCCTGTTCCGTTCATTCTTACAAGGCCTGAAAAATCCTTTGTACGCGCTCCTACCGCAACGGCAAGATAACCGTTGCCCACCTTTTCTATAACGAAGCCGTCTTTTATCTTCATTTTTTGTCCTCCGTAGCACACTTTACGATTATTTTACCACACGCGCGAGGATTTTTCAAGTATATTTTAAAAAATGTACGCGTTTCGACGGAATATACGCAGGATACGTGCTATATTAACCTTCGACGGTCAAAAATACTGTGTGATGCATAAATTTAGAGGTGAAGACAAAAATAGCGATGCCGCAGCTGCGGCAGAAAGGAATAATATGTTTATACACACGGTCAGCGAGGGCGAAACCCTCTTTTCAATCGGGAGAAAATACGGTGTAAGCGCGACGAAAATTATAGAAAATAACGACCTGGCTCATCCCGACAGAATATCGGTCGGACAGAAGCTTGTTATTTTCACGCCGACACGGACGTACACGGTTCGCGGGGGTGATACGCTTGAGAGTATATCACGACGGTTTGGTGTTGGATACAAGGCGATACTACGCGCAAATCCCTCACTTTGCGCAAAGGAATGTCCTCATCCCGAGGAGGTTCTGGCGATAAAGTACGACGTACCGTCGCACGGGGCGGCAGTGCTTAACGGTTATTTTTACAAGGGGTGCACCAAGGAGCGTCTAATGCTTGCCCTTGCATATTCAAATTGCATAAGCGTATCCGCCTACAAGGCAAACGCACACGGTGGGATAGATAGGCTGTTCAACGATGCGGCAACGGTGGATTGCATAAGGGAGCACAATCGCAGGGCTATTATGAGAGTGTACGACGGTCGGGATGCCGGCGCGATAAAAATCAATGCCGACAAATACATACGCGCCCTTGCTGATGCTGCAAAAAGAAGGGGATATGACGGAATCGCGCTCGGAGCCTATAATGCGGCAAAGGGTGAGGGACTCGGCGAATTCCTGATGTCGCTCAAAAAGCACCTGCTATCCGAGGGGCTTTCTCTCACCCTCGAGGTGGACGGCAACGAGCCCGAGGAATACTCCGAGATAGCCGATGCTTGCGTGCTTATCAGCGATAAATGTGCGCTTGAGGAAATCCCGAGCTTTGCCGAGTGTGAGGAACAGCTTTATAACGATTTTGCCCAAAAGAGCGACTCCTCAAAAACCTTCATTGACCTATCGCCGTTTGCCTATGCGGATAATATGCCGATATCGCACAGAGAGGCTCACGAGCTGGCGTATAGAATGAATAAAGAAATTCTCTATGACCCTGACAAGAAGATATGCCATTTCGAATACAGCCGCTTCCACAAGGGAAAAAGAGCAAGCACAAGGGTGATATTTGAGTCGCCCGAAAATATAAAAGCCAAGCTCGGACTTTTATCCTCGCTTGGCTATATGGGTATAAGCTTTGATGTTGAGAGAGTTCCCGTCGAGCATCTTATGATGTGCGCGGCAACCTTTGCCTGCGGAACCGATTATACTCCGCTCTCGCTGGATATATAATCTCTGACCTTGAGCGATACACCTATCTTTTCGGCTATCGCGTAGCACTCCGAGAGCTCATCCTCTGTCAGCGATTGCCGAACTACCGATAAAAGCGTTTTTTGCACATAATTCTTTACATTTTCTGTAAAGGTTAAAAGTGCGGAAAATGCTTTTTCTTTATACACGGAGTGGCATATCTGCTCATATTTTTGAGAATTCGGGGTGTTGAGGCTAACAGATACGACGTCAAAGGCATCAGCGAACGACGGCGCCGTGTTTTTGCCGTGAATGAGGTCGCTATGACCGTTGGTATTTACCCTGATGGTAAGTGCCGGGTGCTTTTCCTTAATTTTAAGAGCAACGTACCTCATATCGTCAAGTCGGACGGTCGGCTCACCGTAGCCACAAAAAACAACCTCGGAATATTTTTCAAGATCTCTTGAGAAAACGGCATCAACAATTTCCTCTCTCGTAGGCTCGTGCTCAAGCCACAGGGAGTCGGAACCGTATGCTCCGTCACCGTTATTCCTTATGCAGAATTCGCACCGATTGGTGCATCTGTTGGTTATATTGAGATATAAGCCCTCATCTACCTCATATACAATAGTCATTGCCTTATTCATATTCCGAAAAACCTCCTTGCGTTATCGGTCGTAAGTGCGGCGCACTCCTCCGCTGATATACCAAGCAGCTCTGCGAGCACGGAGTTGGTATATACGAGGTTGCCCGAATGGTTGAGCGTGCCGCGCTTCGGATGCGGTGCAAGATACGGGCAGTCGGTTTCTATGAGTATAGCCTCACGCGGAATTGCGCGCGCTACCTCCTTCGGACGTCTTGCGTTAGTAAAGGTGAGGGTGCCCGAAAACGAAATCATATACCCAAGCTCAACAATTTCGCGCGCCATTTCCACAGATCCGGAGAAGCTATGCAAAACTCCGCGTACACCGGGATGCCGCTTTATTACCTCGATTATATCCAAATGCGAATCTCTGTCGTGTATTACCACGGGAATATCAAACTCGCGTGCAAGAGTCATTTGAGCATCGAAATATTTGTGCTGAAGCTTCCTGTCGGTATCAGGGTAATGGTAATCGAGCCCTATCTCTCCGAGGGCTACGCATTTGTTATCTCCATCCTTTATCAAGGATTCGATATCTGCGAGCGCTACGTCCATACCCGTGTCAATTCTTTGGGCATCGCTCGGATGGATTCCGAGGGCTGTGTACATGTTTTTATACCGCTTTGCCTGCGATATTGCGGCACGGCAGGTATCGGGCGAGGTGCCTACGTTAACAATATACGATACGTCTGACGAAAGCAGAGCGCCGATAAGGTCATCGACGCTCCCGTTGTATTCTTCCTTGAATCTCTCGTCATAATAATGTGCGTGAGAATCAAAATATTTCATTAGTGGATACGCTCTCCGTTCTTTACCGATTTATCGATAAATACAACCTTTACGTCCTCTTCGCCCGAGGCGAGAATCATTCCGTTGCTATCAACTCCGCAGAGCTTAACGGGCTTGAGGTTTACAATAACGCAAACCTTCTTGCCAACGAGCTCGTCGGGTGTATAGAATTTCGCAATTCCCGAAACGACCTGACGCTTTTCATATCCGAGGTCGATTTGAAGCTTGAGAAGCTTTTTTGCCTTGGGAATGGGCTCGCACGCAAGAATTTCTCCAACGCGAAGCTCAACTGCGGCGAAGGTATCGATGCCTATTTCCGCCTCGTGCTCGGGCTCGAGAGTAGCCTCCTCCGCTGCTGCCTCAGCGGCTTTTTTTGCTTCAAGCTCCTCGAAAAACTTCTTTTCGTCAATTCTTGCGAAAAGGGTGAACGCCTCACCGAGAGGCTTCTCTGACTCAAGAGCACCAAATTCGGATACAGTAGCAAATTCGGTTTTGTCGGTGGCGAGCTGTGCAAAAATCTTATCTGCGGTTTCGGGGATATAGGGCGCAAGGAGCACTGCCGCAACGCGAATCACCTCAAGAAGATTGTAAATTACGGTTGCGAGTCTGCCGCGCTGTGCCTCGTCCTTTGCAAGAGCCCAGGGCATTGTTTCGTCAATGTACTTATTGGCGCGGCGAAGCATACCGAATATTTCCGAAAGCGAATCGGCTACGTGGTATGAGCCCATAAGCTCGACAGAGGATTTTATTGCCGCCGCAACTACCGATTTAAGCTCATCGTCGAGCGGAACGGTAACGTCGGGGGTGGGGATAATGCCGCCAAAATACTTCTTCGTCATAGCGTGAGTGCGGCTGACGAGGTTGCCGAGATTATTTGCAAGGTCGTTGTTATACGCGTTTATAACGTTCTCATAGGTGATGGAGCCGTCGGATCCGTATGGCATCTCGGAGAGCGCATAGTAACGGACTCCGTCAACGCCGAATACTTCGGCGAGCTCATCTGCAAATACAACGTTGCCCTTGGATTTGCTCATTTTGTCATTACCGAAATTAAACCAAGGGTGACCGAACACCTTCTTGGGAAGGGGGAGATCGAGCGCCATGAGGAATATCGGCCAGTAAATAGTATGGAATCTGAGAATATCCTTACCTATGATATGAACGTCACAGGGCCAGTTCTTTTTGAATTTTTCATTCTGCTCGTCAAAAGACTTATCGGGGTCGTAGGCAAGCGCGGTGATATAGTTGGTAAGGGCATCGAGCCAAACGTACACTACGTGCTTGTCATCGAAATCGACGGGGATTCCCCATTTGAACGAGGTTCTCGAAACGCAAAGATCCTGAAGGCCTGCCTTGAGGAAATTGTTTACCATTTCCTTTTTGCGGCTCTCGGGCTCGATGAAGCCGGGGTTATCCTCGATATGCTTTATAAGTCTGTCTGCGTATTTAGCCATATTGAAGAAATATGCCTCTTCCCTCGCCTGACTAACCTCTCTGCCACAGTCTGGGCACTTGCCGTCGACAACCTGAGTTTCTGTAAAGAAGGACTCGCAGGGAGTACAGTACCAGCCCTCGTAGAAGCCCTTATATATATCGCACTGCTCATAGAATTTCTTAAAAATCTTCTGAACGGTTTTTACGTGATAGTCGTCAGTGGTGCGGATAAAATGATCGTAACGAACGTTCATAAGATCCCATATTCTGCGAATTTCACCCGTCACGCCGTCAACGTATGCCTGCGGCGTGATTCCCGCCTCGTTGGCGAGATTTTCTATTTTTTGACCGTGCTCATCGGTACCCGTGCAAAGAAAAACATCCTTGCCCATTCTGCGCTGAAAGCGTGCAAACGCGTCAGCCATAATTATTTCATAGGTATTTCCGAAGTGCGGCTTACGCGAGGCGTAAGCTATTGCGGTTGTCATATAAAACTTTTCCATTTTTGCCTCCTTGTGCGCGGGCAAATGAGACCTGCGCCAAATCTATCAAATTATCATGCCAATGTTCTCACGGCTTTTGTTTTTCAAAAGATAAGGCATAAGCCTTACTTTGTCGCTCCTTAAAAGAGCGACCCGTGAAGGTCATTGTAACATTATAACATATTTTAAGTCATATTACAACATTTTTCCAAAAAAATATAAAAAAATACGGGCACGGGCGCGATGTGCCAAAAAAGATTGACTTTTCTTTTGATAACTGCTATAATATATTTGTGTTATTATGCGCACACACGAATTTAAGCGGGAGGATGCCGAATTGAGCAAATATTTTTCACGCCTGTTTGGCAACGAGGGTGTAAAATCACGCCTTGGTACTGCAATTAAGGATTCAACGCTTCCTCATGCTTTTCTTATTTCGGGACCCGACGGCTCGGGAAAAACCACACTGGCAAAGGAAATTGCCGCCGCGCTTAATTGCGAAAAAAGAGGCGGCGAGCTGCTCCCCTGCCATGTCTGCAACACATGCAGGCGCATATACGACGACGCGTTTGTCGACGTAAAGACACTGAAAAGACAGAAGGATAAGATGACTATCGGCGTCGAGGAGGTAAGGCTTTTCAGAGAGGATATGTTCCTTTCGGCTACCGAATCGGACTACAAGATTTATATTATCGACGAGGCACAGCGGTTGACTCCCCAGGCGCAAAACGCGCTATTGAAGGTTATCGAGGAGCCGCCGGAAAACGTGATAATCTTCCTTCTTACATCATCGGACGATGCCATACTGACTACCATAAAAAGCCGTACACAGCACGTTTCTATGCAACGCTTTGACGTTGATATGCTCGCCGAATATTTCACACGGGCGGGCGGTGCCGAGCATATTATCGATAAAAATGCGCTGGGCGAGCTGCTTATGTGTGCGGACGGAAGAATAGGCCGTGCGAAGGAGCTTCTTGGCGGCGGTGCCGACGCGGTTTTTGCTATGAGGGAGCAGACTGAGGCCTTTATTTCCGCGCTGAAGCCGAGCACTCCGTATTCCGTGCTTTACACAACGATAAAATCGTTGCCCACAAAAAGAGACGAGCTTACCGATTCGCTTGAGAGCATCACGGTTGCCCTGCGTGATTTGATACTGCTCAAGTTTAACAAGGATGCTCCCCTGCTCTTTTATCCTGTGCGTGAGGTAGCGCTTGCACTTGCAGGCGGCATCACCTCAAAAAGACTTATCAAAATTTACGACATAATTACCGACTCGCTCGATGACCTTTCGAAAAACGTGAGCACGTCTGCACTGCTCACCAACCTTGGAGCGAGAATAAAGCTTATATAAAGAGGCGTTATGAACGAAGAAATCAAAACAAACGAAGCGGAAAATACCGTAGAGATTATAGGAATAAATTTCCGTGAGGCAGGCAAAATCTACTATTTTGACCCCGGAAAATACAAGCTCACAGCAGGTGAAAGAGTCATAGTCGACACCTCGCGCGGAGTTGAAATGGGTACGGTAAAAATAGCAAACAAGAACGTGCCTACCACCGAAATAGTATCTCCGCTGAAAACCATCATCCGTCCCGCAACTCCGGCAGATATTGAGCAGGATATGAAAAACCACCAGGCAGAGATGGATGCCGCTATAATATGCAAAAAGAAAATTGCGGCGCACGGGCTTGAAATGAGCCTTGTTGCCGTTGAATACACCTTTGATAAATCAAAGCTCATTTTCTATTTCACCTGCGAATCACGAGTGGATTTCAGAGAGCTTGTTAAGGACCTCGCCTCCACCTTCCATACGAGAATAGAGCTTCGCCAGATAGGTATTCGCGACGAGGCAAAGATGATGGGCGGACTTGGAATCTGCGGAAGAAAATACTGCTGTGCCGGCTTCCTTACCGACTTTGTACAGGTTTCCATCAAGATGGCAAAGGAGCAGAACTTTTCACTCAATTCATCAAAGGTTTCGGGTGCCTGCGGCAGACTTATGTGTTGTCTGCGCTACGAGCACGAAACCTATGAGGAAGCAATAAAGGTCACGCCCCCTGTAAATTCAACGGTAAAGACCTCAGACGGCGTGGGTACGGTTATTGAAACCCGTCCGCTCGCGGGTGAAATCAAGGTCAAGCTGAACGACAACGATAAGGATGCTCCGAAGATTTACAAGTGCCGTGACGTAAAAATAATAAAGGTTCCCGGAAAACAAGAAAAGTCCGAGAGTGATGAGGACGTTCAGGAAGATTAATTTTTTACTGTTTTTGCTACTTTTTTATTAAATGCTCTTGATTTTTTATAGCACAGATGCTAAAATATAAGTAATCATAAAACTCACGGAGGTATTTACCATGGCATACAAGATTACCGACGAGTGCATTGCATGCGGCGCTTGCGCAGACGCTTGCCCTGTTTCCTGCATTTCTGAGGGCGATGTGTACAAGATCAACGCTGACGAGTGCATCAGCTGCGGCTCTTGCGCAGAGGCTTGCCCTGTTGGCGCTCCTGTTGAAGAATAATTCTTTATTCTCGAGCATACACAAAACAAAAAGCGGAGTTGAACTCCGCTTTTTGTTTAATGAGGAAAACATATGAAGCTTTATGAAAACGAGCGGATTGACTACGTTAACGATTCGCTCTCTCTTATACAAAAAACAGACGGACTGACCTTTGGTACCGACGCTCTGCTTCTTGCAGGATATATTTCGGGAAAATACAAGAGCGCCGTTGAGCTTGGCGGAGGTAGCGGAATCATATCCATGCTCCTGCTGACACGTGGGAAGGTGCAGAAAATCGGATGCCTTGAAATTCAAGAGGAATACGCCGAGCTTATCGAAAGAAACGCAGAATATAATTCGCTGAGCGAGAGGCTGAGTGCTATTTGCACAGATGTTAGAGATTATCGGCCTACGGAAGAGGTGGAGCTTGTTTTTACGAATCCGCCGTATATGAAATCCACCTCGGGCGCGCACAATGAGATTACCGCAAAAACCGTCGCTCGCCACGAAATTCACGGCAATATTTCCGATTTTATAAAATGCGCCTCAAGGATTCTTAAATTCGGCGGTACCTTTGCCGCTGTATATCGCCCCGACAGGCTTTGCGACATGATAGCGCCTATGCGGGAGTATGGATTGGAAATCAAGCGTATGACCCTCGTTCACGCGAGTGTGGCGACAGATCCGTCGATGGTTCTGATAGAAGCCAAAAAGGGCGGAAAAAGCGGTATGCAGCTGACGCGTCCGCTTATAATCTACAAGGACTCCTCGCACAAGGAATACGGGGATGATATGAATTACATAATGGAGAACGGCTCATTCCCCTCGGGGTTTAAGCGTTAAGAATATGGAAAACGAAAAAAACAAAGTTGAAAAATCAACCCTATATCTCGTAGCAACGCCGATCGGAAATCTTGCGGACATATCCGAAAGGGCTAAAAAGGTTCTTTCCGAGGTTGATTTTATAGCGGCGGAGGACACCCGAAATTCTATGAAGCTCCTGTCTGTATTTGGCATCAAGAAGGAGCTTGTCAGCTATTTTGAGCATAATAAAAAGGCGAGCGGAGAGAGAATTATCGCCCGTTTGCTCTCGGGAGAGTCCTGCGCACTGATTACCGATGCGGGTATGCCCGCGATAAGCGATCCGGGCGAGGATATCGTGCGCCTTGCGTCTGCTTCGGGAATTACGGTTTCGGTTATTCCGGGGGCGTCGGCAGCAATTTCCGCGCTCGCTCTTTCGGCGCTTTCAACCTCACGCTTCGCCTTTGAGGGATTTCTTCCGGCGCAAAAATCAGACAGAAGAAAACGTCTTGAAGCGGTAAAGCATGAGCCCAGAACTATGATATTCTACGAGGCGCCGCACAAGCTGAAGGCAACGCTCGCCGATATGGCTGAGGTCTTTGGCGGAGAGAGGAAAATTTCGCTCTGCCGCGAGCTGACAAAGCTCAATGAGGAGATAATCAGAACAACTCTTGAGGGTGCTGTAATCCTTTATTCGAGCAAGGAGCCGAGGGGCGAATACGTTCTGGTTCTTGAGGGTGCCGAGGAGGCAGGCTGTGACTGCTCCTCAAATGAAAATCCCCTGCTCTCACTCTCGCCGCGCGAGCACGTCGAAAAATACATTGCGGACGGGATGAGCAAAATGGATGCAATCAAGGCAGTGGCGAAGGAGCGCGGCGTTCCGAAATCCGAAATCTACGATGTTATGATAAACTGAAAAAACGAGCTCTTTCGAGCTCGTTTTTTTATCTTTTGTAAACTTCTCCGGGTTTAATTTCAACCGTTTTTCCATCAACCTTTACGTATATAGAAATACCGGAGCCGTTCACTATCTCACCATCGGTAACGGTTGCGCTCTTCACGGCGTCCTCGTACTCAAATATCTCGCCGACTGTTGCGTACCAGAAATCGTGTGGGCGATTGCCGTATTTTTCGGCAAATTTCTCGAGCACGTCCCAGCAGTGATTATTTTCAAAGTCGTGAGAATGCACTCCGAAGCAAAGGAACATAAGCTCTCCGCCGTTATCCTCGGTTTCAAATTCCGCCGCGCGCTCGTTAAGATTTGCGTGAGTGGCATTATAGCACCAAGCCATTCTATCCTTCGGAAGCTCAAACGTCGCACTTCCCGTCCTTCGTACCGATTCGTAATTTTTAGCAAGATATGCTTTAACCGCATCGTCGTTTTGCTCACAGTAGGGCCAGACGAATGCTTTTATATTTCCTTCGCCAAAAACCGACTCAAGCTCCGCCTTCGCTCTTGCGACGAGCTTGATATACGTTTCGGGAGTCGCAACATAGCCCCACCACGCTCTGTAATACTTATAATACAAGCCTTCCATATCGGTTTTATACAGAAGCTCGGTATTTGCCTCGGAGGAAACAAATTTTTCATCGGAGATCAATTCTTTTTCGCTTTCCGTAATCACCTTCGGGTGCATTCCGCAATGGTTAGCTATCTCAAATCCGCGATAAAATTCACGGTATTCCTCCGGTGTCATATTGCTCATACGCTCGGTTCCCATAAGGTTAAAGGTACCCTTAATTCCTGCGGGGCGAACAATATCTATGAACTTTTTATCAAGAGGAAGATTTCCGTCGTCAATTGTGAAAGTGACAGCCTTTCTCGTTCCGTTTGGAAAAACAAATAAACTATTCATCCTTTTTACCTCTGTTATCTCCGTAATAAACTACACTTCCCGCTTTCACAGAATGCGTGATCCATACGTTAGCACCGATTATGCATCCGTCGCCTATGACGGTATTGCCGCCGAGAATTGTAGCGTTTGCGTATAAGATGCAATCGTTTCCTATATCGGGGTGACGCTTTATGCCCTTTACGGGATTGCCGTTTTCATCAAGCTCAAAGCTTTTTGCTCCGAGGGTTACGCCCTGATATATTTTAACGTTATTGCCGATGGTCGTGGTTTCACCGATAACTATACCCGTGCCGTGATCTATGAAGAAGTGATCTCCTATCGTAGCACCTGCGTGAATATCTATTCCTGTTTTTTCGTGCGCAAACTCGGTCATTATGCGTGCTATATAAGGAATTTTCTTCACGTAAAAGATATGCGCGATTCTGTATATGGTTATCGCATAAAATCCGGGGTAAGAAAGTATTACCTCCTCTGCACAGCGAGCAGCAGGGTCACCCTCATACAGCGCCTGAATATCCTTGATAAGCATATCCTTTACACTCGGGAGCTCCTCGAGCACCGAAAGCGCTACCGCCTCTGTATCAATTACGCATTCGCCATCGGAGAAGGCGTATGAGGCGGAAATTTGCCGCTGTAACATAACGAGAAGTGAGTCTGTGATTTCAAGCCTGCTTTTACCCTTGTTTGCCGAGAGTGAAAAATAATCGGGAAACATAAGCTCCTGAATATTCTTTATAATAAGGATAATTTCCTTGCGCGAAGGAATTATTGCAGAGCGATTTCGGAAATAGCGATGCTCGACCTCTGTGGTTGAATCGAGAAGAGAGAGTATTTCACGCATTTTTTCCGTTCGGTTAATTTCGTTCATATATACCTCCTAATAGTATATATAGAAATACGGGGTGCGAGTTGCACCCCGTACAAAAAATCTTTTTATTCAGCTGCGCCTTCTACAAATATAGCTGCGTTGCCGACGGTTGAAACAACCGCCTGTGCTTTTTCGGTTGCCGAAGCAAGCGTGTCATTTGCCGCCTGAACGTCGGCATTGAATGCTTCGATTTCAGCCTCGAGTGCGTCAAGTGCATCCATTACACCTGCAATGGTATCCTCAACGTTTTCAGCTGCCTTGTTTGCAATGTGAATAAGCTCTCTGCGCTCCTTAAGAGTTTTTGCCTCCTTGAGAGCTGCAACGGTAGTCATAAGGGTGTTGCTGTTACCTACGAGAACGTTGATTTCGCGCTCTGCATTCGAAAGAGCTATATTAGCCTCGTTTACGCCTGCATAGCCGAGAACGTCACCGTGCTGCTTGAGAATAAGCGCTGCTTCAACAGCCATCTTCTTCTCATAGAAGGTTTTCTTGCCGTTTATGGAATTAACGGCATTGATGTATGCCTCTGCAGCGTTTTCTGCATCTGCAATAGCATCCCAAAGGTCATCGTAAATCTCAACGGAATCTCTTACTCCGGGATAATCGAGCTGAACGAAGGAGTAGTAAGCCTTTGCCTCGTTGAGTCTGTCGAGAATAGTGGTGTAATAGGACGCAACTGCTGCCTCGTTAACGATTCTGTTAAACTCTTCGCACTCGTGCTGCTTTGCTTCAATAACGGGAGCCTTGATGAAATATGTGTTGAGCTTAAGCATAAGCTCGTCGTGCGTTTCCTGATCGAAGTTGGGGTTAATAAGACCGGGCTCGCCGTACTGATTGTAATACTTATATGCGTCGAGGTAAGCGGCATAAAGAGCACCGAAGGAAACCGAGATCTCCATAGTGGTAACGTGAGTAATGAAGCTCTCAACGTCCTCGTTCATCCTGAGAACCATTGCTTCAAACTCAGCAAAATATTCGTCTGCTTCTTCAACAGTCTGTGCGTTTGCGTTTGCATATACGCGGTCGCGCTTAGCGTATTTATTGCTGGATGCCTCTGCGTAGAATTCGTTGAGCGCCCAGAAATCTCTGTTTGTGGGATCCTGGTCATCGGACATCCAAGCCTCGCACTCGTTTATAAGGGAAATGAACTGTTCGGATTGAGCTTTGATGGTTTCAAGCTCTGCAAGCTCCTCTGCGTATGTAACGCGGCCATCTACAACCGCCTGGCAATATTCGCTTGTCATTCCGGGGATTGAGGGAAGCTCCTCGTTAGGACGGAGCAAGGACTCGTACTTTTCTATTATCGCAGTGTGTGCGAGTCTTTCGTAATAATTGAGCTCGCGGTTGATATTCTCTACCTGAATGAGGAATGAATCCGCATAGGTCTGGTTAATATACTCATACGCGTTGGGAATAACGTCACGAAGCTCCTGAGGGAATTCAGTAGTATCGCACTCGTTGTAGAGGAAGTTAAGAACGTCGGCTACGCGAAGTCTTTCATCCACGTTGCCCTCGTTGAGATCGTAGTAGGTTATGAGGTCTTCGAGGTGCGTGCGAGTATAATCCTTCTTGTAAGAGGGATTACGTCTGAAGGAGCCCTCGTAGATTTCCATATTATCTATGCAGTAATCTGCAGATATGGACTGCATCTCGGTGGTTTTGTTGGTAGCCGTAGCCTTGTAAGTACCGATACAGTCAAAGCCCCAGATACCGCCGCACTTTGTCATATCGAGCTTCTCGGACTCGACCTTGTTGCCATCCTCATCGGTAATGGTAAAGTAGAAGTTGTCACCTGCCGCATCGATACAGATAGCAATATCGTACCACTTACCAACCTCGGGAGTCATACCCTCAAATATCTGATATCTGTTAGTGCCGTAGAAATTAGGTCTTCTGTTCGAGGAGTTCCACGCGGAATAATAGAATACGGGGGTTGAGTTTTTGATGGGGGTGGAGAGCTTGTTGCCCTCAGCATCATACGTTATGTTAAGCTCGTTCTCGATGAAGGTAACACCCATAATGGTTGCGGTTGCGCTGTTTGCCTTCAACGTTCCGTCGCTGTTCTCATAAAACGTACCTGCCTTGAGCTGATAGTTAAGAGTGTTCATACAGCTCTCATCGAAATAAACGTCAAACGAAAGCAGAATGTTTTCAGTAAGAAGCGCCTTGTTTTCCGCATACATACTGTAGCTCACGCTCTTACCCTGAGGAAGATTAACCGAAAGAACCTTGGACGCTGTGGGGTCGGTGGGGTTATCGGTGGTTTCTACCTTGAGCTCGGGATAGTGAGCATAGCTGCTGTTGGTGTGATCATAGTCACTATCGATGTCAAGAAATTCCTCGCTCCACGTGCCGTCATCGTAGTTGTCGGCAAGATAGTCCCTGTTCTGGTAGTATTCAAGGATATCCTCGGGAGAGTCCATTCCCTCGTTGCGGAACACGTCCTCGGTTTCCGCGGATACGGAAAGAGCGAACACGCTTGCAAGAAGAGCAAGGGCAAGAATTGCTACAAGAATTCTCTTTGTAATTTTCATTTGTTTCTCCTTACTGACGCAATATGCGCAATAAATATTATTTTACTTATAAGCTATTATAACATTTTGCGCGTTAAAAATCAACTCGTCAATATAGCAAATTTTGAATTGGTTTTTTGGTGCATTTGCACAACTTGAATTTTCTTGACAAAACTAACGGGTGTCCGGCGGCAAACCGACACCTGCCGCTTAAGGAGGCGAAAATTTCGTTTAATTTCTCACGGGGGTGGGCTAATTGCGTTTTTTTCCGAAAAAATCTTTTAAATTCTGTTGATTTTTCGACATTCGCGTGATATAATTATTTGTATGCACGGACATACGCCGTAAATCTTTAAAATTTGACGAAGGGAGCTACTATGGGAAAGGGTATTTACACTTATTATAAGGAACGCCTTATTGAAATAGGTGGAAACAGCAAGTGTCTTTATCTCAAGGGGATCGTCCGTAAGGGCGCCTACGATATCGGCAGAATATTCGAAGGCCGCGATGCGAAGGTAGCTGAATTCGTGGAGTTTCTCTGGTCCGAGCGTAAGTATCCCCTCACGCTGATCGGCGCGGGAGAAAACAAAGAAATACTCGAAAATCTCGATGTAGAGAGTAAGATAGAAGCAAAGCTTGAACGCCCTCTCGAGGGGACGGTGCTTTCCGACCGCGCGGTAGCGAGAAATATGAAGATTCGGCGCGAGGAAACCAAGCGCGCGATTGAATCCGAAATCAACAAGCTCAAGGATCTGAAGCGCGAGACTGAGGAGATTGAGCGCGAAACAGGAAGATACGAGCTTTTCCTCGGCTACCCGTTCGTTTTCGGCTCAATAAATCAAAGCGGAAAGAAGACGCTCATAAAGGCACCGCTTCTTCTCTTCCCTGTCAAAATAGACATTCCCGATGAAAGCACGGTTGAGATAAGATTTAACGAGAGCGAAAAAATACACATCAACCCTGCGCTCGTTTTTGCGTATGCGCAGTCAAAGAGAATCAACGTTGATCAGCTGGAGCTTGATTTCGACAGCCTTTCGCAGTTTGGCTCGATTTCGGACATAATCGACTACCTGCGTGAAAATCACGTTAAAATCGACTGTGTTTCGTCGAAGAACATTTACAGCTATTCACGCTTTAAGGAGCCCGAGGACACCGCGGATTTAGAGGTTCGTTACGGCGCGGTGCTCGCGAGATTCCCTCTTTCAAATTCCATATACAACGATTATACAGCCCTTGAAAAAAAGAAGCTCACAAACGACGCCATCGACGAGCTGCTTCGCACAGGAAGCAAAAAGGTAAAAAGACGCCCTCTCTTCGCCCGTAAAAAGCGCGTCGCCGAAAAGCGCGTGCCGAGCTATACCGTCAAAACACTCGACTACGCGCAATCAGAGGTTGTGCGCAAGGTTGACGAAAAGGGCAATATGGTTATTTACGGTCCTCCCGGCACCGGTAAATCTCAAACGATAGTAAACGCTATAACCGACTCTCTTTGCAAGCATAAAAGAGTGCTCGTCGTTTCTCAGAAGAAGGCTGCGCTTGACGTTGTTTTCAACCGTCTTGGCGTGCTCAACGAGAAATGTATGTATATAAACGACGAGAGCAAGGAAAAACGCGCGTTTTACGAAAGATGCCTCAGCGCACATATGCGCGTTATGGGCACTGCGGAGATTGAGCTCGACTCCTTAGAGGCGGAGTTTGCCGAGGTTGAAGGCAAAATCGCCGCCGAGGAGGATAACCTCAGCTCCATTTTCACAACTCTTAATGAGAAGCGCCCGTTCGGCCTCTCCCTTGCCGAGATGTACTCCTCGTCGTATATGATTCAGAAAAATTCAAACGACTATGCGATATATCTCAAGCTCATCGAGAACAAAGCCCTTATGGCGCTTGATTATAAGGAATTTTCCGATGCTCTTTTCTCAATTAAGGATAACGAGCTTGAAAAAATCTACTACGATTTTATGCAGGCGAAGGAGAAAAACCCCCTCATAGATCTTATGCAAGAAAGCGTTGATATCAGGACGCTGAGCGAGGTTAAGGGCAAAATTGAGGAAATTCAAAAAAGCCGAAAGGGTCTTTTCAACACCGCGCAATATCCCTATTACCGTCACGTTATGGCTTATTACAAGGAGCTTGGTGACGAGGAAACCTTAGACTCGCTCGTTAAGTTTGAAAGCCGTATAAAATATCCGAAAAAGCTTTTCCCTGCCAAGGTGCGCGAGCAGATTCGCCGCGAATTTATTGACACGCTTGCCGCCGTTGATGCTTATGCCAAGGAATACGAGTGCTTGCGTCTTGTTCTCACCGAGGACGGATACATTAACGTTATCGACAACCTTGTGAGAGGCAACATCTCTTATATAAAGCTCGTTTACGACGCGCTTGACAATTACATTGCAATGCGCGATATAACCAAGCTTCTCGAGGGATTCGATAAGAGTAAAACGGGGCTTCTCAACTTTGCTTATTCGACCAGCAAGAGCTACTCAAATTACGTTGAAATCATAAACAAGCTTCTCTCACTTCGTATTTATCACGAGATAATTTACTATGAAGAGGCTTGCAAGGATGACCTTGCCAAGATGGTGGATTACCAGAGCATCAGGACGAGGATTCTCCGCCTTAAAGAGGAGCAGCAGGAAATATCGAGAAAAATCACCGCTATAAAGGGAATCCGCGAATACGAGACCATTTACGCGGAATCCAAGGACAACAAGGACTACCTTTACCAGATTTCCAAAACTCAGAAATTCTGGCCGATAAGAAAGACTGTGGAAATGTATGAGAGCTATATTCTCTCGCTTTTCCCCTGCTGGCTTCTCTCGCCGGAAAACGTATCATCGATTCTTCCCCTTACTAAAAATCTCTTTGACGTCGTTATTTTCGACGAGGCATCGCAGGTGTTTATAGAAAGCACGATACCCACCATATACCGCGGAAAGAATATCGTGGTTGCGGGAGATGCGAAGCAGCTTCGCCCGTCCACTACGTTCATGAAGCGCTATCTCGGTGCAGACCCGGAGGCGCAGGAGGACGTTGCGGTGCAGGCGGCGCTTGAGGTTGACAGCCTTCTCGACCTCGCGGTTGCAAGATACGAGAGTGCAAATCTCACCTATCATTACAGAAGCCGTCACAGCGAGCTTATCGATTTTTCGAATAGCGCATTCTACGGCTCTGACCTTCAGGTTGCGCCTAATATTTCGAAGAACAAGGACAACCGCCCGATAGAGCGCATCAAGGTTAACGGAAAATGGGTCGACCGCAAAAACGTTGCCGAGGCGAAGGAGATCGTTGCTCTTCTTGACCGCATATTCAAAACGAGAAAGAACAACGAAAGCATAGGCATTATAACCTTCAACAGCGATCAGCAGTCCTGCATTGCAGATCAGATCGACCGCGAGATGTCTAAAAATCCCGAATTTCGTTCTTCCATAATAAACGAGCGTCACAGAATTGAGAACGGTGAGGATATCAGCCTTTTCATTAAAAACCTTGAAAACGTTCAGGGTGATGAGCGCGATATAATCATATTCTCGATAGGATATGCCAAAAACGACGAGGGCAAGGTTTATGCCAACTTCGGTTCTCTTTCGGCAGAGGGCGGCGAAAACCGTCTTAACGTTGCTATCACAAGAGCAAAATCGAAAATATATATCGTCACGAGCATTGAGCCCGAGGAGCTCAAGGTCGACTCCACAAAGCATCTCGGTCCAAAGCTTCTTAAAAGCTATCTGACGTACGCCCGTGCTGTATCCTGCGGACGCGACGACGAGGTAAAAACGATACTGTCAGAGCTCAATCCCGAGGAAACCAAGGCCGAGAGCGCCATAACCCCCATGACTGCCGTCGAGGAGCAAATAAAGGAGCGCCTCACCAAGCTCGGCTATTGCGTTGACACCAAGATAGGCAACAGAAACAACAGAATCTCCCTCGCTATATACGACGAGCAGATCGACAGATATCTCGTCGGTGTTGAGCTTGACAAGGATGCATTCCTGTCATCGTCGTCGACGATGGAGCGCGACGTATACAAGCCAAGCTTCCTTGAGTCGAGAGGCTGGACGCTTCTCCGTGTTTGGTGCCGCGATTGGTGGCTTTACCCGCAAAGGGTTATCAAGGCTATCACACAGGCCGCAGAGGAAACGAAGGAAAGACTCAAATAAAAATAATCACAAGGCCGATGGATTGAACTTCATTTCATCGGTCTCTTTTTTGTGTAAATATATTTACTCTCCCGGGAAATACTAATTTCACTATATTTAGCAGATCGCCAAAGAGCGACGGAATGGAGGTTAGTATGGATATTGTAAAGGTAATTCTCACATCACTGCTATCGGTGGCGGTATTGTTTATCATCGCGAAGATTATGGGACATAAGCAGCTGGCACAGCTTGATTTTTTTGATTATATCAGCGGAATTACCATCGGCTCAATTGCCGCCGAGCTTGCTACCGAATTTGAGGAGCCGAGCAGTCCCCTGATAGCCCTAGTTATTTACGGAATCGTTTCGGTGGCTTTAAGCCTGCTTACGCACAAATTTCCAAGGACACGTAAGTATATCAACGGTTCTCCTACGATTTTGATGAACAACGGGAAGCTTTACCGCAATAATATGAAGCAAGCCAAGCTGGATTTGAGCGAGTTTATGGTCCTGTGCCGTGAGCAGGGATATTTTGATTTGAATGATATTCAGACGGTTATTTTTAACACAACGGAAAATTATCGATACTGCCCGTAAGCGAAAAGCGCACGGTTACTCCATATGATTTGAATTTACAGCCGAAGCCTGCGAGCATCAACACAGAGGTCATCATGGACGGACGTATTATGGGGGAAAATCTTCGGCGCATGGGCCTTGATACAAAATGGCTTGAAAAGCAATTAAAGGCTCAGGGCTATAAAAGCGAAAAGGAAATATTTCTCGGTGTTTGTGATAGCGACAAAAGGCTGTCACTGTTTGCAACCGAGGAATAAATAGCTACCGTATAAATCGCGATACCAATCCCTTCCCTTCGACATATCCGGTTGCACGTAAACCTACGCAACATTTGCCCGAATAAGCGTGTGACTCTTTCTGCGCCGCTTCATGAGGTTGATACGGAAGTGTAAAAAACGAGAGGTGAGCACACGCTCACATCCTAAACTATTATCGCGAGAACACCGATAATACCCTTAATATTGTGATAAATATAGTGTTTTTGTACCTTGAATTGTTGAAAATTTATAAATTTTTCGCGTGGCTATTGAAAAAGACAAAAAATGGTTGTATAATATGGTAAATGAAATTTTGAAAGGTAATTTAAAAAATGCTTAATTTTGCTTTTTTACTTGAAGCGGAAACCGCCTCTACCGGCGGCTTCCCTTGGAGCACGATAATAATTTTCGGTGTTCTTATCATTTTCTTCATCTTCATGTCTTCCCGTAACAAGAAGCAGCAGAAGGAAGAGGCTAATATGCGCGATTCTCTTGCTGTAGGCGACGAGGTTACCACCATCGGCGGCATCATAGGCAAGGTTGTTTCTGTTAAGGGCGAAACCTTTGTTCTTGAAACCACTAAGGACAAGACCAAGATTCGTTTCCTCAAGGGCGCCATCAGAAGCGTTGACGTTAAGGCGGCAGACATTGCAGCGGCTGTAATGGAAGCAAAGGCTGAGGAAGAGGCAGCTACTACCGAAGAGGTAACCGAGGCTCCCGCAGAGGACACTGCAACCGAAGAAACCAAATAATAGTTCTAAAATAGAAATCCTCCGAATAGGTTTTAGTAAACTTGTTCGGAGGTTTTTTATGGGAAAGGGTAAAAAGAGCGGAGTGCGAAAGACCAATGCCTCTGCACTCGTTTTTGGAATAATATTCACAACTGCTGTTTTTCTTCTAACCGCACTTATCGGAGCGGCGATTGCCGGAGGGCTTAAAAATCCAACGGGCAGTATCGGGACAATATCACTTATAGTTCTTATGACGACTGCCGCGATATCCGGAATTGCAATATCGAAATACAAGGGCGAGGGCGGCGTTTTCCCCTCGGTTTTAAGCTCTCTTTTCTTTACTCTCGTGCTTTTGATTATAGGGCTCGTATTGACCAAGGGCCATCTGCCGCTCATTGCGGTGATAAATCTCGCTTTGTTTATTTTGGTTAATACTATTTTCGCTTACCTTGGAAAAAAACGCGAGCCGCGGCGCAGACGGCACTAAAAAAAGAGCCTCCAACGAGGCTCTTTTTTATATGTTAGCTTTGATTTTGTCTATGTAAAACGGAAGCGCCGATTCAAAATTAACACCATAGAAACGGTGCTCGGGATCGGATTCGGTTTCCTTCATTGACTCCAGAGTGAAATCAACCGCAATTTCAAGAGATTTCTCGATTGAGATTCCTCTCATAATTGCGCCAAGCGCCGCAGACGCATAGGTATCGCCCGTGCCGTGATAAGAAACCGGAAGCCTGTCGTTGAAATACTTGAAGTATGTATCAGTGGTTGAGTCGTAGTAATAGACTCCTATCTCCCCCTCATCAAAGCTTATACCCGTGAGCGCCGCTCTCGGACAGCCGAGCGTGGTGAGCCTTTTCAGCAGCTCCCTTATGTCGTCTTCCGTATAGTCGGGGTTATAAGGGATTCCGAGCATATAAGCCGCCTCGGTGATGTTGGGAACTATCAAATCCGCACGCGCGCACAGACCTGCCATTGCCTTTGCAAATTCCTCGGTGAAGCCCTTGTAAAGCTTACCGTTATCCGCCATAACAGGATCTATGAGAACGAAGGTATCGCTTCCCTTGAAATCGTTTATGAATTTTTCTACAAGTGCAAGCTGCTCAAACGAGCCGAGATAGCCCGTGTAAATAGCATCAAAATCAATATTAAGCTCCTTGAGCGTATCGCCTATCGGGGTGATCTCGTCGGTCAGGTCACGGAAGGTGAACTTCGAAAATGCGGTATGAGTCGAGAGAACCGCAGTGGGAAGAACCGCCGCCTCTACCCCTGCCGCCGAGATAATGGGAAGCGCAACCGTGAGCGAGCATTTACCTACGCAGGATATATCCTGTATCGTCATAATTCTTTTCATTTTTTTACTCCTAAAACAAATTACTGTATTTCCTTTATTTGTGCGCCTATTCCGCGCAGCTTATTTACTATATTCTCGTATCCGCGGTTTATGATTTGTGCGGAATCTATGCGGCTCTCCCCTTCTGCCTTCAGTGCCGCAATCAAAAGAGCCGCACCGCCACGCAAATCCGGCGCCTCTACGGTGGCAGGGTGAAGGTCGGAGGGATAGATAGTTGCCGAGCTGCCGTTTAGCTCATATTTCACACCGAATCCGGAGAGCAAGGAAAGATACCCGAAGCGCGAGAGCCAGACACTCTCGGTCAGTCTGCCGCCGCAAAACGCGGCAAGAAGCGGTGCCATAATCGGCTGAAGATCGGTTGGAAAGCTCGGATGCGGTGCCGTGGTTACGGACAGAAATTCATCGATTATTCCCTGCGGAAAAACAGAATCGCCCGAAAAGACAAGCGTTGCGCCGCCTCGGACAAGGGCGTTGAAAAACGACGAAAGATCCTGCCTGTTTATGCCTGATATCTCAAGCTCTGAGCCGGTGATGAGCGATATGACCGCATAGGTACCTGCTTCTATCATATCGGGAATGACGGTAGCACAAGAGCCCGAAAGCTCGCGACCCTCTATTTCTATGTAATCGTTACAGAAGGAAATTGCTGCGCCGCCTCCGCGTAAGAATTCAATAAGCGAAAAAACATGAGGCTCGCGCGCGTAGCCGTAAATTTTCGTTTTTCCCTGCGCTCCGCTTGCCATAAGTATAGCGTTTACCGTCGCGCCGACAGAGGTTTTTTTGAACGTTATGTCCGACCCGTGTAAAGATTTTGCGGTTAATTCTCCGTTTTCGCACCGTGCCCCGAGCGATACTGCGGCCGCGAGGTGCATATCTATCGGGCGGCGCTCAAAGTTACAGCCGCCGAAGGCGGACAGGTGTGCTCTTCCAAATCTGGAAAGGCACGCCCCGAGCAAATATGACGAAGCCCGTATTTGACAGACAAGCTCCGCACTCGGTTCTCTGTATTCAAGCATCACCGTATCAATATAAACGGCTTCCCCGTCACAGTGTATTGTGGCACCCATACTCTTAAGAATATCGAGCGCCACCCGTACGTCGCTTATATTCGGGAGACCGACTATTTTTGAAATACCTTTTGTAACGATAGTGGCAAATATGATGGGAAGGGCGGCATTTTTAGAGCCGCTGATCTCTATTTTTCCGTGAAGTCGCTGACCGCCGTTTATAATAAAGCTGCTCATTTTTCTCTCCGATATGTCGTTTAACAACATTTTATTCGGAAAGCATATTTGAGTTACCGTCCAAAATACAGTTCACCAAAAGGTGAGCGGTGTACGAGTAGCTTTTCGCGCCTCTTTCATCACGGGCGGTTATAGCGGCGTTATTGGCATTTTCAAGCGCATCCTTAACTCTGCCCTGCCCCTTTTCAAGAAAGTCGAGTCTTTCGGCGAAGCACTCTTTAACTTCATCATCAAGAGCCGAGTAAATTTCAAAATACCTGTCGGCATCGAGCCTCGCAAGAAGGCCGCCTATATGGGTAAAAGCGGCAAAATAAGCCGAAAATTCGTTACACGGGGTGCCACTTGATACTAAAATCTTAAAGGCGTGTAGATTCGCCTCATCCTCTAACATCACTCCCGAATAGTGCATCAGCTCGTGTACCGCGGTAAAAGGAAGCATAAAGCTCGGTTGAGCCTCGCATACTATTATTTCGGCAGTCGGAAAGGCAAAGTAACCAAGTATTCCCCACCGTTCAAGTAGCTTTGGAAAGGCGGTACCTTTGATTTTGGGAAGATTTTTAAGCTCTACGTTTAATTCTTTTTTGATATACTCTCTCGCATATTCAAGATAATCGACGCTTGCGCTGTCATTTGCATATGAAAGCTCGTTGAGCTTATCTGCGACCGAGCGAAGTGCTCTTTCGCAGTCCTCTGCCGTTACATCCACCTCGACCGTTTTCCCCTCTGTGAGCGAGGGAAATCCGATATTTACGGCGTATGATGCCGCCAAAATCAACAAAAGCGCGAGCATAGCGGATAGCTTGTGCCGCCACAGAAAAAGCACCAATACAATCGGCAACGCTACTGCCAATATCTCAAATATCGGCACCTCAAGCGTGTTGGCAACAACCGTCATTATTTCCTTTACCGGTGCGGAGATGCTTTTATCGGCAAAGAGTGCTACTCCGTCGAAAAAACAGGCGAAAATGTATATCAATATAATTGTCAAGCTCAGAAAGCACAAGACGAATTTAATTAAGCGCATAACGTCACCTCGTGTGATATTTTTTGCGCTTTTCTTAAATTTATACTTTAGTATATCACTCATAAATCGCCGTGTCAATAAGTGAAGAAAATTTTTTCTTTTATTAACAATTGACATCAGGTGGGCACGGTGATATAATCGAATCAACAACACAAAAACGAGGCTCCCTTATGAACGAAAAAATTTCAAGATACGAGGATTTCGGTGCGGTAGGCGATGGAAAGCATGACGACCTTCCTGCAATTGTAGCCTGCCACGAATACGCGAACAAGCATGGGGCACGCGTGGTTGCAAGAGATGACGCCACCTATTATATAGGCGGCAAAAGCTTGACTGCGACAATAAAGACAAGCACGAATTTTGGCAAAGCAAAATTTATAATCGACGATACAACACTTGAAAATATAAAGTCCGACGTTTTTCAAATTTGCTCGGACCACGAGGTATACACAGCCGATATACTCACTCTTTCAAAAAATCAAAAAAGAGTGGATTTTCTTCACACGGGTAAGGCCTATGTGCGCGTTTTTAACGATAAGAGGACGGTTTACATACGTAAGGGATTAAACCGGGACAACGGCTCCGCCGCCTCGGATGCCTTTATCGTTGATTATGACGGATTTATTCTGACAGACATAAATTGGGACTATGAGTCAGTCACCGGAGCGTATGCGCGTTCAGTCGAGGATGAGCCGATTACGGTCGAGGGCGGATTTTTTACAACCGTAGCAAATCAGGCGGAATCATTTTACAATTACCACAAGCGCGGCATACACACAGAGCGCTCCAACGTAACAATACGCGGTCTTGCTCACTACGTGGTGGGCGAGGGAGATCACGGTGCCCCATACAACGGTTTTATTTCTGTTGGTGAATGCTATAATTTCACCATCGAGGACTGCCTTCTTACTCCTCACCGCACGTATTGTACGGAGGGAGTATATCCCGGCAGTGTTGTCAGTATGGGTACGTACGATTTTAATCTTTCGGGAACAATCGGCGTAACTATGCGCAACGTTACACAAACGATAGATATAACCGATTCCCGTTATTGGGGCATCATCGGAACTAATTTTTCCAAGGACGTGCTTATTGAAAATTGCGTAATCTCGAGATACGATGCGCATTGCGGAGTAACGAACGCTACAATAAGAAATACAACGCTCGGCTATCACGGACTGAACCTTATTGGCTTTGGTACCTTTTCAATCGAAAACTCCACCGTCCAGGCGTATTCATTTATCAATTTAAGGGACGACTACGGCTCATTTTTTAACGGTTCTCTTTCAATCAAAAACTGCGTATGGGTTCCATCTTCAAACAATCGGACTGTTTTTAATGCCGTAAACAGCGCAGACCACGATTTCGGTTACGAATGCGGTATGCCAAGGCATATACAAATAGACGGCTTTACGATTGCGGATTCTGCTGACAACAGCGCCACCGAGTTTTATCTCTTCCCCGAATACGATAAGCAATATGCACCGAACAAGCCCTTCGCATACGGCATTCCCGAGGTGGTTGAGATAGAAAACCTTACCGTAGCAAGCGGCAAGCAATTTGCTCTCGCAGAAAATCCCGAGCTTTATACGGGACTCTCTATTAAGGGACTTTAATGGAAGAAAACAAAGAAAAAAGGCACTTTTGTGCCTTTTTTCTGTTATATATCCTCGCAATCGATTACAGTGTAGCCCGCGTCCTTCAGAGCTTTTGCAAGGACACCCATACCGTCAATAAGTCTACCGGAAAACGTGCCGTCATAAATCTGCTTCACGCCGCATGTAGGACTTCTTGATTTCAGTATGACACATTCGATATCCTCGTCGTTTAGCTTCTCTAAAATCTCATTAACCGCTCGGCGCAGCTGTGCATCAACGTTTACTCCGTCGCGGCTGATTACACTGCCGTTTACTATCTCGATAGGCGTGCGCGGTGTACCGAGCCCTGCAAGCTCCTCGGGGCAAACCTCTATAATCTCCTTGCCGGACAAATAGGCTACAACCGCTTCATTCAGATTGTTTCCGCCGTTATATTTGCAATTTCTGCCCAGCAAGCAAGCGCTTACTACTACCTTCATACGCTCCACCTCTTTTTTCTCTATTGTACCACAAAAAAATACGTTTTGCAACACTAAAACGCTATTGACTTTTTTTACGCGTTCTGCTATAATATTCGCGTGACGAATAATACGTCATACCTTCGATTTTCTTGATATCAACAGTTATACTAAACATTTAATTTCTTTTTCGGGATGTAGCGCAGTTGGTAGCGCGCGTGCTTTGGGAGCAGGACACCGCCTACGCTCCCCGAAGAAGCGAAAAACGCCAAAAAGCCTTGTAAACACTGACTTTTTCGGCACTCTACTCTCTCGCAAAATCCTCATAATAAGTGGTTTGACCACAGATTTGACCACTTACGGAAAACTTAATACAATATCGGGGTGTAGCGAAGCTGGTATCGCACCGCATTTGGGATGCGGGGATCGCACGTTCGAGTCGTGTCACTCCGACCAAAATTGGCTTTGGGAAGCAATTCCCGAAGCCTTTTTCTTTGCTTACTGCATCGCAAATTTTGAGGGGTGACCGTTCTTGGTCACCCCTCTGTCATTATGCGTTCTTTGCTTGTTTTTTCATCTCGGCGATTTCTGCCTTCATCGTTTTTATCAGCTCCGCGAGCTTTTCCTCGCATTCCTCTCGTGTCTTTGCGTAGACATTCTTTGAGATGCGTTTGCCGTTGACTCTCGGTGTGAACCGCCCTTCGTAGAGGTGGTCGTTTATCATCGTCACGCATCCCGTGCCACTCTTTCTTATCTTCGGTCTGTACGGCTCAAAAACCGCTTCAGTGGCGTTTTCGGGGCTTAGCTCGGCACTTACCTTGGGAGGCGGCGGTTCGGGCATTTCTGCGTTTGTACCGCCGATCTCTCGGTCGATCCTCACCGCTGCCTGCTGTTGCATCGTGTCGGTGATGTGGCTGTAGATGTTTAAGGTCGTTTCCGAGCTTATGTGACCTATCATAGCAGAGAGAGTCTTGATGTCCATGCCGTTCTCTAACGCCATCGTAGCGAAGGTGTGGCGTAGATCATGGAAGCGTATCTTCTTGCAATGCGACCTTTCGAGTATCTTTTGGAACTTGCCGTATATTGATGCAGGGTTTCGGGGTTCTCCTTCTTTTATGGGTGATGGGAACACCCACTCGCATGTGGCGGTTTTCTTATGCTCTGCAAGGATTTCCACCATATCGCTCGGCAACAGTAGCGTGCGTATCGAGGATTTGGTCTTGGGCTTTGATATCAGCGTTTGTGCGCCTTTCTTTACGA
>JAFURQ010000030.1 GCA_017471825.1 Clostridia bacterium
AATTCGCTTATCAACGCCATCGTAGCCGACAATTTGTGCGCCTAAAATTTTAAGGCTCTTCCTTTCAAAAATCAGCTTCAGAGTCATTGTTTTTGCACCGGGATAATATCCTGCGTGGGAATTTTGGGTTAAAATAACCTTTTCGTATTCGTAGCCGTTTGATTTTGCTTGCTGTTCGTTAATTCCTGTCGTTGCCACTGTCATATCAAACAGCTTTATAACAGATGAGCCCTGTGAGCCCTTATATTCGCTCTCCAGTCCACAAATATTGTCAGCAGCGACACGCCCCTGCTTATTTGCAGGTCCTGCCAAGGAAATTACCGCATCCTGCTCGGTTACAAAATGCTTTACCTGCACGGCATCTCCCACTGCGTAGATATCGGGGACAGAGGCTTCCATTTTGCTATTTACCTTAATTGTGCCCTTTAAGCCAAGCTCCAAGCCTGCCTTTTTAGCAAGTGTATTTTCGGGAGTAACACCAACCGCAAGCACGACCATATCGGCGCTGAGCTTCTCTCCACCGTCAAGCTCAAGCAAAACCTTGTTATCTGTAATGCTCATTTTACTTGCGCTACTGTTAAGTAACAGCTCTACTCCGTGGTAACGGAAGCTTGCGTGAATAAACGATGCCATATCGCAGTCAACGGGCGGTAAAAGATGGTTGCCACGATGAACTATTGTTGTTTTTATTCCAAGCTAAGAAAGGTTTTCCGCCATTTCAAGACCGATAAAGCCACCGCCGATAACAACTGCCGTTTTAGGCTGATTTTGCTCGACAAAAGCGCGGATTTTCAGCGTATCCTCTACTGTTCTAAGAGTAAAGGTTCTTTCGTTTTCGGTATAGAAATCGGGCAAAATAGGCTTTGCGCCGGGGGATAAAATCAGCTTGTCATAGCTTTCCGTGAAGCTCTCCCCTGTTTTCAGGTCGGTTACGGAAACGGTCTTGTTTTTTGCGTCAATATCGGTTACCTCGTGGTTTACCTTGGCTTTGATTCTAAATCGCCTATAAAAGCCCTCAGGAGTTTGAAGCGTCAAATCCTCTTTGTCCTCAATAACCCCACCGATATAATATGGCAAGCCACAGTTTGCATATGAAATATAACCCGAGCGCTCAAAAATGATAATCTCCGCATTCTCGTCTAACCTTCTTATTCTTGCCGCAGCAGTCGCTCCACCAGCAACCCCACCAATAATTACAACCTTCATAAGCTCTCCTTTTTAGATAATTTTAAAAATATAACATCGCAAGCATATTACTCTAAATCTATTCTATCATAATATGTGCATTCTTTCAACATAATAAGGCAAAAACGCCGATGAGAATAAATCCTCATCGGCGTTTTATTCGCTTACTGCGTATCAGTTTTTGCGCTGCTCTGAGAGTGTTTCAATCATCAATCTTCCACCGAGTTTGAACGCATCCGCGAAGATCGCTTCCTCCGCTAGGCTCGCGTATTCGCTCCAACAATCGTGGAACTTTTCGAAGATTTCTTTCTGCTCGTTGGTAAAGCTTTTCTCCAAGTCCTCGTGATGCCGTGACATATAGCCGAGCAGTTTTTTCATCTCTTTGGAGTTTGTTCGGCTATCCTCTTGCGGTATGATGTTTCCGTGCCACAGTTCTTCAGTTGTTCCCTTCATCTCTGACCTCCACAATAGCAAAGGACGACTCATCGCCGACTTGACTCGTATTTGAATCGTCCTCTGTTATTCTTAATG
>JAFURQ010000003.1 GCA_017471825.1 Clostridia bacterium
GACTTTTCGGTGGAGCAGTAGAAGCCGGTGCACTCAAGAACAACGTCAACACCAAGCTGGCCCCAAGGGCAGTTAGCTGCGTCCTTCTCTGCGTAGATCTTGATGGTCTTTCCGCATACGGTGATGCTGTTGTCTTCCTCGTTTACAGAAACGGTGTCTGCAAACTCGTACTTGCCCTGAGCGGTGTCGTACTTAAGAAGGTGAGCGAGCATCTTTGCGCTGGTGAGGTCGTTGATAGCTACGATTTCATAGCCCTCTGCGCCGAACATCTGTCTGAATGCAAGACGTCCGATACGGCCAAAGCCGTTGATAGCAACCTTAACATTTGCCATTTTGAAAATCCTCCAAAAATATAAAATTATTTTGTTTTCGCATTTATGCGGAGAAGTTTCCCTCCCACGCCATTTTATATTTTAACATATTTTTTTAAGATATACAATACCATTGCCTAAAATTTATCAAATTTGTGACTTTTGCTCAAAAAGAAATGCGGCTCTGTTTATTTTTTGGTAAAAATGAATTTGTTTGCCTTTGTTTTTGGCGTATGCTTGACAAAAAAAGCGTTTTTTGATATAATAAAATCTGACTGAGCGGGGCAATCGCGCGATATTGCGCCGAAAGGTATTATCGCGAGGAAAGTCCGGGCATCACAGAGCAGGATAACGGATAACGTCCGCCGAGGGTGACCTCAGGGAAAGTGCAACAGAAATAAACCGCCGTTTTTACGGTAAGGATGGAAAGGCGAGGTAAGAGCTCACCAGTTTCTATGGTAACATAGATCCGCTGTAAACCCTATCCGATGCAACACCTTGAATTCGGGATTCCCGATGAGCTGCTCGCGAAATATTCATGGTGGCAGAGCCTTTTGGCTTGAACTGTACAGTAATGTGCAGTGAAGATAGATGATTGCCACGCCGCGAGGCGTACAGAACCCGGCTTACAAGCTCAGTCAAATTTATGTAATTCTGCACACTACTCGGTAGAGTCGGTGTGCTGAAATTTTTTGAGGAAATCTAAAGCACGGTTTGTCATAAACTCTTATTAGGCGTACCTAATGTTTTCTTTTTGTAAATTTTTCGGTTTTACTGTTGAAGTGTTGGGAAAATATTATATAATGGTATTGCCAACGGAGAATTTATGAGAAAATTCGTTTATGACGGCAGGGATATCGGCTGTGCCGGCTTTTTGGGGCTGGGGCAGTCAACTATCGGTATTTGTGAGTACCTGAAAAAGAAGTATCCGAGACTTCCGCTTATACTGCGTTCCGACAGGGAAATAAATCCCGATGTGCAGGGGCGTGTGAATTTATTTGATGAAATCTATTGCGGAGAATCCGCGTTTTCAAATATACACGAGGATATAATTTTCACCTCACCTTCGGTACGCCGTGACAGGCGCGAGCTCGACCCCTTCCGCAGAAGCGGCGTTGTTTTTTCTTCGGATGCGGAGCTGTTTTTCCGTTTTGCCGAAATGCCGATTTTTTCTGTCAGCGGCTCTGACGGAAAAAGCACCACTGCGACACTTGCGGCAATGATGATGACCGAGGGCAACAGGAGCGCCGCGGCGCTTGGAAATATAGGAGTTGCTATGGCGCCCTATATTAACTCCTCTGTTACCGCCGCGGTAGCAGAGCTTTCGAGCTTTCAGCTGATGAATTTTGAGCCGACATCGCGCCGTGCGATTATCACAAATATTTCTCCGAACCATCTGGATTGGCACACTTCATTTGATGAATACACAGAGGCGAAGAAGAACATTATGAAGCGTGCATCGGAGCGCGTCTTCAACCTTGACTGCCCGATTTGCCGCGAGCTCGCGGCGGAGCTTAAGGCGGATATTGCGTACAGCACTACTCTTTCCGAAACGGATATGCGAAAAGCCGTAAGGGCGGACTGCTATATATGCCTTCAGGGGACGAAAATCCGGGCAAACGGGGTCGAAATTCTTGACACGGGTGCCATCAAACGTGCATCGAGGCACAATTTTATCAACTTTACGGCGGCGATAGCGCTGACGTACGGATATGCCTCGCGGTCGAGGATATACGAGGTAGCAAACGAGTTTTCCGGGCTTGGAAGCAGATGCGAAAGCATCGGCACCTTTGACGGTGTTGAGTACATTGATTCGTCAATTGATTCCACGCCGAGACGAACCGTTACGACCCTTTTGAGTCTACCGTCATCTGCGATTGTTATAATCGGCGGCAGGAGCAAGAGGCTCGATTATTCCGAGTTGATTCCGACGCTGTGCGACAAGGCTAAGGCTGTTGTTCTTACGGGCGAGGTAGGCGAGGAGCTCTTACCGATGCTGAAGAGCACGCGAGAGCTCGAGGTACCCTACATTTACATAGCCGATTTCGACGGTGCGGTAAAATATGCCGCAAAAATAGCGAAATCAGGCGATACGGTTATACTCTCCCCTGCCTCGACAAGCTTTGATTGCTTTAAAAATTACAGGGAGCGCGCGGAGCGCTTCAAGCATATTATTTATACCATTTACAAAAAATAACGGAATTATAAAATGCCGCGTGCGGCAGAATGGAGCAAAAAATGAAGAAAATCTTTGCTATTCTTATGATAGCGCTTTCGATTTTTGCGCTTGCAAGCTGTGAGAGCTCGGACGTTCCCGAGGGTATGCAGCTTGTAAACGGCGGAGATGACAAGGGTTATTATTTTTATGCACCCGAGGAATTTACGGTTGCAAATCTTGCTGACGTGGATGCGGTTTACGTTTCCGCAGTCAACACCACGTCTATAACCTTCACCGAAATATCAGCCGAGGAAATCGGCGCCCCCGCCGCAAGCGAGATTACGATAGTAAACGATAAGCTCACTGCCGAAGAGAATTATTTCCTCTACCAATATTTTGACGCGCGCCGCAAGGATTTTCCCGAGGATATGATGCTTCTCTCGGGTCCCACCGAGGATATTTTCGGTGCCGGGGAGGAGCGCGCAGATGCCGCGGTGGCATATTCATATACCTACACCTATGCAGAGGTGCAGTATGGCTTTACACAATACTTTGCACTTCACAACGGCTCGTACTACATACTCACCTATTCCGCCATATATGAGGTCCTCGACGGCTTTGAGAGCTCGAGGTATGACGAGTACCGCGAGAAGCTCGAGCAGGTGGTGGAAAGCTTCCGTTTTGTCAACAAGACGGGAGAGGACAAGCCCGAGGAGAGCTACCCTTCTGACGAATACAGGCTTGTTACCGACCGGAAGCTTGCGGGATTTGAATTCTATGCGCCGGGAGATTTCACGGTTGATTATGCCAGCGCTATCGTCAGCGTTACTGCGAGCGACGGCTCAAACGTTTCTATGACTGAGGCAACAGCGGTTGGTACGACTGCCGATGAATATATGAAAAAGCGATTCAACGAGCTTTCTGCGATTGTTGATGACATAAAGCCTGCGGGGGCGTCGGTTGATCCCGAAAATCCCGAGTCGTTCGTCGGTGTTGCGACGAAGCTGGGTAACAACTCGTCCTGGGCTTTTGCATACGAATACACCTACACCTATAAAGGAGAAAGCTATCACGTTTATCAGATACTTGCCGTTGACGGCGTTGCTCTTTGGGCGGACGGATACGTTTTCACCTATACGGCAAAAGAGGAAAACTATGCGGCGCACCTCGATAAGGTGATGGCTATGATAGAAAAGGTTGTATTCTGATGAAAAGACTTATCTATCTTGACAACAGTGCAACGACGCGGATATGCGAGGAGGCTCTGGCAAAATATAACGAGGTTTCGCTATCCACCTACGGAAACCCGTCCTCTCTTCACTCCTTCGGCTTTGATGCGGAGAAGGAGATAAAGGACGTACGGCGCGCTATATGCGATTCGCTTGCGGCGAAGGATGCCAGCGTTATCTTCACCGCTTCGGGAAGCGAGGCAAACAACCTCGCCATAACGGGGCGCGCCTTTTCAAAGGAGCGCTACAAAAAGGGCGCAAAAATAATCACCACAGAGGGGGAGCACGCCTCTGTTACGGAGCCGCTGAAGCAGCTTGAAAAATCGGGCTTTAAAATAGAGTATGTCCCCACCCGTGCAGGAAAAATCGACCTTGATGCCCTCAAAAGAGAGCTTACCGCGGACGTTATTCTCGTCACGGCTATGATGGTCAACAATGAGACCGGCGCCCTTTACGACATAAAGAGCGTATCGGAGATTATGAAGGAATGTGCGCCTGACGCGCTTTTGCACGTTGATGCCACGCAAAGCTATCTCAAGCTTCCGATTTCCATGCGCGCGCTCGGTGCAGATATGATTACCCTCTCCTCACACAAGATTGCAGGCCCCAAGGGTGTCGGCGCTCTCGTCGTAGCACCGTGGGTCATAAAGTCAAAGGGAATTTCCCCAATCATATTTGGTGGCGGTCAGGAGGGCGGATTGCGCTCGGGTACGGAAAACGTGCCCGGAATCGCGGCGTTTGGAGCGGCTGTAAGGCACGGCGTGGCAGGCCTTGCAAAGAAGCGCGAGGCTCTTGAAAATCTACGTAGCTATCTTATAGAAAAATTGACACGGGTACCCACATTGGCGGAAATCAGCATTACAAATCCCGTGGCGCATGCACCGCATATTCTCAATATTACCCTGCCGTCGATAAAGAGCGAAACAATGCTCCACTACCTGTCGGCAGAGGGGATTTTCGTTTCAAGCGGCTCTGCCTGCTCCTCTAATTCTCACCATCTTTCGAGTGCTCTTATTGCCTTCGGTCGAAGCGAGCGAGAGGCGGATTGCTCTATCAGAATCAGCTTTTGTGCCGAGAACACCAAAGAGGACGTTGACGCCCTTTGCGATGCGCTCGAGCAGGGGTTGAAAAAGCTTGCGAGGATACGCTGATGGTTAACGTTACCTTTATTAGCGTTGGCACCCTGAAGGAGGGATACCTAAAGGAAGCCTGCGCCGAATACAAGAAAAGACTCATGCAGTACGCGCGCGTAGACGAGATAAATCTGAAGGAAGAAAGCATACGCAACGAGGACGACGCGTCCGAAATAGAGCGAGCGCTTGCCGCGGAGGGAGAAAAAATACTCGCCGCAACCCCCAAGGATTCCTACAAAATCGCCATGTGCGTCGAGGGAACGCAGTACGACTCGCCTGCGCTCGCACAGATAATAAGCCGCGCGGTCGACGAAAGCGGAAAAATTACGCTGATTATAGGCTCGTCCCACGGGCTTGCCGATACGGTAAAAAGAAAATGCGACCTGCGCCTTTCCATATCGAAGCTTACCTTTCCGCACCAGCTTATAAGACCTGTGCTTTACGAGGTTATGTACCGCTCGTTTACCATTATATCGGGCAAAAAATATCACAAATAAAATAGGAGAATGCCTCGGCATTCTCCTATTTTATTTCAGCGGGAAACGAGCGCGACATCGAGGCGTTGGAATATGCCTTGTCGCCTGTGACCTCTCGGACTATTTCGATAAACTGCGGAATAAGCACCTCTTTTTCTTCGTTTTCAAGCTCGGTTTCCATAATGGCGGTGCTGTTCCACTGCGGATAAACGTCGATTTCAAAGGTTTGCGAATTATAAACAAAGGTATGTCTGGTTTTGATTACGGGGACGGTGCCCTCAGCTATATCTGCCGATATATTCTCAAACTCCTCAGCCGTTATTTCCCTTTCGTCCTCGAATGCGCTGATTTTATTGATTCTCACCTTTTTGGTTTCGGTGAAAACCGTTTTATCGGCATATTTGCGTGAACGGACGCGGTGAGTTACTCTCGGCGCCGAGGAAACGTATATCTGACATATTTCGGAAACGGTATAGCCGCTCTGTGCCCGAAGAAGCTCGGTGCTCGGAAGCTTTATTACGTATTTGCGCTCTATTTCAATATTATTCATAGCTCAACCGCCTATTTATTGATAAATATATGTTAACATATTTTTTCATTTTTTTCAATATATTTTTTTCTATTGACATTTGCATAAATGTGTGTTACAATTATTACAAGAAAGTATCCGTATATGGAGGTCAGACAATGTCTCGCGAATTTCTTACCGATGAACAGATAGCAAAGCAAAAGAAATGGGCTAACTTTTGGGATAAGGTTACAACAGTCCTTCTCATAGTGCTTATGGCATCTCCCATAGCAATTCTTGCATACATATTCGCATGGTTCTTAAATAAGTAATCTATCAACGCGCCTTACGGGCGCGTTGTTTTTTATAACAAAATAACCTTCCTTGATGGAATTTTCCGTTGATTTTTGTAGTTTATTGCAAAAAAAGCGAGCCTCACGGCTCGCTTTTTTACTTATTCATTTTCGGTAGCCTTTGCTTCTGCGGGAGCGGCATCTCTCATAGAAAGATTCATTCTGCCCTTTTCATCGGTGCCGAGATACTTAACGCGAACGGTGTCACCAACGTTAACAACGTCCTCAACCTTCTCGGTTCTCTCCTTCTGAAGCTTGGAGATGTGTACCATACCCTCCTTACCGGGAGCGTACTCAACAAACGCGCCGATAGGAATGATTCTCGTAACGGTACCCTCGTAGGTTTCGCCTACAACGGGCTCGAATACTATCGCATCAATTATAGCCTTTGCCATATCTGCGCTATCGCGGTCAACAGCTGCTATAAATACGGTACCGTCATCGTTGATATCAATCTTCGCGCCGGTGTCGGCAACTATCTTCTGAATTACCTTACCGCCGGAGCCGATAACCTCACGGATCTTGTCAGGGTTGATGTGCATGGTGATCATCTTGGGAGCATACTTGGAAACCTCTGCTCTGGGAGTAGGAATAGCGGCAAGGAGAATCTTGTCGATTATCTCATCTCTGCCCTGGTGAGTGGTTTCAAGCGCCTGCTTGATGATTTCGGGAGTAAGACCGTCAATCTTAAGGTCCATCTGGATAGAGGTGATACCCTTGTGAGTACCTGCTACCTTGAAGTCCATATCGCCGTAGAAGTCCTCAAGACCCTGAATGTCTATCATAGTATCCCAAGAGCCGTCCTCTGCGGTGATAAGGCCGCAGGAGATACCTGCTACGGGAGCCTTAATCGGAACGCCTGCATCCATAAGAGCAAGGGTGGAGCCGCATACAGAGCCCTGAGAGGTGGAGCCGTTAGAGCTTACAACCTCGGAAACAAGGCGGATAGCGTAGGGGAATTCCTCCTCGGAGGGAAGAACGGGAACGAGAGAGCGCTCTGCGAGTGCGCCGTGACCAATCTCGCGGCGGCCGGGGCTTCTCTGCGCCTTTGCCTCACCGGTAGAATAGCCAGGCATATTGTAATGGTGCATATATCTCTTGGTTGTTTCATCGTCAAGTCCCTCGAGCTTCTGTGCATCGGAGAGAGTGCCGAGAGTTGCGATGGTGAGAACCTGAGTCTGTCCACGGGTGAAAAGACCCGAGCCGTGAACTCTGGGAATGAGTCCAACCTCTGCGGCGAGGGGACGGATTTCGTCCATGCGTCTGCCGTCTACGCGCTTTTTGTCAACGAGGAGCCAACGGCGAACTATCTTCTTCTGAATCTTGTAGATAAGCTCGGGAAGGATAACCTTGATATCGGGGTACTTCTCCTCGAAGGTGGCAACGATGTCGTCCATAATGGGCTGCATTTTTGCATCTCTTACGGTCTTGTCATCGGTGTCAAGAGCCTCCATAACTGCGGTCTCGCAGTATGCGAAGATCTCGTCGAACATATCGTGATCGAGCTCGCCCGATGCGTACTCAAACTTGGGCTTGCCGATTTCAGCAACGATGCCGTTGATGAAGGCAACGAGCTTCTTAATCTCCTCGTGAGCGGTCATAATTGCATCGTACATAACGTCGTCAGCAACCTCGTTCGCGCCTGCCTCGATCATTACAACCTTCTTTTCGGAGGCTGCAACGGTAAGCTCAAGATCGCTCTTTGCGCGCTGCTCTGCGGTGGGGTTAACAACGAGCTCGCCGTCTACAAGACCCATAAATACGCCGCCGATGGGGCCGTTCCACGGAATGTCCGAGATAGAGAGAGCTATGGAAGCACCGATCATAGCGGTGATCTCAGGTGAGCAATCAGGGTCAACGGACATAATAGTGAGAAGGAGCGAGATGTCGTTACGGAGATCCTTGGGGAAAAGGGGACGGATGGGACGGTCGATAACACGTCCTGCAAGCACAGCCTTCTCGCTGGGCTTACCCTCACGCTTAAGGAAGCCGCCGGGGATCTTACCTACTGCATACATCTTCTCGTCGTAATCAACCGACAGGGGAAGGAAATCAATGCCCTCTCTGGGCGCCGCGGATGCGGTTGCGCAAGCAAGAACGGTGGTTTCACCGTAGTGAATCATTACTGAGCCGTTTGCAAGACCTGCAACCTTACCGGTCTTTACTACAAGGGGTCTGCCTGCAAAATCGTACTCATAGACCTTGTAGTTGTCAAATGTTTTAAAGTTTTCTACCATTTTGTTTCTCCTTTTCTTTTTTAGGGAAAGGCGAACATAGCACTTAAATATATGCTCGATGGGCTCGAACGCATATTTAACTGCTACTTCCGCCGCGCCCTTTTTGTTTTTCTTTTCAGTTTTGGGTTTTCACAACAAACGGGAACGAAATAATCCGTTCCCGTTCTGTGAAAAATCTCGGGAAGTAAAAATTACTTTCTGAGACCGAGTCTCTTGATTACCGAGCGGTATCTTTCGATATCCTTCTTTGCAAGGTAAGCGAGGAGCTGCTTTCTGTGACCAACCATCTTGGAAAGACCTCTCTGAGAATGGAAGTCCTTGGGGTTCTTCTTCATGTGCTCGGTAAGGCTGTTGATTCTATCGGTAAGGATAGCGATCTGTACCTCGGGCGAGCCGGTGTCATTCTCGTTGATCTTGTACTCAGCGATGATGGCGGTTTTGGTTTCCTTAGAAATCATTGTTCTTCACCTTTCTTAATATTATTCTCCTGTACCCGAGTAAAGCGCGGGTGAAATACGCAAGCCACGCAAGGACTGTGTCCAGACGGAGCAGGGTCATACGCTTAACCAAGGCATAGGCCAAATGGTATTATAGCATACTTTTTTCAAAAAGTAAAGTGTTTTTATAAAAATAATTTATATATAATTATATATCAGCTTTTTTCTTCCTAATAACTATTATAATTACTACTGCTACCGCCACGGCAACTGCCAAAGCAGCTGACACTGCGATCACGGCGATTGAGCCGCTTTTCATTTCCGCCGAGCATACGTCGCACAGCTTATCTCCGTTTGCATCCACGTGCTCACCCGGCTCTCGTGCTTGGCTACAGCCTGCCCTGTTGCACTCGGAATCGCAATCTCCACTGTACTTATGACCGCGAGGCTCGCCGTCGGTAGCGGAGCAGATCTCACATACTGCGGGCTCGGTGCAGGTGGGGTCGGAATATTCGTGGCCGCCGGCTCTGCCGCGGACATAATCGCATCCCTCTCTCTTACAGGTCTTGGGCTCGGTGCAGGTTGCGGGAGCGAGATCGTGCCCGAGGGGTGCTGTTACCTGCTCGTAGGGGGCGGTTTCAACCGTGCAGTCAAAATCGGCGAAGAAAAGATTGCACGACGTGCATTTCCAATACTCCGCATTTCCCCCGTTTATGCACGTAGGCTCGTGCGGCTCAACGCGCTCGAGGGTATGGATATGCGCTGTCTTGGACACGGTAAACGTATCAAAAACGCTCATATCGTCAAGAAAATACGACGTCATAGTTATCTCGGTATCGGTCACGCTGAAATGTATGGCGCTCTTTCTGTGCTCGTCGTTTTTATACGCTATATAATTGGCATCGGTAACGTAGCAGTCGTAAAACTTCGTGCCCGTGGAGGAGCTTGCACAGATATGCAACGTGCCTATTGGGTCGGAAACAAAGCTACCGACAACCTCGTCGGTGCTGGGAGTAACGCCGTCCATCATTCTGCTACGCACGTAAATGTGATCGTGACCGCTGAGAACGACGTCGATTTCAAGCTCTGTGAGAATCGGAGCCAGCGCCGCACGGAAAACGCCTATCTCGGTTTCAAAATGGGCATATTCCTCCCACGAGTGATAGCCTGCCGAAAACAGCGCGTTGTGGAGGACGACTATCTTCCACGCCGTGCCGGGATTTGCGGCAATTGCCTGCTCCATAAACGCCTTGTGCTCGTTATTGGTTGCGGCGGCGGTGTCCGCCATATTCAAGTGCATAAACCAAGTGTTATTGTAGGTATACCAATAATTTGCGCCGGAAACGTCAACGCCGTATTCAGTGCTGACGTTGGGTAGATTAAAATGCTCGTAAAATGCGACGGACGGGCTATCGTGCGCAGGCCCTATGGTTGGCGCAAACGTAAATCCCGTGAGCTCATCGAGCAAAAGATAACCGTAATGCTCCTCCGATGCAGGAGTTACTATCTGGTCACCCGCAGAAACGAGCAATGAGGTACCGAGCTCGGATTTTATTGTGGCGAGCGTATCCGCCCATGCGGCACTTCCCTCCGCGCTATTGAGTTGAGGATCGCCTACGAAGGTGAATTCATAATCGCCTACGGGGTCGGTTGAGAAATAGTACAGCTCGGATGAGTTATCACCGACAGACATACAGTAAACGTAGTCGGTATCGGGCTCGAGGTTTGTAAGCGTTGCCTTGTGTGAATAGTAGCCCGACTTATTGGTAGCTACAGCGACCTCGGAGGAATGGGCGGTACCGTCAGGAAACTCGCCGTTTGTAACCTCAGCGATAGGGGCACAGTAGATTGTGCTACTGCTGGCTAACGTGCTGTACCAGGTAATCTGCCTTTGCGTTTCGTCGGAGCCGACGCAGAGAACCACGTCACAAAACGCGTTGTCCTCGGTCATATAAGTGGCGGTAAGGCTATTGAGGTCCGCGGCAGGATCGGTATTGTTGTCAAGATATTTCCATACGGTGTCGGTGTCAATAAGCGTTTCTTCGGTATCAACGGCGAGCGTCGAAACCGTGAAGGTGCAAATTATGAGTAAAACCGAACATAGTATAGCAGTTATTTTTATAGCTCTTCTCATAATGCTCCCTATGCCTTAATGCTTTTTTCAATCAGGAAGAAGTACGGCGAGGTGGGGGAATTAAGAATACGGAATTCTGACGGGCAGATTTTGTATTTCGAGAGAGTTTTGAAATACTCGCGGAGCATCTCGCCCTCGAGAGCGCCCTCCTCGTGCCCGGGATATATCGCCACGATGAGCACTCCGTCCGGGGCGAGCATATCTATCGCCGCCTCGACTGCGGGCATTGTCGTTTCGCGCATTGTTGTGACCGCCTTTTTGCCGCTGCCGGGGAGATAGCCGAGATTGAACATCCCTGCCTTTATCGGCTCATTCACAAATTCCCGCACTCTGTGATGCGAGGCGCAGATGAGCGTATAATTTTTCGGTGCGCCCTCGCGCTCGAGCAAATCTTTAGTGGAATCAAGGGCGAGCTGCTGAATATCGAAGGCATAAACTCTGCCGCTGTCGCCAACCGTTTTGGATAGGAAGAGCGTGTCGTTGCCATTGCCCATTGTGAAATCAACGGCGACCGCGCCCTCACCCAGATGTTCAAGAATAAAATGCTTATGAAGCTCCTTTAAATCAACCATTAGGCACCACCCGTGTGAGATTTCGGCATAACAAATGCCGTATAATTGTAATTGGTTTTATAAATTACGAAGCCCGGCTTTGAGCCTGCCGGCTTTTTAACGTTTTTCACTCTCGTGTAATCCACGGCAACGGGACCTGCCGTTGCTTTCGAATAATACGCCGCGACCTCTGCCGCCTCGGTATAATCCGCATCTGTGGGCTCCTCTCCGTCGGTTACCAAAATCACGTGAGAGCCCGGCATATCCTTGACATGGAACCATATATCATCCTTTGATGCGAGCTTAAAGGTGAGGTGATCGTTTTGGATATTGTTTTTGCCGACGTAGAGCGTTTTTCCGTCGCTCGTTTTCAACGTCATAGGCTTCATTTTTATCTTTTTCTGTGGACGGTAGCCCTTGAGCTTTGAGGAATAGCCCGAGCGGTAAAGCTCCTCGCGTATTTCGGTCAGATCATCCTCTGTTTCCGCCTTGTCGAGAAAGGCACGCACGCTTTCAAGGTAGACGAGCTCCTTTTCCCATATCGCTATCTGCTCGGCGAGGACGCGCTTTGCGGTTTTTGATTTGTTATAGAGCTTGTACAGGCGCTGTGCGTTTTGCGCAGGTGAGAGCCTGGAGTCAAGCTCGATTTCTATTTCCGAACAATTCTCGTCATAGTAGTCTATACAGGTAAACGAGGTCATACCGCGGCTTATACGGTAGATATTCGCGGTTATCAGGTCCGCCTTGCGCTTATAAATATCTCCGTTTTCGCTTTCGAGAAGCGCCTCTCTCTGTATCGCCAGCTTACGCTCTGTACGCGCCACGGCGTTGTTAAGAAGCGTGATAAGGTCGTGGGCGCGCTGACGGATGCGCTCTATTCTGTCCTTCTCGGCAAAGTACATGTCAAACAGCTCGCGAAGCGTAGCGTAATGCTTTACGGTGACGGAATCGCCGAGATAGGTTATGTCCATATAGGAATAATCTATCGGCTTCCCTGTTGAATCAATGACGGCGGTGGGATTGTATGCCCCGTCACGAAGGAGCTGCTGCCAGTTTGCAAAGACCGCAAAGAATTTCTCCGAATCTATTTCCGATACCGGCACGTCGGTCGAGCCGGTCGCACGGTATACAAGCTCGCGCGCTATCTGGGTCGCTATACCCGAATAGGTCGAGGTGATAAACTTTTCACCCGTGCGCTCACAGGGAAACTCGGCTAATTTTTCGAAGAAAAGTGCCTTGTCGGTTTCAAGAGGAGAGAGCTTCTCCTGCTTTTCGGGGAGGACGTAGCGAAGCCCGGGAATTATCTGACGGACGGTGCTAGCCGCAAAATCTATAATTTTCAAGGCGGTGATTATCTTGTCATCTGCATCGAGAAAAATCAGGTTTGCGTACTTTCCCATTATCTCGACAACCAGCTTTTTCTCGGTCGGGAAGCCCATCTCGTCATAGCAGGAGAGTGTGAAATGCGCAATTCGGTCAAAGCCCGGCTGCTCTACGTTCACTATCCGCGCACCTATCAGGTGCTTGCGCAGGAACATACAGAGCATCGGTGCTTTAAGCGGGTTTTCCTTCGCTCTGTCGGAGAGCTGAAGCCTCGGGGCGTTTGGCCCTACGTTAAAAACCAAGCGGCGCGAGAGCTTGCCACTGTGGATAACGAGGTCTATCTCATCGTTTTGCGGTTGAAGAACCTTTTCAATTTTTGCATCCTTGAATTCGCGCGAATACTCGGTTAATACCGCGCGCATCATACAAGCATCAAAAGCCATTATATTACCTTCTTTTTGACTATGATTGTTTACATTTTTGTAAATTAGTCGGCATGCGTGTCACTTTTTAAATACTCAATAAGCTCTTCCCTACCGTTTCGTACCGTGCCCGATACGACCGCTTCAAGAAGCCGTGCAAGAGCCCTTCCGACCTCGGTGCCGCGTATGCCGAGTGCCATTACGTCCTTGCCCCCTATGGCGAGGTGTGATAGCTTATACGGCTCGGCGGAGGCAACGATTCTATAAAGCTCTGAGAGCTCGGCTGCATTTGCGACTCCCTTGAGAATACGGCATTTTATTAAAAGCTCGGCTTCCTCCTCACCCAACTCCGACATAGCTCTTTTTATCGCGGCGGAGGTTGAGAGGTCGCGGTCAATTGATGAAAGCACTGTCAAGCCGTATTTTTTCAGCCTGTTATCTGCTTTCAGTCTTTCGCAAACGGCGGCAAACTCTGCCACGGGATCGGAAAAATCGAAAAAGAGAGAAAAAAAGCGAGAATAGAAATCGGCATCTGCAAAATCACTCTCATTCGGAAGAGTGTAGTCACTCATACCGAGGGCGGCGGTAATGACGTCCGAATATTCCGCGAGCACGGGGTATGCAAATTCTCCCGAGAGAAGCTTTCGCCACTCGACGTAAATACGCTCGCCGGATACGAGGCGAAGATGCGCTCTTTTTATCCTTGCGGCCTCGGCGGTTTTATCCTCCACGGCAAAGCCGAGCGTTGCCGCGAAGCGTACTGCGCGCATAACCCTCAGGGCATCCTCCTCAAAGCGCTTACACGGGTCGCCGACCGCGCGTATAATGCGGCGCGATATATCTTCCCTGCCACCGTACAAGTCGGTAAATCCGTCGTGCTCGTTGTAGCAGATGGCGTTCATTGTAAAATCGCGGCGCGAAAGGTCGCTCGGGAGCTCGGTAGTGAATTCCACACTCTCGGGATGCCTATGATCCTTGTATTCACCGTCACGGCGATAGGTGGTTATCTCTATCGACTCCGAATCCATTATGACGGTAAGGGTGCCGTGCTTCAAGCCTGCTTCTACCGTTCGGAAGCCACAGAAAATCCTCTGCATTTCTTCGGGTGAGGCATTGGTTGTTATGTCGTAATCGTACGGTATTTTCCCGAGGAGAAAATCGCGCACACAGCCGCCGACAATATCGGCTCTGAAGCCTGCGGAATTAAGCAAACGGATAGCCGTTTTTACGTTTTGAGGCAATGGTATGCTTCGCATATTTTCTCCCTTCGACTGATTGATAAAATAATTGTACCATATTATTTTAAAAAAGTCAAAAGTTATTGACAAAGTTTACCGAGGAATATATAATAAAATCAAAGATTTTATGTGAGGTTAAGCTATGAACGTCGAAAATTTGATAAAAAGCAGAAATATACCCGAGCTTTTGCGCCTCAACTGCGGACGTGCGGTTGAAAATGCCGCGGATTTTGAAATTCGCAAAAAGGAAATCAAAAAGCTCCTGCAGGAAGAGATTTACGGCGTGATCCCCAAGAAGCCCGATCACATGCAGGTTTCTCTTGCGTCCGAGAATCCTGTCTTTTGCGCAGGAAAGGCGGACCGAAAGGACCTCATATTTACCGTAACGGTCGGAGAGGCAGAGGCATCGTTCCCCGTCATTTCCGTAATCCCGAAGGGCAAGACGAGCTGCCCTGCCTTCGTATTTATGAATTTTTCCCCCGATAGCCCTGACAAATACCTTCCTATCGAGGAGATTGTCGATTCGGGATTTGCGGTTTTCTCCTTCTGCCATAAGGAAGTAACGAGCGACAGCGGTGATTTCAAGCACGGCATAGCTCCCCTTTTCCGCAAGAGCAGAACCCCTCTCAACGCCCCGGGAAAGATTGCGATGTGGGCGTGGGCGGCAATGCGCGTTATGGACTACGTTGAAACACTTGATTCTATCGACCTTGATAACGTTGCTGTCGTCGGACACTCCCGTCTTGGTAAAACGGCGCTTCTGGCAGGCGGCTTTGACGAGAGATTCAAGTACGTAATATCCAACGATTCCGGTTGCTCGGGCGCGGCACTCTCACGCGGCAAGCAGGGCGAAAGCGTTGCAGTGATAACAAACGTATTCCCCTATTGGTTCTGCCCCCGCTACGTAGCAAATGCCGCGACCTATGAAGAGCGCGGCTATGACCAGCATTTTCTCCTCGCACTCACTGCACCACGCGTGCTTATGGTGGGAAGCGCGGAGGAGGACCTCTGGGCAGACCCCGAGAGTGAATTCCTTTGTACCGCTGCGGCAAGCGAAGCATTCAGGCTTTACGGAAATCGCGGACTTGTACACAACGATGAGGTTCCCACGGCAAAAAGCGTGCTTGACGAGGGTGATATTCTCTACCACGTGCGCCGCGGCACTCATTATATGAGCCGCGAGGACTGGCAGGAATATATGAAATACATAACAAAAATGATGGAAAGCAAATAAAAAAACGAATAGCGGCAGAGAAAATCTGCCGCTATTTGTTTTTACCTTTAAAGCTCTATTTCTTGTGTGCCATCCTTGACAACGTAGTGCTTTTTTACCCCGAGGATATCCATCCATTTGCGTGTGATCGCCGTTCCGTAAAGGCGCATTCTTCCGTTGCGGAACTGCTTTTCGGTATCGGCAAGGTAGCTCGGCATCTCGGGCTCGTTGTAAAGCCGTTCGGGACAGCACCAGAGGCAAGCCTCGGGCATTATTTCGGCATACACCTCCATACCTACGTTCATATGACCGTGATGCGCCATCTGAACCATATCGGATTTCAGAAGATGACGGGATTCGCGGAACAGAAAATCGCCGCCGTCAGCCCCCAGATCGCCAAGAAACAGAACGCTTTTGTTGGGGGTGACAAGCTTGAAGACGAGGGACGAATCGTTCATTACGTTACTGTAAAGTCCATCGTGGAAGGTGTAGAGAAAATCTATCCTGCATTCGTCTATCACAATTGATTCGCCCTGCTGCACGATGTGTGTTTTGTGGCGTATTTGCGGCTCAATTTCGGAGAATGCGGGGAGCATTTCGTTGAGCTCCTCGGCAAAATACTCATAATTGGGGACGTTGTGATTTTCTATCAGAGAATACGGCGGAAAATTATAGTATATTTTTTCAATATCGAAATCCTTACCCCCGTCCCTTGCCAGCTCGTCGACAAGGCCGCCGATATGATCCTCGTGCGCGTGGGTCAGTATCCAGGCGCTTATATGCCTGCCACCGATGTACTTCTTCAGCTGTGGCATATCCGCAGGTCTGCCGCCGTCTATTACGATGGCGTTGTTTTCCCTCGTTACGATAACGAAGCCCATCATATAGCGGACGGTCGGGGCTATCTGATACATTAGGGTTTTTTCGTTTTTCATAAAAGCCTCGCAGTGTTATTTTTTACTTTAGTTTAGCATACGGCGGATTTATTTGCAAGGAAAATGATAAATTTTACTTATTTTCATTTTATTCATTGATGTTTCTCGCAAAATATGTTATACTTTATCGAAAACAATAATTCCGGAGATAAAAATGAAGCTTATAGAAAATGCCGTATTCGATAATGAGCGAGCTCTTTACGGAAGCTGTGGCGTGAGGGTGAAGAACTGCCGCTTTGACGGGCCCGCCGACGGAGAGAGCGCATTCAAGGAAAGCCGTGAGATCGAGGCCGACGAATGCTTTTTCAATTTACGCTACCCCTTCTGGCACGACAGGGGCGTTAAAATTTCAAAATGCGAGATGACCGAGCTTTGCCGCGCGGCGCTATGGTATTCGGAGACAGTTGAAATCTCCGACACTAAAATGCACGGAATCAAGGCATTGCGCGAATGCAGGGATGTGACAATTGATAGCTGCGATATAAAATCGGTAGAATTCGGTTGGTTTAACGACACGGTAAAAATGTCTGACACCGACTGTATCGGTGAGTATTTTATGATGCGGTCGAAAAACCTCGATTTCAAGGGCGTCACACTCAAGGGAAAATACTCCTTTCAGTACATAGAAAACTCGGTTTTCGAAAACTGCCGCTTTGATACGAAGGACGCGTTCTGGCACGCAAAAAACGTCACGGTCAGAAATTCGGTAATCAAGGGCGAGTATCTTGCGTGGTACTGCGAAAACGTAACGTTTGAGAACTGCAAAATTATAGGAACACAGCCGCTCTGCTATTGCAAGGGCCTGAAGCTTATCGACTGCGAGATGATAGATTGCGACCTCGCGTTTGAAAAGTCAACGGTTGAAGCAACGCTCACAGCACCTATATTGAGCATAAAAAATCCCGAGGATGCAAAAATCACCGTACCTGCGGTAAGCGAGCTGATAATGGATGACGAGGCTGCAAGGCTTATTCTTAATAACGCCTAACGGCTCAGTGATAAAGAACGCATAAAAAAAGAACAGACAGCAATGTCTGTTCTTTTTTTTCAGCAATCAACGATTGCGATTTCGTTTATTCCGTATGCGGTAAGGAGTGCCGCAAGGTCCTCGGTGATTCGCTCGCCGCTTATCGCTATCGGAATCGCAGGAGGGCAAGAGATTGCCGCATCGGCACATATTTTGCCGACGGAATCGGTGACGTTTACCCTTCTTCTCGGGGAAAAGACTGCCTCCCTTATTGAGATCACCTGCTCGGTGGGCTTAAGGGGCGGATAATCAGGCTCCTTTATCGGCTCGCGCTTTTCAAGAGAAGCAAGAGCAAGGAGCAGGCGCGATATATCCTCACCGTCATTTTCGGGCGTGAGCATAAGGGTTACGAATTTTTCGTCGGCGTATTCCGCCTCTATATTATTTTCTCTCAAAAACTGTGCTACCTCGTTACCCGTGTAACCGAATTCGACGGTATCGAGGACAATTTTCAATGGCTCTGACAGTCTTATGGAGAAGCCGATCGAGCGGATTTTTTGCTTGGCAAGCTCAAGCCCCTTAACGAACTCTGAAAGCCGCTCGGTATAACTGTCGGCAAGATACGCGTTGCAAAGGTCAAGCGATTGCAAAACAAGATACGATGGGCTCGTAGAAGCAAAAAGCGAAAGAGCCGAGCGCGCGTTTTCCGCATAACGTGAAAACTGCTCTGATATATGCAGATATGCTCCGCCGGTGAGGACGGGAAGCGTTTTATGTGCCGAGTCCACACACATTGCCGCGCCGAGTGCAATCGGGTGCAGGGTGGGCGAGGTAAAGGCGAGGTAGGCACCGTGGGCATTATCTACGAGGAGCGGAAGCCCGTGTCTTTCACAAACCCGTGCTATTCCCTCGACGTCGGCTATATTTCCGAGATAGTCCGGTGAGGTTATATATACAGCAAACGGGAGTGATGGCATATTGCGTAATACCCCCTCAACAGCATCGGCACTGACGATGCACTCACAGAGCGATTCTGTTTTAGCGGGATAGAGCCATTCGACTGAAAAATCGATGAGCGCGGCGGCACTGATAAATGCCCTGTGAACGTTCCTTGCCGCCAGAACGACGGGGGGCGTGTCACTTTTTCGGCTCTGCATAGCTAACATAAGCATTGCTTTGATAGCAAGAGTCGAGCCCTCGGTGGAGTAGTACGTGTGTGCGGTTTTGAACAGGTGCGAGGCGTTGCGCTCGCTCTCGTCAATGATTCCGTGCGCGGAATAGAGAACGTCTGCGCCGTTTATTTCGGTTATATCAAGAGGCTCGCATCCGAGGAAGGCCTTTCCCTTGTGTCCCGGCATATGCAGTCTTACACTGCCCGAGTTTGCGTATGCCCGTACAAAATCTGCTATCGGAGTCCTCATTCCTCTGCCTCTGCAACCTGAAGCATTACGGCACATTCGATGCGCTTTTTAAAGAGCTCACAGCCGTATTTGTACACGCCGCCTATGCTTCCCGTAGCGTGATATGCATTTGCCGCGCATCCGCCGGAGCAATAAAGCTTCGCCCAGCAATCCTTGCATTCGGGTCTTGAATAGGAGTTACAGCCGCGGAATTCGTCCTGAACCGCGGTATTCTTTACACCGTCCCATATATTTCCAAGGCTGTACTTGGAATCGCCAACAAACTGATGGCAGGGGAAAAGCTCGCCCCAAGGAGTTACCGCCATATATTCGGTACCCGAGCCACAGCCCGTTATACGCTTGTAGATGCAGGGGCCGTGCTTAAGGTCAAGCATATAGTGATAGAAGGTAAAGCCCCTGCCCTCCTTCTTCCTCTTTATCATTTCCTTAGCGAGTATTTCATACTGCTCAAACAGCTTGGGAAGATCCTCGTCGGTAAGTGCATAGGGGTCGCCGGGGGGACATACGACGGGCTCCATACTGAGCTCGGTGAAGCCGAGGTCTGCCATATGGAAAAGGTCGTTTGTAAAATCTACGTTATTATGGGTAAAGGTTCCGCGCACGTAGTAGCCCTTGCCACCGCGGCTTTCCACAAGGCGCTTGAAATTCGGAACGATAGTGTCATAGCTTCCCTTACCGCTGTAATCGCGGCGGAAATGGTCGTTTACTTCCTTTCTTCCGTCAAGGGAGAGCACCACGTTGTGCATTTCCTTGTTTATGAAATCCATCATCTCATCGGTAAGTATCATTCCGTTTGTGGTGTACGTAAAGCGGAAGTTCTTGTTATGCTGCTTTTCAATGCTTCTCGCATACTCTACAAGCTGCTTTACAACCTCAAAATTGAGTGACGGCTCTCCGCCGAAAAAGTCCACCTCAAGATTGCGGCGACTTCCCGAATTGGCGATAAGGAAATCAAACGCCTGCTTACCGACCTCAAAGCTCATAAGCGCCCTGTCGCCGTGATATTTTCCCTGACTTGCAAAGCAATAGGAGCAGTTCAGGTTGCAGGTGTGGGCTACGTGCAGACAAAGAGCCTTCACAACGTTGCTGTTATTCTTATAGCTGTACGCGAGTGCCTCGTATTTGTCGACGGAGAAAAGCTTGCCTGCCGCCTCAAGTGATGCGATATCCTCAAGGCAAAGCTCTATATCCTCGCGCGTAACGTCGGGCATATGACCGTATTTTTCAAGAATGACAGAGATAATCTGTTCTCTGCCGTGAGTTTTATACATCTCGATTATATCGTATGCAACCTCGTCAACCGTATGTACCGAGCCGCTTGCCGTATCGAGCACTATATTATATCCGTTAAGCTTATACTGATGTACCATTTTAACCTCTTAAATTATAACATTTTTAAGGGGCTGAACGCCATTTGCGTCAGCCCCTTATCCGAAACCATTACTTATGATTTTCGCACTGCTGATTTGCAACGCCGCAAGAAGTCTTGCAAGCGGACTGGCAAGAGGTCTGGCACTCGCCGCAGCCGCCGTTTTCAACAGTATTTGCAATATCCTTGGTTTCGATAGTCTTAATTCTGTTCATTGGTTTTACCTCCGTGGGTTATTAACGGTATAATTATACCATACCGTAAAAATATTGTCAATAGAATAAATAAAAAGTTTTATCGGGTATTTTTAACTCGATTTTATAAGGCGGATATAAAATTCCACGGTTTTAGCCACGGTTGACGTGGGGATTCGCTCGTTGTTACCGTGAATCATCGCGTTTTCCTCATTTGAAAGGGACATCGCGGAGAAGCGGTAAACTCTGTCGGAAATTTTACTCCAATGGCGCGCATCCGAGCATGCGGTCATAAGGTAGGGGGATACGAGAGCCTCCTGCCAGGTTGCGTTAACCGCACCGACAAGCCTATGCCAGCCCTCTACGTCGGTTCTTGAAACCGCCGAGGGATCGTTTCCGTTTATCACGCTGACCTCTATATCGGCGTCGGCAACCGTTTTTTTGATGTAATTAACCGCGCTTTCCACGGTCTCGCCCGGGAGTATTCTCGAGTTAGATGCCATAGTTGCGCTCGGGGGGATAACATTGATTCCCTGCGAGCCCTGCATTTTAGTAAATGCGAGGGTGGTTCGTGCTATCGCATTGATCTGTCCGCCGTTCTTTTTACCGAGAAAATTTAACACGGGTGCGAAGCACCACAGATTTGAGAACACAAGACGGTAGAAAAACGTGGAGTGTCTGCCGAGGGTGTTAAACATCTGATAGGTGGGGTCGGTGATGCGGAATTTGAAGGGGTGATTCTCAAGCCTTACGCACGCCGCGGCGAGTCTGCCAACGGGGGTGTGAGGCTTGGGAGCCGAGGAGTGACCGCCGTCGCTCGAAATCGAATATTCGACGTTGAGCATTCCCTTCTCGGCGATGCCTATTACCGCGCAGGGCTGCTTTACGCCCGGGAATATATTGGTTATAACAGCGCCGCCCTCGTCAAGCACGAGCGCAGGACTTATTCCTCTTTTTACAAACAGCTCGACTATATCGCTCGCGCCGTGGCCGTTTATTTCCTCATCGCCTGCAAAGGCAAAATACACGTCTGCCTCCGGCTGAAAGCCCTCCTTGGCGAGAGTCTGTGCCGCGGTAAGCGCACCGCAAAGAGAGCCCTTGGTGTCTATTGTGCCTCTGCCCCAGATGACGCCATCCTCTATTATGCCGTCGAAGGCAGGCTTTTCCCATTTGTCCTCCTCTACGCTTACGACGTCGTAATGCGCCATAAGCACGGTAGGGTCTTTATCCGTCCTTCCGCGCCAGCGAAGGAGTATGGCTCTGTCCTTTACGTATTCGAGTATGCATACCGAATAAACCGTGGGGAAAAGCTTCGGAAGAAGGGCCTTGAATTTTTCAAACTCCTCCTCGGATTCAAGCGACTTGTCGCGGCTTGATACAGTTCTGCAACGAACCATTGCGGCAAGATTTTCCGCCGCCTGTGCCTCGTCAACCGCAACTGCCTCGGCTTCTCTCTTCTCAACCTTTAATGGCTTAAAAAGGAGCGCTCTTATTAAAACAACGGCGATAAAGGCGAGTAAGACACCGCCGACTGACGCGCCTATTATTATACCTGTCATCTTTTACCTCACAAAATATTTTTCTTGTAAAGAAATCTCGATACTATTATAGCAAAGACAACGCCTACGGGAACCATTATTCCAACAGATGAGGTGTTGATTGAGGGAACGAAGATGAAAAGCACGAGCATAAGAGCAACGGGGGCTATTGCTATCTTCCAATTCTTTGAAACGAAAACAACGCCGAGTGCTCCGAAGAGCGCGGGGAGAAGCTGGTTGAAGGCGGGCTCAAGCACGGGGCTTTCGAGTATGGGAGAAAGCGGTATAATGAGCGCAACGCCGAGAACAATTATCACGGTAGTCACTATCGAGGAAACCGCGATTGCTATCGTCGAGATTATCTCGCCCTCCTCGCTCTGCGCCTTGACATCTGCATTTTCGAGAGCGTTCAGAGCACAGGGGAGCTTAAGGTTTGAGATATTTCCCGTTACGAACGAAAGGTAGGAGCCGCCGGCACCGAGCATAGGGATAAAGGTGATAACCTCTACCACGCCCACTGCCCAATACATAGGAGCGGTTGCAAGCAGACCCTTGCCGAGTCCTGCCCAATCGGGAACGGCCTGGAATATAATTCCGATGATTACGGGGAATGAGAGAAGGAGAAACATCATAACGAGATTCCACACGGTACCGTCACGGTGTACACTGTTCATATACGCCTCGGAATCGGGAATGCTCTTGTTTTCTGCCGCGGCAGACGTATTTACGTTTTGCTGATTTTTCATACCGTGATTTCACCTCCGAGCCAGGATGTAAGCGGAATAGCAACCGCCATTCCTACGATCATACAAATAGGAAGCGCGTAATCGTTGAGCCACTTCCAATTCAGTTTTTTCATTAAAAGTCCGCAAATCAGCATACAAACCGCGCTGACCGCCATTACGAGCACGGGCACGAGTCCCGAGGTTGATGTGAAATACTTCACCACGTCCTGACCGTTTTCGGTCGTTGATACGGTAAAAACGCCGTTTTCCGAGCGCCAGAGGCGTTCAAGGTCGGAGAATACGTATCCGACGAAGGCGGAAATCATACCGATAAAGAGCGAGCTCTGGAGTATGTCAGACCACTTTTTGTCGCGCTTTTCAAAGCTGACAAGTCCCTTCTGCATTTTCTTTGCAATCAATGGAACGAGCCATATACCGACCATTATGGAGATAGTCATTACAGAAGCTATCGTGATGTACTGCGTTGCGGTCATACCGCCCGCGAGCTCTGTAAGAGTCTTGCCCATTCCCGACGCGGCGTTTGCGGCGGCAATCGTTTCATACGAGAGCGAGCCGACAACCGAGAGACGAAGCCACGGAAGAGCGACGCCGAGCGACTTTGAAAGAGCCACGACAGTAATAACTATTGAAACCGCAGGGGCAATCGTAAAAATCGCGGCGGTTATCATTGTTTTATTGATTTTTTTCATATCCATGCCGATTGCCTTCGCGCGGCGGTAGGATTTCACGAGGAAATACACCGACTGTGCAATGGCGGCGGCGATGATTATGCCGACTACCACGAAGATAATCGGATGGTTTACGCTGAATTCCATATCCTTTTCCTTTCTTTATCTGTGAAACAGCTTTTTGGTTTGATATTTTGGCTCGGTGGTAAGATACATTCCAAGCTTGCGGAAGGTGTCAGTATCCACCTGAGAAAGAATTACCGTGGAATGAACCTCTGCATTTTTGAGTGTGGGAAGTGCGTCCATGGCGCGACGGGCGTCCTGATTGTTCACCGCGGAAATAGCGAGCGCAATCAGCACCTCGTCGGTGTGAAGCCTGGGATTGTGGTTGCCGAGGTTTGTTGTTTTAAGAGTCTGAATGGGGGCGAGAATTTCGGGCGATATAATATTTTTCGCATCGTCTATTCCGGCGACCGCCTTCAGTGCGTTGAGAAGCGCGGCGCTCGATGCGCCGAGGAGCGCTGAGGTTTTGCCCGTGATGATTCTTCCGTCATTCAGCTCTATTGCCACGGCGGGCGTGCCGCCGTTTTCCTCGGATTTTTCAAGTGCCGGGGTAACGCATCTTCTCTCAATGTCGGGGGTTATGCCGAGCTGGCGCATCAGCATTTCTATCTTCTGAAGCTCGGTTTCCGAGCCACAGCCCTTGCGGATATTGGAGAGCGAGGAATAGTAGCGTCTGACTATCTCCTGTCTTGCGGCGGCGCTTACCGCCTCGTCGTCGTAAATACAGAAGCCTGCCATATTTACGCCCATATCCGTGGGGGATTTGTACGAACATTCGCCGAGGATTCCCTCAAACATTGCACGCAAAACGGGGAAAACCTCAACGTCGCGATTGTAGTTTACCGTCGTTACGCCGTATGCCTCGAGGTGAAATGGGTCTATCATATTGATGTCGGCGAGGTCGGCGGTTGCCGCCTCGTAGGCGCGATTTACGGGGTGAGAGAGAGGAATGTTCCATATCGGGAAGGTTTCAAACTTTGCATATCCCGACTTTATGCCCTTTGCCGCCTCGTGATATATCTGGGAGAGGCAGGTTGCCATCTTGCCGGAGCCGGGACCGGGAGCGGTGACAATTACGAGCGAGCGAGAGGTCTCGGCATACTCGTTTTTGCCAAAGCCCTCATCGGAAACTATCTTCGGAATGTTGTGTGGGTAGCCGTCTATGGAATAGTGCTTGTACACCTTTATGCCGAGGTTTTCAAGTCTGGTTTTAAACGCCTCTGCCGCAGGGCTTGGCTCGTAGCGCGACATAACCACCGAGCCGACGTAAAGACCGTAGCCGCGGAAGGCGTCGATAAGGCGCAAAACGTCAAGGTCATACGTAATACCGAGGTCGCCCCTAACCTTGTTCTTTTCTATATCCGCCGCATTTATGGATATTATGATTTCGGCAACGTCCCTAAGCTCTATAAGCATCTTGATCTTACTGTCGGGTGCGAAGCCCGGGAGCACTCGCGAGGCGTGAAAATCATCAAAAAGCTTGCCGCCGAATTCAAGGTAAAGCTTTTCGCCGAAGAGCGAAATTCTCTCCTTTATTTTCTGCGACTGGAGCTTCAGGTATTTGTCGTTATCAAATCCCACACGTAACATAAAAACCTCTCAAAAATAAAAAGATGTAAATATTTTAGCACAATTTTTTCCTTTTTTCAATAGAAACAGTTCAATTGAGGCGTGCTTTTTTGGAGAAATTAACCGACTGTTTTTCGGCATTTTTCATAAAAATTTTATACTTTACAAAAAAGTGTTGTATTATTCACAAATAAATGGTAAAATGATACTAATACACTTTTAATAGCTGTCGCACAGCGACTTGGAGGAATATGAATTACAACAGCTATGACAATCCCTTCGGCGTGGAGCCGAGGTATGATTTTTACGATAATCTTGTGACACAGGATGCGAAAAGAGCGACCTCACGCACGTTTCTCGGCCTTTTCTTCCTGCTTTTGTCGGCATACGGATTGATTTTTACCGTCAGCATTATTCTGGCGTTTGCGCTCGGTGAGGACGGATACTACGCGCTTTATTCTAACGTATATTTCAACACCCTTATGTCAACTCTGCCTCTGTACGTGGTCGGTCTGCCGATCTGCTACGTTACCCTGCGCAACGTGCCGGTGAGAAAAATCAACCGCACGGGAATGAGAACGCGCGAGTTTCTCGCTTTGATACCCGTTTCGTTCGCGCTTATGATTCTCGGCAATTATATAGGCGTTGCAATAAACGAGTTTTTTGCAATCCTTAAGGGCGACGAGATCAGCAATTCTACAATAGACGCGCTCTCAAGCGCTCCCGCGTGGCTCTCGTTCGTTCTGGCGATAGTAATAGGTCCGATAATCGAGGAGTTCATCTTCAGAAAGCTGCTTATCGACAGGCTTTCTGTTTACGGCAGTGTGTTCGCTATCGTTCTGAGCTCTGTTGCATTCGGTCTTTTCCACGGCAACCTTTATCAGTTCTTCTACGCCGCTCTGCTCGGCGCTGTACTCGGCTACATTTACGTCAACAGCGGAAGCTGGCTGTTGTCGGCACTTATGCACATAATTTTGAACTTTCTCGGCGGATTTCTGCCTATGCTGCTTGACGATGCGATGGTGGCATACAACGAGTTCGCGTTTGAATATTCCGAGCTTCTCGCATCGGGCGGTGATATTGACGCCTTCATTGAGGGTATTTCAAGCTCCCAAATGGCAAGCCTTCTGTTCGTTTCGCTATACGTAATGCTCCAGTACGCGCTCATTATAGGCGGTGTGGTTATCCTCGTGCTTGCTATCAGGAAAAGATGGATACACGTCGACAACTCCTGCACCGTTAAAATTCCCAAGGGACGCACGGGAACGGTTGTTTTCAAAAACGTCGGCTCCATTCTTTTCCTTGTATTCACGGCTCTCACAATGATTCTCTCCATTACGGCGTAATAATTTGAAAAGGACTAAAGTATGAAAAAGGTCACAACAAACACCCTTGTTACGCCTCATTACGAGGAGGCGCTCTGCGATACCCCGTGGAACGTATATCCCCGTCCGCAGCTGAAGCGCGATTCGTTCATATGTCTGAACGGAATGTGGGATTTTGCAATGACGCGAGAGGACGGAAAGCCGAGAAAATTCGACGAGCAAATCAGAGTTCCCTTTCCTCCCGAAAGCAAGCTGTCGGGTGTGGAAAAAACGCCTGAAAAATACGATTTTCTGCACTATCGGAGAACCTTCGTTCTTCCTGAGGGCTTTATCAAGGACAGACTGCTTCTCAGATTCGGCGCAATTGACAGACTCGCAACCGTTTCGGTAAACGGAACCGTTATCGGCTCACACAACAACGGCTATCTCCCCTTCTTTGCTGACGTAACAGATTACGTCAAAGAGGGAGAAAACGAAATATGGATAAAGGTTAAGGATAATCTCTCGCCGCTGTTCCCCTACGGCAAGCAGAAGAAAAAGCGCGGCGGTATGTGGTACACCTCAGTAAGCGGTATATGGCAGACCGTCTGGCTTGAGAGCGTTCCGCGCGACTATATTCAAAATCTCACGGTAACACCTACCTGCAAAAACGTACGAATCGAGCTTTGCGGTGGTGGCGACGGAAAAAAAACACTGACGCTCAAGGCATCGGGCGAGGTCTTTGAGTTTGAGGGAAGCTCCGTCACCCTCACACCTCGCGAAATTCATTTGTGGACGCCGGAGGAACCGTATCTTTATGAGTTCACAATAGAGACCGAAAGCGACCGTATAGAGAGCTATTTTGCCCTCAGAGAGATCGGAATTTGTGACACGGGTGGCACCCAACGCCTCTCTCTGAACGGAAAACCGTATCTTTTCAACGGACTGCTCGACCAAGGGTATTACCCCGACGGAATATTCCTTCCGCCTACCCAGAAGGGATACGAGGAGGACATTCTCACGGCGAAAAGCCTCGGCTTCAATATGCTCCGCAAGCACATAAAAATCGAGCCGCCCATATTCTACTACCTCTGCGACAAGCTCGGTATGGCAGTATTTCAGGATATGGTAAACAACTCGAAGTATTCCTTTATTAAAGATACTGCTCTGCCCACTCTGGGCTTCAAGCGCAAGAGCGACAAGCTCTCGCACAAGAACGCCGTAAGCCGCAAGGCATTCGAGGATGCTATGGTCGGCACGGTCAACGCCCTATACAATTACCCCTCGGTTCTTTACTACACAATCTTCAACGAGGGCTGGGGTCAGTTTACGGCAGACGAGATGTACGAAAAGGCAAAGTCGCTTGACGGAACGAGAATTTTTGACGCTACGTCGGGATGGTTCTTCCAAGAGAAGAGCGACGTAGACTCGCATCACGTCTATTTCAAGAAAATCAAATGCACTCCCTCAGAGAGCCGCCCCCTTGTTATCAGCGAATTCGGCGGTTATTCTCACAGAGTTGACGGGCATCTTTTCGGCAAGAAAAACTACGGCTACACGTCTTATGGAAGCGCCGAGGAGCTTGAGAGTGCGATTCTTCGCCTGTACAGAGAGGAGGTTCTCCCCCTCGTTAAAATGGGCGCATCTGCATTCGTTTATACCCAGCTTTCCGACGTTGAGGACGAAACCAACGGATTTATTACCTACGACAGACGGGTTGTAAAGGTTTCACGTGAAACGTTCACGGAAATGGCAAACGGGCTCAAGGCTGCGGCGGAGAGCTTCGACGGCAACGGAGGTAAAGTGTGACTATGAAAATTCTGATCTGCTCCGACATACACGGAGATCTTGACAGCTGTAAAAAAGCACTGGAGGCGTTCAAAAAAGAGGGGGCGGACAAGCTTCTTCTGCTCGGCGATATACTCTATCACGGGCCGAGAAACGATCTGCCGCCAACCTACGCACCCAAGGGCGTCATTCCCCTGCTCAACGAGCACAAAAACGATATAATCGCGGTGCGTGGAAACTGCGACGCCGAGGTTGACCAGATGGTTCTTGATTTCCCGATTATGCAGGACTTTGCAGTCCTTGAGCTTGACGGCTTATCCGTGCTTGCAACACACGGGCATAAGTTCAACGTAAGCTGCCCTCCGCCACTCAAAAAAGGCGAAATAATGTTACACGGGCACACACATATCGTGAAAATTGAGGAGTTCGGCGATGAAAATTTCTGCATCAATCCCGGCTCTGTTTCCATCCCTAAGGAAGCCACACCGAGAAGCTATATAGTCTACTCCGAGCGCACCTTCACGGCGAAGGATTTTGACGGAAACGTGATTTTCGAGAAGAAATTTTAATACGGGGCTCGCTCCAAAAATTAACACCTTGCACTCATCATTCATAGTATGTGAATGAAGTTTTTGCGAGGTGTTTTTTTATGAGTATTGCCTATTACAACGGTGAAATATGCAAGCCCGAGGAGATAAGGATTCCGTTAAGCGACAGGGCGGTTTTCTTCGGTGACGGAATTTACGATGCGGCGATAGGCTGTGACGGAAAGCCCTATTTGCTCGAAGAGCATATTAACCGTTTTCTGGGGAACCGAAAAAGGCTCGGTATTCCCCTGCCGTTATCCGAAAACGAGCTTTACGATACCGTTACGAAGCTTTGCTCACAGTACGGCGACGGATGCTTTTTCCTTTATTTTCAGCTTTCGAGGTATGCCGAGGGGCGCAAACACGCCTGCCACGAGAAAAGAAGGGCTAATCTGCTGATGACGGTGACGCCGGCGCAAATGCCGCGTCCTGACAGGCGTCTGAAGCTCATCTGCTACCCCGATATGCGATACGGATATTGTGACATAAAAACGCTCAACCTGCTCCCCTCGGTTATGGCATCGAGCTATGCCGAGGCGCTCGGCGCCGACGAAGCGATTTTTGTGCGCGACGGTGTCGTTACCGAGTGCGCTCATTCGAACATTTCAATTATAAGGAACGGAGAGCTGATAACCCACCCCAAGACAAACCGCATCCTGCCCGGAATAATGCGCGGGGAGCTTATCCGTATTTGTCGGGAAATGGGGATAAATTGCCGCGAGGAGCCGTTCACGCGCGATGAGCTCTTCCGTGCTGACGAGGTTATCGTTTCGAGCTCAACGAAGCTTTTTTCATTAGTCGACAAAATCGACGGCATCAGGCTTTCCCGTGCTTTAGCAAAAAAGGCAGGAGATGGAAAGGCGTCAATAGGCGAAAAGTTGACAAATTTCGTCTATTTTTCATTCGTCAAAAGCACCAAATAAACCTTTTGATTTCTGTAACAATTGACAAAAATAGTTATTTTTTTATCATTGAATTATTCCGTAGCTATTGTAAATAAAAAGTTGAAGTGATATAATGGACGTATGCATACGCATAAATAAAAAGGAGGACAACAAAATGATCAAAAAGCTTTCTACCCTTCCCTTCAAGTCAACGAAGGAACAGGAAGCACAGCTCCAGGCGGTGATCGACGGACACAAGCATGACAAAAGTCTTGTCATGGCAGTTATGCAAAAGGCACAGGCAATCTACGGATATCTTCCGATTGAGGTTCAGAATGCCATTGCAGAGGGAATGAACGTGCCGCTTGAAAAGGTGTACGGAATTGCAACGTTCTACGCACAGTTCTCACTCACCCCCCAAGGAGATCACCACATCTCCGTATGTCTTGGTACCGCTTGCTACGTAAGAGGCTCCGGTGACATCTACAACAAGCTCCAGGAGGTTCTCGGCATTGGCGGTGACGAATGTACTGCCGACAGAAAATTCTCCCTTACCGCTTGCCGTTGTATAGGTGCCTGCGGACTTGCTCCCGTTCTTACTGTAAACGAAGAGGTTTACGGCAGACTTACTGTTGACGACGTACCCGGTATAGTTGCGAAGTATTCCTGATAATTCCCAAAGGAAGTTCGAGGAAAACACTATGAAAATCAGTACAATGCGAGATCTGCTCGATGCAGAGGTTCTATGCTGCGAGGAAAAGCTGGGAAGCCACGTTTATTCCGCGTTCGGCTGTGATCTTATGAGCGACGTGCTCGCTTTTGTCGATAATCAGGCGGTGCTGCTTTCGGGGCTTGTCAACCCGCAGGTAATTCGTACCGCAGTTATGATGGATATGAACTGTATCGTTTTTGTCCGCTCCAAAAAGCCCACCCCCGAAATGCTTGAGCTTGCCGAGGAAAGCGGCATCGTGGTTCTCTCAACCGACAAAACGATGTATACCTCCTGCGGCATCCTGTACAGCAACGGGCTTACGGGTGAACGCGAGGGCAAGAAATGAGCGAAGAATTAATCTTTCGTTTCAACGTTGACGGCGAAGATTTCACGTCTGCCGGTCAGGCGTCGGTTCAAATCAAGAAAAATTTAAGGCAGCTCGGAATCGACTCCGAAACCATTCGGCGCGTTTCGGTTGCTATGTACGAGGGTGAGATCAATATGGTAATACACGCAGGCGGCGGTGTTGCTGAGGTGCGCGTATGTGAGAGCTATATTGAAATCATACTCGATGACAAGGGACCGGGTATCAAAAATATCGATCAAGCAATGCAGGAGGGCTTTTCCACTGCGCCCGACACCATCCGCTCTCTCGGATTCGGCGCGGGTATGGGCTTGCCGAATATGAAAAGATACACCGATTCGATGAAGATAGAATCAGAGGTCGGTGTCGGTACCAGGGTCACGATGAGAGTAAATATCTAAAAATTAGGGAGTGTTTCTATGCACATTTACGAGCATTCCGTCCTTCTGGACGAAAGTAAATGCACCGGTTGCACCACCTGTCTCAGACACTGTCCCACAGAGGCAATAAGAATTCGTGAGGGTCATGCGGTTATTGATCCGCGCAAGTGTATTGACTGCGGCGAATGCATCAAGGTCTGTCCGCACAAGGCAAAAAAGGCTGTCTGCGGAAAGCTCTCGGACATTCAGCGCTTCAAATGGAAAATAGCGCTTCCCGCCCCCACACTTTACGGTCAGTTTGACAATCTTGACAGCGCAGACTACGTATTAAGCGGACTTCTGAAGCTCGGCTTCGATGACGTCTACGAGGTTTCAAAGGCCGCGGAGCTCGTTTCGGCTTACACCAGAGTGTATCTCAACACAGAGGGTGTTAAGAAGCCTGCGCTAAGCTCTGCCTGTCCGGTAGTGTTAAGGCTTATAAGCTTAAGATTTCCATCACTCAGCGAGCACGTAATACATATGCTCCCACCAATGGAGATTGCCGCCAAGGCGGCAAAGGAGCGCGCGATAAAGGCGCACCCCGAATTGAAGCCCGAGGATATAGGCACGTTCTTTATCTCGCCCTGCGCAGCCAAGGCGAGCTACGTAAAAAACGGCTTCGCCGGCTATAAAAGCGCCGTTGACGGAGTTATTTCCATCAGCGACATATACTTCTCTCTTATCGGAACGATGCGCAAGGACGAAAGCATTGAGCCTCTTTCCGAATCGGGAAGAATCGGACTCGGCTGGGCAAGATCGGGCGGCGAGGCAACCGCTATTTTCAACGACGATTATCTCGCGGCTGACGGAATCGAAAACATTATCCACGTTCTCGATCAGGTAGAAACGGGAAACATCCCACCGCTCGAATTTATAGAGCTCAACGCCTGTACGGGCGGTTGCGTGGGCGGTGTGCTCACGATACAAAATCCCTTCATCGCCAAGGCGCGTCTTCAGACGCTCAGAAGATACCTTCCGATATCGCAAAATTCCATCTCCAAGGAGGAGTCTGCGTATATTCCCGACTCCTATTTGTTCGAGGATATGCCGGAGTATCATTCCAACACGAAGCTTGGCGGAAGCATTGCAGAGTCGATGCGAATGATGGCGGATATTCAGAAGCTCAAGGGCGAGCTTCCCGGTATAGATTGCGGCTCCTGCGGAGCTCCGAATTGCAGAGCATTTGCGGAGGACGTAATCAACGGGCTTGCTACTGCTGACGGATGTCCCATAAAGGCTTTCAGAAATAAAACCGGAGAGGATTAATGCCATGACGGTAAACGAGCTTGCAAAAAATATAAAATGCCGTGCCCTGTCCTTGCCCGACGGTGAGCGCGAGGTTTGCGGTGTTTATATCGGCGACCTGCTCAGCTGGGTTATGGGACGTGCAAGCGAGGGAGATGCGTGGATAACCATTATGTCTAACATAAACACGGTTGCCGTTGCTACCCTTGCGGACGTATCCTGCATAATTTTAGCCGAGGGTGTGAGCCTCGACGACGAGGTTCTTGCCGTTGCAAAGGAAAAGGGCGTTAACGTCCTTACAACCGAGATGTCGGCGTATAATACCGCAGTTGCATTACACGGTATTATTTAATGAAAAGACTTTACTACGATCTACACAATCATTCCTGCCTTTCACCCTGCGCGGACAATGACAGCACCCCGAACAATATTGCGGGTATGGCATCGCTGTGCGGCATAAACGTTATGGCACTCACCGACCATAACACGTGTAAAAACTGCCCTGCTTTTTTCGAGGCGGCAGATAGGTACGGAATTATTCCCATTGCGGGAATGGAGCTGACGACGTCGGAGGATATTCACGTAGTTTTTCTCTTTGACGAGCTTCGGGACGCTATGCGCTTTGACGAGGCTATTTCAAAAAGACGCGTGCTTATCAAAAACCGACCCGATATTTTCGGCGAGCAGCTCATACTCGACGGTGAGGACAACGTTATCGGCAAGGACGAGCATCTTCTGTCCAACGCGACCACGGTTTCGGTGGAGGAGGTGCAACAGCTTGCGAAGGAATACGGAGCGGTGTGCTACCCTGCACATGTTGACCGCGAGTCAAACGGCATTATCGCCGTGCTGGGTGTAATTCCCGAGCATCTGAATTTCCGTTGCGTTGAAATTTATAACAAGGAAAACATTCCTGAATACAGGAAGCGCTATATTCCCGACGGAGTCGTGACAGTTATCGGCTCTGACAGCCACTGTCTTACGGATATGCGCGACGGGGAGAACTATTTCGAGCTTGATACCGACACGGACGATATCAGCTCGCTACGAAGGCAGCTTCTCGATTTGTTGAGGTGAAAAATGAAGGAATTATCTCTTAACATACTCGATATTGCGGAAAACTCCGCAAAAGCAAATGCCACTTTTATTGAAATCGGGATAACCGAAGCCGAGGATACCCTCGTGCTCACGATAGCCGATGACGGCTGCGGAATGAGCGCGGAAACGGTTGAGTCGGTCATAAACCCCTTTTTCACTACGAGAACGACACGAAAGGTTGGACTTGGTATCCCGCTTTTGAAGCTTGCCGCCGAGCAAACCGGAGGCGAACTCGACATAAAATCAAAGATGGCGAGTGACACCGACGCCGAGCACGGCACCGTTGTAAGAGCGCTGTTTTACAAAAACCACGTTGACTGCACGCCGCTTGGCGACGTTGCACAAACTCTGATAACTCTTATTCAGGGGCACCCCGATATTGACTTCGTTTTTGTTCATAAAAAGGGGGACAAGTCGGTAGCTCTTGACACGAGGGAGCTGAGGGTGGTTCTGGAGGACGTTCCCCTCCATACTTACGAGGTTATTATGTGGATAAAGGATAACCTCGAGGAGCAATACCAATCGTTTTGAAATAATTTTACATACAGCACATTTCAAAAGAATCCAAATGAAATTTCAGAAAGGAATTAAAATGAAATCTTTAGCTGAATTGCAAGCAATCAAAGACAGAATGAAAAGCAAAGTAGTTCTGCGTGAGGGCTCCGGAGACGTTCGCGTTGTCGTAGGTATGGCTACCTGCGGTATTGCAGCCGGAGCAAGACCCGTTCTCAATGCCTTCGTTGAGGCTGTGAACGCGGAAAATCTTACCGATAAGGTAACCGTTTCTCAGACCGGTTGCATCGGTATCTGCCAGTTTGAGCCCGTTGTTGAGGTTTACGAGGCAGGCAAGGAAAAAACCACTTACGTAAAGATGACCCCCGAGAAGGTTGCGGAGGTTGTTGAAAAGCATCTTAAAGGCGGCAAGGTTGTTACAGAGTTCACTATTGCCGAAGTTAAATAATTGGAGGTAAAGTTATGATTCGTGCACATGTGCTTGTCTGCGGCGGTACAGGCTGTACCTCTTCCGGAAGTAAGGCGGTTCAGGAGGCTTTTACAAAGCATATCGCTGAATACGGTCTTGCCGAGGAGGTAAAACTCGTTCAGACAGGTTGTTTCGGCCTTTGCGCCCTCGGTCCCGTTGTTATTGTTTATCCCGACGGAACCTTCTACAGCCGCGTTACTGCTGACGACGTAAAGGAAATCGTTGAGGAGCATCTTCTCAAGGGTAGAGTCGTTGAGCGTCTTGTTTACGCCGATACCGGTGAAGATGCAGAGGCTATCAAGGAAAAGGTTAACGTATCCCTTAACGATACGGCATTCTACAAGTCCCAGAGAAGAATAGTTCTTCGTAACTGCGGTGTTATCGACCCTGACAACATCGATGAGTATATCGCTATGGACGGTTATCAGGCACTTGCAAAGGTGCTTACCGAGATGACTCCCGAGGAGGTTATCAAGAAGGTTTCCGATTCCGGTCTTCGCGGAAGAGGAGGCGGAGGCTTCCCCACCGGTCGCAAGTGGGCTCTTTGCGCTCCCAACAAGGCTCCCCAGAAGTACGTTGTTTGTAACGCAGACGAGGGCGACCCCGGAGCGTTCATGGACCGTTCCATTCTTGAGGGTGACCCCCACTGCCTTATCGAGGCAATGGCTATCTGCGGCTATGCAGTAGGCGCTACCAAGGGTTACGTATACGTTCGTGCAGAGTATCCTATCGCAGTTGACAGACTTCAGAAGGCTATTGATGCGGCTAACGAGTACGGACTTCTCGGCAAGGATATCTTCGGCTCCGGCTTTGATTTTGATCTTCAGATCAGACTTGGTGCGGGCGCGTTCGTTTGCGGCGAGGAAACCGCTCTTATGACCTCGATTGAGGGTAACAGAGGTGAGCCCCGTCCCCGTCCTCCGTATCCTGCTGTTAAGGGTCTTTTTGAATCTTCCACAGTTGAGAACAACGTTGAGACCTTTGCAAACATTCCTCAGATAATTCTTCACGATACCGAGTGGTTCACCTCTATGGGTACCGAAAAGTCCAAGGGAACCAAGGTATTTGCACTTGGCGGAAATATCGAGCACACCGGTCTTGTTGAGATCCCTATGGGTACTACCCTTCGCGAGATCATTTACGACATCGGCGGCGGTATTCCCAACGGCAAGCAGTTCAAGGCAGCGCAGACCGGCGGTCCCTCCGGCGGTTGTATCCCCGCAAGCCTTATTGACACCGAGGTTGACTACGATAACCTTGTATCTCTCGGCTGTATGATGGGCTCCGGCGGTCTTATCGTTATGGACGAGGATACCTGTATGGTTGACATGGCTAAGTTCTTCCTTGAGTTTACCGTTGACGAGTCCTGCGGTAAGTGTACCCCCTGCCGTGTAGGTACCAGACGTCTTCTTGAGCTCCTTGAGAAGATTACCGACGGTAAGGGCACGCTTGAGGACCTTGACAGACTTGAAGAGCTTTGCAACTACATAAAGCAGAACTCCCTTTGCGGTCTTGGACAAACTGCACCCAACCCCGTTCTCGCTACACTCAAATTCTTCAGAGAAGAATATATCGCTCACGTTGTTGACAAGAAGTGTCCTGCAGGCGTTTGTAAGTCACTCCTTTCCTTCAACATTGACAAGGATAAGTGTATCGGCTGCGGCAAGTGTGCAAAGAACTGCCCTGTTGATGCTATTACAAAGACAGATTATGTAGCTCCCGGACATAAGCTTCCCTCCTACGTTATCGATACCGCAAAGTGTATCAAATGTAGTGCTTGTATGGCAGGCTGTAAGTTCGGCGCTATATCCAAGATATAATGAAAGGAGTACGCTGTAATGGAAATGCTTAATGTAAAAGTTAACGGTATCGCTGTAAGCGTACCCAAGGGCGCCACTATTCTCGAGGCTGCCCGTGCAGCAGGCGTGGAAGTCCCCACCCTCTGCTATATGAAGGAGAAAAATGAAATCGGTGCCTGCCGTATCTGCGTTGTTGAAGCAACCGGCGCGCGCGGACTTGTTACCGCCTGCGTATATCCCGTTACCGAGGGTATGGAGATTCAGACCAACTCACCCAAGGTAAGAGCGGCACGCAAAACCACCCTTGAGCTTATTCTCTCCACTCACGATATGAGCTGTCTTTCCTGCTCGCGTTCCACCAACTGCGAGCTTCAGAAGCTTTGTCTTGAATACGGTGTAAACTCGAAGGAGTTTGAAGGCTTCAAGCCCACCTATGAGCTTGACTACTCTACCCCCCACCTCGTAAGAGATAACAACAAGTGTATCCTTTGCCGCAGATGCGTTGCGGTATGTGAGGAGCAGCACGTTGCAGTTATCGGCGCAAACAACCGCGGTATCGATACCTGCATCGGTCAGCCCTTCAATATGGACCTTGGCGATACTCCCTGTATCTCCTGCGGTCAGTGTACTGCAGTTTGCCCCACCGGCGCACTCGTTGAGCGCGACGATACCGACAAGGTATGGGCGGCTCTCGCTGATTCCTCCAAGCACGTTGTTGTTCAGACCGCTCCCTCCATCAGAGCAACTCTCGGCGAGTGCTTCGGTATGCCTATCGGAACCAACGTTGAGGGCAAGATGGTTGCGGCTCTGCGCCGTCTTGGCTTTGAAAAGGTATTTGACACCAACACCGCTGCTGACTTTACCATCGTTGAAGAGGCTACCGAGCTTCTTGAGCGCGTAAAGAACGGCGGAACCCTTCCCATGATCACCTCCTGCTCTCCCGGATGGGTTAAGTTCTGCGAGTACTACTATCCCGAGTATATCGGACACCTCTCCTCCTGCAAGTCTCCTCAGCAGATGGGCGGCGCGCTCATAAAGACCTACTGGGCTGAAAAGATGGGCTACGATCCTAAGGATATCTTCGTCGTTTCCATCATGCCCTGTACCGCGAAGAAGTTCGAGGTTCAGAGAGACGATATGTGTGCGGCAGGCGAAGGAATCGTTGACGTTGACGTTGCTCTCACGACCCGTGAGCTTGCAAAGATGATTGGCAGAGCAGGTATCAAGTTCACCGCTCTTCCTGACGAAGAATTTGACACGGCTCTAGGTGTTGACACCGGTGCGGCTGTTATCTTCGGTGCAACCGGCGGCGTTATGGAGGCTGCACTTCGTACCGCTAACGACGTTCTTACCGGTAAGGACAACAAGGAGATAGAGTTTACCGAGGTTCGCGGAACCGAGGGTCTCAAGGAAGCTACCTACAATATCGCAGGTATGGATATCAAGGTTTGCGTTGCTTCCGGCGCGGCTAATGCGAAGCTTGTTATGGACAAGATTGCAAGCGGTGAGGCAGATTGGACGTTCGTTGAGATTATGGGATGCCCCGGCGGCTGTGTAAACGGCGGCGGTCAGCCCATTCAGCCTCAGTACGTACGCGACACCGTTGATCTCAAGGCTGTAAGAGCTAAGGCTCTTTACGATCAGGATGCGGCAATGGAGATGAGAAAGTCGCACAACAACCCCATCATTAAGGAAGTTTACGACAACTACTTTAAGGGTGGATACGGTTGTCACAAGGCGCACCACATTCTTCACACCTCCTACGTTGCTCGTAAGAGATTCGACAAGGTTTAATAACTGACTAAAAGCAGGGCTTCGGCCCTGCTTTTTTTATTTTTTGTTATTGACTTAAATAATAGTATATGTTAAAATGGTTATACTTACATAGTGAGGTGATACTATGTCAAACATTTACGATTCGGTAACGGAGCTTATCGGAAGAACTCCGCTTCTGAGACTGCACGGTATTGAGAGAGAATTCGGACTCGAAGCGCGGCTTTTGGCAAAGCTTGAGTCCTTCAACCCTGCCGGCTCCGCAAAGGACAGAATTGCAGCAAAAATTATAAAGGATGCCGAGGATAGCGGCTTATTAACCGAGGGGGCGGTAATTATAGAGCCTACCTCCGGCAACACAGGAATAGCCCTTGCGGCGATAGGTGCGGCGCGAGGCTACCGCGTGATAATCGTTATGCCCGACACAATGAGCATTGAGAGGCGCAAGCTTATATCCGCATACGGCGCAGAGGTTGTGCTGAGTGACGGAGCGCTCGGTATGGCAGGCGCTATCGCGCTGGCAAAGGATATAGCCGAAGGGACAGAAAATGCCTTTATAGCGGGGCAGTTTTACAACCCTGCAAACCCCAAGGCGCACTACGACAGCACGGGGCCCGAGATTTACGCCGACACCGATGGCGATATAGATATTTTTATCGCGGGCGTTGGAACGGGCGGAACCATCAGCGGCACAGGAAGATATTTGAAGGAGCAAAATCCCGAAATAAAAATAATTGCCGTTGAGCCGAAGGATTCACCCATGCTTTCCGAGGGTAAAAAGGGTGCTCACGGCATTCAGGGGATTGGCGCAGGCTTTATTCCCGACACTCTTGATACCGATGTATACGATGAGATACTTACCGTTGAGCTCAAATGCGCGAAAAAAAGTGCCAATGCGTTGGCACGGTGTGACGGTATTCTTACGGGGATTTCATCCGGCGCGGCGCTTGATGCGGCAATCCGCATGGCGAGGCGCGAGGAAAATCGCGGAAAATCAATAGTCGTTCTGTTGCCCGATACAGGCGAACGTTATTTATCGGCTGATTTATTTGACTAATTTTATAAGGAGATATAAAAAATGGCAAAAAAATACGATTCACTCGGCGTTATGATTGACTTTTCCAGAAACGGAGTTATGACGCTCGATTCGCTCAAGAGATTTCTCACTACCATAAGAAAGATGGGCTACAACACCGTGTTTCTTTATATGGAAGACACCTACGAGGTGGAGGGTGAGCCCTATTTCGGATATATGCGCTCAAGATACTCCATAGAGGAAATGAAGGAAATCGACGAATTTTGCGCAAGCATTGGCATGGAGGCTATTCCCTGCATTCAGACGCTCGCACATATGCGCACATTCTTCAAGTGGGATGCGGTTCCCGTTGACTGCGACGACATACTTCTCGCTGACAACGAGCGCACGTATCAGCTTATTGAGAATATGTTCAAGACTCTTTCCTCCTGCTTCCGTTCAAAGCGCATACATATAGGCATGGACGAGGCACACCTGCTGGGTAAGGGTAGATACTATCACGAGCACGGACACGTTCCCGCTAACGAAATAATCAAGAAGCACCTTGAGAGAATTTGTGAGATTGCAAAGCCGTACGGTTATGACCTCCTTCTCTGGTCGGATATGTTCATACGCATCTGGAACCAGGACGCTTATTACATAAACGAGGTTAAAAAGGTGCCCGACGAGATTATAAAATCTCTGCCTGAGGGTGTTCTCCCTGTTTATTGGGACTATTACCACGACAAGGAAGAAACCTATGACATAATGTTCAAAATACACAAGCAGTTCCCTGCTGAAACCTGGTTTGCAGGCGGTATTTGGAGCTGGGCAGGATTTGCTCCGCTTAACGAATATTCCATCCGCACGATGAGCGCGGCTATGAAGTCTTGCAGAGCGAACAAAATAAAGAATATTTTCTTCACCATGTGGGGTGACGACGGCATGGAATGCTCTCATTTCTCGCAGCTGCCCGCTCTTCATTACATTGCGGAATATGCAAGAGGAAACTATGACGAGGAAAAGATAAAAACAAAGTTCAAGAGAATTGTCGGCATTGATTACGACGATTTTATGAAGTGCGATATTCCCAACTACCTCACAGAAAACTCACCCGTAGGTCACGAATGTCCTTCAAAATATATGCTTTATTCCGATCCCTTCCTCGGATTCCTCGACTATACCGTTTCAGAGGGCGCGGGACAGCTCTACGGACAGTACAAGAAGGAGCTTGCCGAAATTGCAAAGCGCACGAGAAAATACGGTTACGTCTTTAACACTCTTGCGGAGCTGTGCAATGTTCTTGAGCTTAAATACGAGCTTGGCACCAAGACACGTGCGGCATACAAAGCAAAAGATAAGGCAGAGCTCGAAAGACTTGCTAAGGAAGACTACACCGAGCTTGAAAAGCGCGTAAAGGCATTCCACAGAGCCTTTGAAAAGCAGTGGTACATCGACAACAAGCCCTCAGGCTTTGAGGTTCACGACGGCCGTCTCGGTGCGTTGGTGCAGCGTCTTGCCTCCTGCAAAAAGCGTCTTATTGCTTATACAGAGGGCAAGCTTGATAAAATCGACGAGCTTGAATGCGAGATTCTTCCCTTCCTCAACGGTAAAAAGGGTGAAGCAATAACCTACACCTGCTACGGAAGAATTGCAACGGCGAATCAGTTCACACACTCACTTTAATAAAAAGGGGCTGTCGTATTTAGGCATAACCGAATAAAAACAGAGGTATTGTGTAAAAAAACACAGTACCTCTGTCTTATTATAAAAGCATTTTTAGAGGAAAAGAGAGGTAGAAAACCTGCGGTTTTCCTCATTTTTTATTTTTACTGTTTTTATTCTATTGCCGTTTCCTCCCTCCGACGTATTCATATACGCCTCTCGGTCGGAGAACGACAATTTCTGCTCTAAATCCGTTCGCCCCCAAGGATGCTTGATGCGTCTTTTTTTATTATTTCTTTTTCTTTTCGCTTTCGATAAAATAGGTGGCTTCGCTGTCTGCGGTGGAAAGCGCGAATGCCAGAGGAAACATTTCAAACGCCGCTGAAACGTTGCGCGGATCCTCGGTCGAGGAATATCCCATATGGTATCTGATGGCAAACGCCTCCTCGCGAGTAAGACGCATATAGCCCGAAATTATATATACGCTTTTTTCACCGTGGCCGTAGGGCATCTGATCGTCGTATTCAAAGGTATCTACCCTCTGCCACGCGCCCTTTTCATCCTTTACGTTGCGGAAGCCTTTTTTGTAAACGCCGATTTTGCAAAGGTCGTGCAACAGCGCTACTATGGCAATGCTCTCCTCCGAATAAGAGGTGCCTATAATTTCTTTTGTACGGGGTGAGTTAAGATAGCTCGTCAGACACTCGTAAACGTTCACGGAGTGATCCACAAGTCCGCCCTCGTACGAGGAATGAAACCGCGCGCTTGCGGGAGCTGTGAAAAAATCAGATGACGGCGAAAGGAGATATTCAAGCAGCTTATCCGCGCCCTCCCTTTTTATGTATTGGCTATAAATTTTTATAAATTTTTCTTTTGCGCTCATATACTTCTCCTTTGAGATATAAATATTTCATTAATTTATTTTATCATGTTTAAACGAGGAATGCAAGGGAAATAATTTTTTTGTATTCTTTTTCATTTTTTCGTTAAAACACTTTACAAAGACAAGTTTTTCTGCTATACTTATATGGTATTAAAAGTTTTGCTTTAGCAAAAAGGAGTGATTTTCCATGAGCCGTATGATAGGCACAGTGTCCCGCGGTGTTAGAGCGCCGATAATCAGAGAGGGTGACAACATTGTTGATATAGTTACCACATCGATTCTTGAGGCGGCAAAGGACGGCGGTTATGAAATCCGCGACCGCGATATTGTGGCAATGACCGAGGCGATAGTTGCCAGAGCGCAAGGAAATTACGCATCTGTTGACGATATCGCAGAGGACGTAAGAGCAAAATTCGGATATGAAACCGTAGGCGTTATCTTCCCCATTCTCAGCCGCAACCGTTTTGCAATCTGCCTTCGCGGTATAGCAAAGGGAGTGAAGAAGGTAGTTTTGATGCTCTCCTACCCCTCCGACGAGGTTGGAAACCACCTTATATCTCTTGATGCTCTTGACGAAAAGGGAGTAAATCCCTACACCGACGTGCTCTCGCTTGAAAAATACCGCGAGCTTTTCGGCTATGAAAAGCACAGATTCACCGGTGTTGATTACGTTGAATATTACGAGGAGCTTATAAAAGAGTGCGGCGCAGAGGTTGAAATAATATTTGCAAACGATTGCCGTGCGGTTCTCGATTACACTAAAAACGTTATAAACTGCGACATTCACACAAGAGCGCGCACAAAGCGTTTGCTCAAGAATGCAGGTGCCGAAAAGGTTTTCGGACTTGATGAGATTCTCGCATCGCCCGTTAACGGAAGTGGATATAACAAAAATTACGGTCTGCTCGGCTCTAACAAGGCAACCGAGGACAGAGTAAAGCTCTTCCCTCGCGACTGTCAGCCAATTGTAGATGCTATTCAGAAGAAGCTTTACGAAGCGACGGGCAAGGTTGTCGAGGTTATGGTTTACGGTGACGGAGCCTTCAAGGATCCCGTAGGAAAAATATGGGAGCTTGCAGATCCGGTTGTTTCACCTGCATACACTTCAGGTCTTGAAGGTACTCCCAACGAGCTGAAGCTCAAATATCTTGCAGACAATGAATTCTCCGCGCTTTCAGGAGATGAGCTAAAGGAAGCTATAAAGGCAAAGATTGTTGAAAAGGACTCGGACCTCTTTGGTCAGATGGCATCTGAGGGCACCACTCCCCGTCGCCTTACCGACCTTATCGGTTCTCTTTGCGACCTCACCTCAGGTTCGGGTGACAAGGGAACGCCCATCGTTCATATTCAAGGCTATTTCGACAATTATACAACCGACTAATGTATCTTAAACGTTACAAAAGCCGCGCCTTTATGCGCGGCTTTGTTTTTTAAAATTTCACACGGGGTCCTCTTAAACCCATAAAGGAGATAAAATGCGTAAGACAAAAATTATTTGCACCATAGGCCCTGCCTCAGATACCGAGGCTACCCTAACTGCTATGTGCCGTGCGGGTATGAACGTGGCAAGACTCAACTTTTCACACGGAACTCACGATCAGCACAGGGAAAAAATCGAGCTTATCAAAAAGGTCAGAGAGAAGCTCGGGCTTCCTATTCCCATTATGCTTGATACAAAGGGACCCGAATACCGAATAGGAACCTTTGAGGGTGGCAAAATATTTCTTAACGACGGTGACACCTTCACCTTCACGACCGATGACATAGTCGGCACAAGCGAGCGCGTATCGGTTTCCTATAAGCATCTTATGGAGGAGCTGGCGGTTGGTGACAGAATTTTGCTCAACAACGGACTTGTAATTTTCGAGGTTACCGAAATTTCCGGTAAAGAAGCGCACTGTACCGTTATTGCGGGCGGTGAGCTTTCAGACAGGAAGAGTATGAATTTCCCCAACAAGATTCTCAAGCAGGAGTATCTTGGCGAGCAGGACAAGGCAGACCTTTTGTTCGGTATTGAAAATGACGTTGATTTCGTTGCGGCATCCTTCGTTTCCTGCGAGGATGACATTCGCAAGGTTCGTAATTTCCTTGACGAAAACGGCGGCGCCGATATTGACATTATCGCAAAAATAGAAAACCGCTCGGGCGTTGACAATATAGACTCCATCTGCAACCTTGCCGACGGAATTATGGTTGCGCGCGGCGACCTCGGCGTAGAGATTCCCTTTATGGAGGTTCCCACCGTACAGAAATATCTCATTAAAAAATGCCGACTTCTCGGTAAGCGTGTTATCACCGCTACGGAGATGCTCGAATCTATGATTCACAATCCCCGTCCGACAAGAGCGGAAATATCAGACGTTGCAAATGCGGTTTACGACGGCTCGTCTGCCGTTATGCTCTCGGGAGAAACCGCCGCAGGAAAATATCCCGTTGAAGCGGTTAAGAATATGGCAGAGATTGCCGAATTTACCGAAAAGGGCATAGACTATAAGAGCTGGTTCCACTCCACCGACTTCAGAATACGCAACATACTCGACGCGGTTTCACACGCGACGTGCGCTATGGCGATTGACGTGGATGCAAAATGTATTGTCGTAAGCTCAAAGAGCGGTCAGACCGCACGAATGGTAAGCCGTTTCAGAGCGCCTGCCGATATTATCGGTATGACTACGACCGAGCGCGCTTGGCGCAAGCTCAATTTGAGCTGGGGCGTCACACCCGCGCTGGTAGAGGAATTTAATTCCACCGAGGTTGTTTACTATCACGCTTTGGCGCAGGCAAAGAAGATAATGAAGCTTCAGAAGGGCGACAACGTGGTTCTTACGGGCGGACAGATAAACGGAAAGCCCGGTAATACTAACACCATCAAGGTTGAAACGGTTACTAAATAATACATTACTTTATAAAAAACGGTATAACCGAGCGGTTATACCGTTTTTTCTTATACGTCGAGTGAGGTTATGTCCTCTTCTGTTTCTCTTTTGACTGCAAGATAGCTTTTTCCGCCGCTTAACATTACCACGGCGGGTCTGCCAAGGCGGTTATAATTTGAAGCCATAGAGTAATTGTAAGCACCCGTTGTAAGACAGGCGATAAGATCGCCGCGCTTCATATCGGGGGGGAGCGGAACCGATTCCTGAATAATATCTCCGCTCTCACAGCATCTGCCCACAACCGAGCATTCAACCGAATTATCGGGAGTCGGGGCGGCAACGGGGAGTATAGTGTACTGTGCGCCGTAAAGTGCAAATCTCGGATTATCGGTCATGCCGCCGTCGACGGAAACGTAGGTTTTGTAGCCCGGAATACGCTTAACCGTTCCGACGGTATAAAGGGTGAGTCCTGCATCCGCCACAATACTTCTTCCCGGCTCGAAGGCAACCTGCGGCATCGGTATTCCAAGCTTGTCCGCAAGGGCATTCATATATTCCGCGACCTCTGCGATATTTGCGGCGATATCAATCTCAGGCTGCTCCTCAACGTAGCGTACGCCGTAGCCGCCGCCCAGATCGAGCTCTGCCGCAAGAAAGGCGTATTTGTCATTTATATGTGCTACGTAGCGAAGCATAACCTCTGCGGCGCGTATATACACGTCCGAATCAAAGACCTGCGAGCCGACGTGACAGTGAAAGCCGCGAAGCTCTATTCCGTCAAGAGAAAGTGCAAGGGCGGTAATGGCATCTGCCTGTCCCGTTTCAATGGCGGAGCCGAATTTTGAATCAACCTTGCCCGTTGAAACTGCGGCATAGGTATGGGGGTCTATTCCGGGAGTTATACGGAGCAGCACACGCTGACGTATGCCGCGTGAGATAGCAATCTCGTTGATGGCGAGAAGCTCCTCCTCGTTATCGACAACGAAGGTGCCTACACCGTGCTCCATAGCGTATTCGATATCTCTGTCGGTTTTATTGTTGGAATGAAAATATGCACTCTCAAGCGGAAAGCCTGCGGAATAGGCGGTGAATATCTCACCTGTGGAAACCACGTCAATACCCATTCCCTCCTCACGCATAATCTCGTAAAGGCGCTTGAAGGATGCCGCCTTTGATGCGTAGAGCACCTTGGCACCAAGACCAAAGCCATCGCGCACAGCACGAAGATACGTGCGGCAACGCTCGCGTATCCTATCCTCGTCGAAAAGATACAGCGGTGTGGAATATTCCCTTGCCATACACGAAAGCGGCACACCTGCGAATGCAAGCTCGCCTGCCTCGGTCCTTGATATATTTTCACAAATAAATTTGTTTTTTGTAATCAATTATTTACTCCTTCGGTGCGTTAGTCCGCACCCGTGTTAAAAAATCAGAGAAGATGTGCGCGAAGCTGCTCGGGAGAAAGAGGTGACAAATCAGCGGGGGCGATATCAAATACGGTTATACAGCCGCTCTCGCCTCTTTTGCTTTTTCTGTTGATCGCTCTGGCACACGCCAGAAGAACACTGCCTGTAAATTCGGGATTCGAGTCAAGCTTCAGGCTAAACTCCACCGTATGGGTATTCTCAGCTGAAAAGCCGGTCTTACCGCTTCTGATAACAGACCCACCGTGAGGCATACCGCTATGTTGGCTCCTCAGCTCTTCCATAGAAATGAAGCTGACAGTTGTATCATAGTCTGCAAAATAGTTGGGCATATTTTTTATTTCGGCCTCGATGCGCGCCTTATCGGCTCCGTCTGCCGCGACGACAAAGCACTCGCGCTTGTGCTTTTGCCTTGTGGTAAGCTCGGGGGCTTCACCGTTTCTGACAGATGCAAGTGCTTCCTCAACGGGAACGGTATACTGTCTGGCATCAACAACGCCGTCTATGCGGCGGATTGCGTCGGAATGTCCCTGACTGATTCCCCTGCCCCAAAACGTGTAATCACTACCGCACGGAAGAACGGCAGATGAATAAAGTCGGGCTATCGAAAAAAGTCCGGGATCCCATCCTGAGGATATGAGTGCAAGGGTACCCGCTTGTCTTGCCGCTTCATTTACCGCATTAAAGTGCTCGGGGATTTTTGCGTGAGTATCAAAGCTGTCGACAACGTTGAAATTACGGGCGAGGGTCGGCGTCATTTCCGGCAAATCGGTAGCGCTACCGCCGCATATGATGAGCACGTCTATCCCGTTTTTAAAGCTCTTCAGCTCATCGGCGTGATAAACCCTTACTCCGCTTACGGTTTTTACGGTGCTCGGATTTCTTCGTGTAAATATGCCGACGAGCTCAACGTCGTCATTATATTTCACTGCGGCCTCTACCCCACGTCCGAGATTACCGTAGCCATAAATTGCTATTTTCATTTACTTTTCCTTTCGGTAGGCAAGAGAGAATAATACGAACTCGCTCTAAAGCCTGAATTTTCAGCGCTTTAGGCACTTATCTCTCTTGCAAAGTCTGCACTTGGCTACGAGAGCCAAGCACCAAAATCATCTTAAAATTCAGGCTTGAGAGTTCTACGAATTTTAAAGAGAACAAATTTTGACAGAAGA